>JBCCSK010000229.1:0-9565 GCA_039200205.1 Planctomycetota bacterium
ATCCTCCTCACGCCGCCCGGCGCTATGACGGGCTTCGGGGCGCCGCACCCCGTCGCGCACATCGAGGCCCCCGGCCGGGCGCTCGACGACGGTCCGCGCCCCTCGAGCGAGGTCGGGATCCACCTCGTCAGCTACTCCGAGCGCCCCGACGTCAAGGCGATCTGCCACGCGCACCCGCCGCACGCGGTCGCGATGACGATCGCGGGCATCGACCTGCAGGCGCCGATCATCCCCGAGATCATCGTGACGATCGGCGGCATTCCCACGGCGCCGTTCGGGACCCCGGGCACCGACGAGCTTCCGGAGACGATCCGCGATCTCGTGCGCTGCAGCGACGTGATGATGATGCAGAACCACGGGTCGGTGACGCTCGGCGCCAACCTGATGGACGCCTACAAGAAGCTCGACATGCTGGAGCACACGGCCAAGATCCTCTGGCTCGCTCACGTCGCGAAGGGCGGGCTCGACCCCCTCGCGCCGGAGCTCGTCGAGAGGATGCTCGCCACGCGCTCGCAGCTCGGCATCACGACGCGTAACACGCTGGAGAACCGCTGCGGCATCGACTCGCGGCGCGAGGAGTCGGACCCTCTTTGAGCGATCTTCATGCCGGGAGCGCAGAGTGTGACCTGGCCCGGCGAACGCGCCGGCCCTCACTCGGACGTCATCGCATGAGATTCGCCCCCCTCGCCCGCACGACGCTCGGAGCGCTCGCGCTCTTCGGAGCCAGCGGCTGTCTGTCCCACGGCGCCGCATCGCTCGCCGCCGTCGACCGCGTCGACGACGGCACGCTGCGCACGATCGCCTTCGGCTCGTGCGCCCGCGAGGACAAGGACCAGGAGATCTGGGACGCTATCGTCGCGACCGAACCCGACCTGTTCCTCTTCATCGGCGACAACGTCTACGTCGACATCCCCGAGATCCCGACCGGTCGCGCCGAGTTCGACGCCGCGTACGCCGACCTCGGAGCGCAGCCCGGCTGGCTCGCACTCAAGGCGAGCTGTCCCGTGCTCGCGACCTGGGACGACCACGACTTCGGCAAGAACGACGCAGGCGCGGAATGGGCGCTCAAGGACGTCGCCCAGCAGGAGTTCCTCGACTTCTTCGAGGTCTCCGCAAGCTCACCCCGGCGCGCGCGCCGCGGCGTCTACCACTCGGCGGTGTTCGGACCGTACGGGCGACGCGTGCAGGTCATCCTGCTCGACACGCGCTACCACCGCTCCCCGCTGACCCGCAGCGCCAGCAAGCCCGAAGGTGCCGGGCCGTACGTTCCGAGCGAGCGTCAGAACGCGACGATGCTCGGCGACGAGCAGTGGGCGTGGCTGGAGGATCAGCTGCAGCTTCCCGCCGACCTCCGCATCATCGCGTCGTCGATCCAGGTCGTCGCGAGCGAGCACGGCTGGGAGGCCTGGGGCAACCTGCCGGCGGAGCGCGAGCGCCTCTACGACCTCATCGATCGAGCCGACGCGAACGGCGTCGTGTTCATCTCGGGAGATCGACACCTGATCGAGATCTCGCGGGACGAGGACGGCCCCTATCCGCTCTACGACTTCACGTCGTCGGGGTTCAACTGGGGCGAAGACTTCGTCGAGGAGCCGAACCGCTTCCGCCTCGGCCCCGTCCTGCGCGTCCCCAACTTCGGGACGATCTCGATCGACTGGGATCCCGAGGCGCCGACGGTGACTCTCACCGGCCACGGACTCGACGGAGGCGTGCTGATGCGCGAGGTGATCGCCCTCTCCGCGCTCACGGAGTCGACCCCGTAGAAGACGGGGTGCTGCGCTGGTCGTCTCGGGGGTACGCTCGGGTCCCCCATGTCCGAGACGCTGCCCTCTGATCGGCCCCCCTCGTCCTCGACGAACGCGCTCGATCGCCTCCAGTCGCGCCCCCCGGACACGTCGCGCTACCGGGTGAACCGCGAGATCGCGCGCGGCGGCATGGGGGCGATCCTCGAGGTCTGGGACGAGGACCTCCACCGCCACTCGGCGATGAAGATCGCGATCGGCCGGGGCTCCTCCGGCACGGGCTCCGGCACGCCGGTCTCCGAGCTCGATCCCAAGTCCGTTGCGCGCTTCCTGGAAGAGGCCCAGGTCACGGGCCAGCTCGAGCACCCCGGGATCGTGCCCGTGCACGAGCTCGGCGTCGACGACCACGGACAGGTCTACTTCACGATGCGGCTCGTCCACGGGCGAACGCTGGAGGAGGTCTTCACCGACGCCCGCGAGGGCCGGAACGGCTGGTCGACGACGCGGGCGGTGGGCGCACTGCTGAAGGTCTGCGAGGCGATGGCCTACGCCCACTCGAAGGGCGTTCTGCATCGCGACCTGAAGCCGGCGAACGTCATGGTCGGCGAGTTCGGCGAGGTCTACGTGATGGACTGGGGCCTCGTTCGGGTCCGCGGAACGAAGGACCGGCACGACGTGCGCATCGCAGCGCGGCAAGAGCACGACGAACGGCGGATCCACGTCGATCCGCGCGGCGACGAATCGGGCGACAGCGATGAGGCGCTGTACACGATGGACGGCGACATCGTGGGGACGCCGTCGTACATGGCGCCCGAGCAGGCGCGCGGGGAGATCGAGGCGCTCGACGAGCGCGCGGACATCTACTCGGTCGGCGCGATGCTCTACCGGCTCCTCGCCGGCCGCGCGCCGTACCAGGCGAACGACGGATCGCGCTCCGCGCTCGACGTCCTCCAGGCGCTGCTGGCCGAACGTCCGGAGCCTCTTGGCGTCGCCGCGCCGGACGCGCCGGCTGAGCTCGCCGCGGTGTGCGAACGCGCGATGGCGCCCGTGCGCGAGGACCGCTACCCGAAGATGTCGGCGCTCGCGGACGACGTGCGCGCGTTCCTGGAGAACCGCGTCGTCTCCGCGTACGAGACGGGAGCGTGGGCAGAGGCGCGCAAGTGGATGCGCCGCAATCGCGCCCTCGCGGCTTCGATCGCCGCGGGGTTGCTCGCGCTGCTCGCGGGGCTGGTGACGAGCATCGCCCTCAAGGGCCGCGCCGACGAGAGCGCCCGAGAGGCCGTGCGCGAGGCGCGCGTGGCAGACGAGGTCAACTCGTTCCTCAACGACGATCTCTTCGCCTCGATCGACCCGCTCCGCCTCGGCTACGACGTCACCGTGCGCGAGGTTCTCGACGCCGCGTCAGAGCGCCTCGACGGGCGCTTTCCCGACGAGCCAGTGGTCGAGGCGAGCCTCCGCTCGACGCTCGGTGCGAGCTACCGGCGGCTCGGAGAGTATCCGGCCGCCGAGGGTCACCTGCGGCAGTCCGCGGACCTTCTGACGACCGAGCTCGGTGCGGCCGATTCGAAGACGCTCCTGGCTCGCTTCGAGCTCGCGCGGACGCTTCAGGAGCGGGGACGAACCAGCGACGCGCTCACGATCGTCGAGGCCGACCTTCCGATCGCGAGCGCCGCGCTCGGTGACGAGAGCGAAGCGGCCCTCCATCTCATGGGCGCCCGCGGTCAGCTCCTCGGACAGAGCGGGCGCTTCACCGAGGCCGCGGAGCAGCTCGCGCGCACGAACGCCCTGGAGGAGAAGGTCTACGGCCCGGAGCACCCGACCACGCTCGCCACCAAGAACGACATCGCCCTGACGCTCGCAGACCTCGGCGACTACGAGGCTGCCACGGAGATCCTCACCGAAGTCGTCAAGGTCGAGCGTCGAACGCTCGGCGATGCCGACATGCGAACGCTGCGGAGCATCAACAACCTCTCGGTCGCCATGTCGAGGGGCGGCCGCCTGGAGGAAGCGCACGACCTCTACCGCGATGCGATCGAGCGCCTCGCGGAAGCCCACGGGCCCGACCATCCGTTCGTCGGCGAGGCCATGCTGAACCTCGGCATCCTGTTCCTCAAGATGGAGCGGAACGACGACGCCGACCGGCAGCTCCAGGCGGCGCGCGCGCACCTCGCGGCGTCCCTCGACGAGGACCACCCGCTCCTCCTGGAGACGGACAACGCGATCGCCGTCATCCGAAGTCGACAGGACCGCTTCGAGGAATCGCTGCGCCTGCGTCGCGATACGCTGCGCCGGCAGGAGCGTGCGCTCGGTACGGACCACCCGGACACGATCCGCTCACGGTCCAGCCTCGCCTCCGTCCTGAGCCAGACGGGTCGGTACGAGGAGTCCCGCGAGATGCACCGCGAGGTCCTGGAGGCGCAGAGCCGAGCGCTCGGCCCCGCGCACCCGACGACGCTGATCACGCTGGAGAACCTGGGCGGACTGCACTTCGAGCTCGGTGAGATCGACGAGGCTCTCGCGATCACGGCGGAGGTGCTCGATGCGCGTCGGGACACGCTCGGGGAGGAACACCCGGACGTCGCCAAGACGATCTTCAACCGGGCGATGGTCCTCCGTCGCGCAGGCAAGCGCGCGGAGGCGCTCCAGCACTTCGAGGAAGCGATCGAGGTGATGGACGTCGCCTTCGTGGAGCGCAACCGCCTGACGGCGGAGGCACTTCGCCAGCTCGCGGATACGCGCCTTCGGGCCGGCGACACCCCTGGCGCCCTCTCGGCGTTCGAGGAATCGCTCGCGGTCTACGAGTCGATCGAGGGGGAGGACGTCGCCCTCGGCTACGTCTATCAGATGACGGCGACGTGCCGCCAAGAGACGGGCGATCTCGACGGCGCGATCGAGGCCGCCTCCAGGGGCCTCGCGCTGCGTCGCGACATCCTCGGATCGGACGACGATTCGACGCTCAGCACGATGCGCGTCCTGTTCCTCTGCTTCGCAGAGCGGGGCGACTTCGAGGACGCCGAGCCCCTCGCACTCGAATTCCACGACCGGGTCGAGACGCGGTTCGGATCCGAGCACGGCAACGCTCGACAGGCGCGCGCGCTGATCGTCGAGCTGTACGAGGACTGGGTACGCCCCGAGGAGGCGGACGCATGGCGCGATTGACGAGCAGCACTGCATGGATGGCCGCCGCGCTCGCAGGGGGCGTCGCGGGGGCCGCGTTCGGAGCAGCGACGGCGCTCGTCCTGGCGCCCGACGCCGTCCCGGCGAACGCTGCGTCCACGCGTGCGGAGCGCGTCGCGCCGGCAGCCGCGAGCGAGCTGGCCGACCGCGTCGCGGCGATCGAGGCTCGACTCGCGAACCTGGAGCTCGCCCCCGTGGCAACCGGGTCCGTCGTTCGAGAGCCCTCCGTGGAGGCGAGCGCCGTGGACGACGAGCGTATCGAGCGGCTCGAAGCGACTGTCGCTTCGCTCGTTGCCGAGGCGCAGCCGAAGGCGCCTGACACGGAAGAGATGCTCAGGCGGATCGCCTCGCGCAACGCGGACAACGAGTTCGTACAGGACTCGGAGGCCACGATCCTCGATCCAGCGGCATCGGTCGAGGAGAAGATGAACGCCTGGCGGATGCTGAGGGACAGCAGGAGCGTCTCCGACGTGGTCATCGACGAGATGATCCGCATCGGCACGACGTCCGCCGACCCGAACGTGCGCGCGGACGTCTGGCGTCAAGCCGACGGGAAGTACCGATCCACAGCGCTCGTCACCCCGCTCCTCTCCGCGCTCGCGAGCGACACGTCGTACAGGGTTCGCTCCGAGGCCGCGGAGACGCTCGCCAACTACCTCGACGAGCCGGGGGTCATCGCCGCGCTCGAACTCGCGGCAAGCTCCGACTCGTCCGACGAGGTGCGCTCGGAGGCGCGTGACTCGCTCGGCAAGCGCTGACGAGGCTGCGTCCTACGAGCCGGCCTGGTCGGGGACGACCGGGCAGACGAAGTCGTTCGGCTTGAACGTGAGGAGCGACTCGTCGACCTGCTCCAGAACGCGCTCGGCGATCGTCCCGACGTCGAAGCCCGCGCGACCGCCCTTCGAGAGGCTCCCGATCACGAGCAGGTCGGGGTGCTCGTGCTCGACCTTCTCCATGATCTCGATGTGCGCGTCGCCGCGCTCCAGGTGCAGCGTCGGGTCGACGTCGAGCGTGTCGGCCTGGCGCTCCAGCGACGCGAGGGCGCGGGCCCGGACCTCCTCGACCTTCGCCGAGTAGTCATCCTCGGACAGGTCGGCCGCGGCGCGCTGCTCACCCCACGACAGGTTCCAAGCGTGAAGCACGTGCAGCTCGCCGTCGGACCGTGAGCTCACCCACGCCGACGCCGCGAGCACTGCGTCGGAGACGGGCGAAAGGTCGGTCGCGGCCAGGACGTGCCGGTAGGTCAGGTCGTGGTCGGGCTTGACGAGCCAGACCGGCGCGGGGCACTTGCGCAGGAGCTTGACGGCGGTGCTTCCGACGCGGCGCCGACCGGTCTCCGTCGTTGCGCGCTTCCCCGCGAGGATCATCTCGGCGTCACCGCGGATCGCGCGACGACAGAGCGCGAGCCACGGGTACTCCTCGACCACGTCGATCGAGACGCGCGCGCCGTCGATCGCCATCGACGTCGCGAGCTGATCGAGCTCGTCCATCGCCTTGGAGTGCAGCTCGACGGGGCCGCTGCCGTCCTCCGCCCACGCGGCGTGGACGAGGGCGACGTGCGCGCCGGTCTTCGCGGAGACCCACGCCGCCTGGCGCGCGGCCTGGACCGAGCCGGCGTCGGGGACGCCGGTGCGCGAGTGCAGGCCGACGCCGACGGTGATTCGTTCAAGCGTGTCCAAGGCGGGCTCAGACCGTCCTGCGCGTGCGCGCACCGCTCGCCTCGATCTCCGCGCGGCGCTCTTCGAAGCCGCTGCGCCCCATCAGCGCGTACGCGGCGACCTTGCCGGCCTCGACGCCGGGCTGGTCGAACGCGTCGACGCCGTAGTGCTCGCCCATCACGGCGACAGCGAGCTCCATCATGTAGATGTACTGGCCGACGGCGTGCGCCGTCACCGCGGGGAACTCGATCGTCACGTTCGGGCGCTGCGCCTCGGTCAGCGCGATGCGCGTGCCGTCGCGCTCCGCGGCGAAGAGCTCGTTCATCGTGCGACCGCCCAGGTAGGCGAGCGCGTCGTGCTCCCCGAACGCGGCCGGGATCTCGACGGTGTGGTCGGCGCGCTCGACCGAGAGCAGCGTGAACCACTTGTCGAACGGCCCCTCGACGTACAGCTGCACCTGGCTGTGCTGGTCGGTGACGCCGACGGCGGAGACCGGCGTCGGCCCGACGAACACGTCCTCGCCCGAGCGCGAGCGGCGCTTGCCGATCGACTCGGCGAGCAGCTGCGCGTACCAGTCGCCGAGCGAGGCGAGCCTTTGGCTGTACGAGAAGGTCACCGCCATGGGCTTCGCCTTCTCGGACTGCATCAGGAACTGGATCGCGGCGTACACGAGCGCCGGGTTCTCCTCGAACCGCGCGGTGCGGCAGCGCTCGTCCATCGCCGCCGCCCCTGCGAGGAGGCCGGGGACGTCGATCCCGATCAGGGCGCTCGACACGAGGCCGACGGGCGACAGGACGCTGAACCGACCGCCGACGCCGTCCGGGACGACGAAGGACGCGTAGCCCTCCGACTCGACGATCGGTCGCAGGACGCCCTTCTCGGCGTCCGTCGTGACGACGATGTGCTTGCGGTGCGCCTCCTCCCCGAGGGCGTCGATGAGCCGCTGCCGCAGCAGCAGGAACTGACTCATCGTCTCGGCCGTCGATCCCGACTTCGAGATCACGTTGAAGACGCACTTCGACGGATCGACCGTGTCCAGGAACTCGCCGACGAGGTCGGGGTCGACGTTGTCGAGGACGAAGAGCCGCGGGACCCCCGGCGGCGGTGCGATGTCGTGGAACGGACTGGAGAGCGCCGAGTGCAGCGCGCGGTTGCCGAGCGCCGAACCGCCGATGCCGAGGACGACGACGTTCTCGAACTGGCCCTGGACCGACGCCGCGTAGTCGAGCACGTCGCGCTGGACGTCGTCCTGGTGCGGGAGGTCGAGCCAGCGGAGGTCGCCCTCCCGACGCGCCTGGACGGCGGCGAGCGCGGCCTCGGACGGCGCCGCCATCGCGTTCAGTGCTTCGGGGGCGAGGCCGTGCGCCTCGCCGACCAAGTCGGCGAGCACGTGCGTGTAGTCGAGCGTGAGGCGGTCCACGAGAGCCGCCGGCGCGGGGACGCCGGGTTGGGGGGGATCGGGGCGAAGAGGGTACACCCCCCGGAGCCCGAGGGCCCCCCCGCGCTACTCGCTGCTGCCGCCGCGGGTCGCGACCATGACCCAGTACAGGAGGGTCGCGACGGCGGAGACCGCTCCCGCGACGTAGGTCATCGCCGCGGAATCGAGGACCTTCGAGACCCCCTTCTGCTCGGCCTCGGTGCGCGCGATGTCGGCCTCGACGAGGACCTTCTTCGCCCGGTTGGACGCGTCGAACTCGACCGGCAGCGTGACGAGCTGGAAGAGCACGGTCACCCCGAGGAGGGCGATCCCGCCCCAGACGAGCATCCCGCCGAGGCTCGACTGCGCGCCGCCCATGAACATCCCGATCATCAGCGGCCAGATCCACGTGCTGGAGCCGAACTGGACGGCGGGGACGAGCGCCGAGCGGAACCCGAGCCACGCGTAGTCGGTCGCGTCCTGCAGCGCGTGGCCGGCCTCGTGCGCCCCCACTGCGATCGCCGCGACCGAGCGGCCGTCGTACACGTCGGGCGACAGGCGCAGCGTCTTCGAGCGCGGGTCGTAGTGGTCGGACAGGAAGCCGCCGACGCGCTCGATCGTGACGTTCGCGCCGCCCGCGCGGCAGACGGCGGCCGCGGCCTGTGCGCCGGACATGCCGCTGGTCACGCCGACCTGCGAGTACTTCCTGAAGTTCGATTTGACGCGAGCCGAGGCCCACATCCCGAGCAGGAGACAGGGCCCGAGGATGATGAAGTAGAGGGGATCGAAGATCATGGTGGGTCGCTGCAGTCCGTGGACCGCGTCGAGCTTTGTGGGCGATCGGGGGCGCTCTTTCCAGTATGGGCTCGATCGGGCGGGAGCGCCCGGCGCGGCCGATCCGGCGGGAAAGGACGCCGGGGCGGCCTAGAATGCGAGACGTGGATCTCCTTCACTTCGACTGCAATGCGACGACGGCGGCCCGGGCCGACGTCGTCGAGGCGATGCTGCCCTGGCTCGGACGACCGGGCGCCAACCCCTCGGCCACGCACCCCTCCGGCCAGGCGGCCGCCCGTGCGGTCCGCGGCGCGCGGGAGTCCGTCGCCGCGCTCGTCGGCGCAACCCGACCGGCGAGCATCGTGTTCACGTCCTGCGGCTCGGAGAGCATCGCGACCGCGTTCCACAGCGCGCGGACCCGGCGCCCCGGGAGACCGTCCGTCATCTCGACCGTCGAGCACAGCGCGACGGTGAAGTGCGCCGGGCGCGACGGCGCCGAGGTCTTCCGCGTCCCCGTCGACGGCGAGGGGCGGCTGGACCGCGACGGTCTCTTCGAGGCGATCCGCCTCGGCCCCTCCCTCGTGTCGCTCATCCTCGTCAACAACGAGACGGGCGTGATCAGCGACCTCTCGGGCGTCGGCGAGGCGTGCCGCGCGGCGGGCGCGCTCTTCCACGTCGACGCCGTCCAGGGTCCGAGCAAGACGCCGCTGGACGTGGCGGAGCTCGACTGCGACTTCCTCTCGCTCTCCGCCCACAAGTTCCACGGTCCGCGCGGGATCGGCGCGCTCTACGTTCGG
>JBCCSK010000230.1:0-9537 GCA_039200205.1 Planctomycetota bacterium
AAACCGGGTTTGGGGCGCTCGCCCTCCGTACACTCTGGCGTATGGATTCTCCCAGCCTCGCCGAGCTGCGGCGCGCCGTGCGTCACGGCGACGTCCCGGCGGCGCAAGTCGTGCTCGAGGCCGAGCCCGCGCTCGCGAGGGCGCGGGGGTTCGACGGTGGCAGCCTGCTGCTCGAGGCGCGGGAGCGCGAGGACGCGGCGCTCGTCGAGCTGTTCCTGACCGTTCGCGGCCGGACGGGCGGCGAGGACCTCGACGTCCACGAGGCGGCGGCGCTCGGACGCCCGGGGGCGCTGCGGCGGGCTCTCACGGACGACCCGCTGTCCGCAGAGGAGGTCGGTCCGGCCGGCTTCCTGCCCCTGCACCGCGCCGCGTTCGCCGGCGACCCGGACGGCGTCATGCTCCTGCTCGAGACCGGGGCCGACGCCAACGCGCGCTCCGAGAACGGGGCGCGCCTGACACCTCTGCACAGCGCCGTCGCGGGTGCCGCGCGACGGGCGGACGGCGCGGGCGCCCTGCCGGTGGTCGAGGTGCTATTGGCGGGCGGAGCGGACCGTTCGGCGACCATGTCGGGCGAGTGGACCCCGACGCGGGCGGCCGAGAGGGACGGTCTCGACGTCCTCGCCAACCGCCTGGCCTGACGTGCGTACGGCGGGCGATGCGTGCTCGCCACTGGCTCTTCCTCGCGGTCCCGCTCGGCCTGCTGGCGCTCGCCTGGCGGCTCGAGGGGACCTCGCGCGACGAGCGGATCGACCGCAGCGTCGTCTCGGCTCCGGCCTCGCGGGCGACGCCGATGTCGGCTCCGACCGAGCTCGCGGAGCTCGACGCGGCCGGGTCGGCCCGCAGCGATGCGCCGATCTCCCGCGTCGCCAGCGCGAGCACGGTCCTCGACTCGGGGCTCGAGCTGGCCCCAGTTGCGGCCCGGGTCGTCTACGCAGGGGCCGAGCTCCCGGTCCCATTCCATCGCTTCGTGGTCGAGGACGAGAACGGAGTCTCCGTCCGAGTGCGCACCGACGCGAACGGCCGCGTCCGCTCCACCGACCTGCTCGCACTCGGCGCCGTCGAACTCCGCCAGACGCCTCCTCCGCTGCTCGTCGCCGAACGGAGCGCCGAGATCTACGAGCGAGGCCTCCTCGGGCCAGACATCGGACGGAACGCGAAGCACACGGGCGCCCCGGAAGACGAGGACCGCTGGGAGGTGCGCATCGGCCCGTGCGTCCCGGTCCGCGTGACCCACGGATCCGACTGCGAGCGGACCGACCGGCGCCCGACCTTCCACGCGCATCTCGCGCCAGGAACCACGACGAGTCCGCTCGATGCGCACCAGGCGCGCGCCATGGCCGAGTCGTTCGGTGGGTCGGGCTGCTGGATCCTCCGGCTTCCGTCCTCGTCCGCGAAGACGGAGTTCACGATGGCGCGTTGGAGCCGCATCGACGAGGACGTCCCGACGCGCGTTCTTCACGTCGTGAAGAAGGCCGATGGGCTTCCCCTGGTCGCGAGCGTGGATGCGTCGTGCTTGCCCCTTCTCGCCGACGCACCGCTCGAGGTCGAACTCCATCCCCTCGCCGTCTTCAACGCCCAGGCCCTGACGCAGCGCTTCGGGCCGACGCTCGCCAAGATGCTCTTGGACGAGATCGAGCGCGTTCGGGCGCGGGCGACCCTCGGGTTCGGCGGCGCGGAGGTCTCGGGAGCGGTCGAGACCCAGAGCGGTCGACCCGTCGAGGGGCTCGAGGTCTTCGCCGTGCCCGTCGACGCGCTGACAGCGGCACGTGCAGGCGCCGTTCGAAAGCGGATCACCGTGGCCTGGCACGTCGAGAACGACGGCCGGCACCGAGGCAGCTTCTGCTTCTCCGACCTCGGCGCGATCGAGTACGAGCTCCGCCTCTCGCGTCGCGGTCGGCGCGTCTCGCGTCCGGGCGTCGTCAGCGTCACGGCTCCGCACATCCCGGAAAACGACGCGCCGCCGATGTTCGTCGTCCTCGACGAGGTCGAGCGGGTCGGACTCGACCTCGACATCGAGGTTCCCGGCGACAGGACCTCGCAGGGACTGACCGTGAACTGGAACCTGGAAGGTGCCCTCGACGACAGCCCCCTGCGGTTCGGCGCGACGGCCCTTGTTCCGAGGAACGAGAGCGAGCACCGCATGACGCTTTGTGACGACATGCCCGTCGGAGCCGAGTTCGCGCTGAAGTTCGAGGTCACGGGCTACGAGCCGCTCTCGCTCCCCGCGGAGCGCTTCCCGCGAAACGGCGACCGCCGCATCGGCCGGGTGGCCGCGGACGAGCTGATCCCGGCAGACTGAAGACATGACCAACGACGGCCACCCGATCGACGGAGTCTGGATCGAGGCGCAGCCGTTCGTGGGAGCGTCGGCGAAGACGCTCCGCGCCGCAGAGGCCGCCGCGGTCCGCGCCGGCGCGACCGGCTGGGTCGTCGACGCCGGCGACTGGGACGCGCCGCTCTCGACTCGGTGGACGGAGCTGCCGGTCCGCGTCGACCTTCGAGCCGACGGCAGCTCGACGGAGGTCGCGCGGGTCGTCGACCTCGGCGCCGACCTCGTCGGCGTTCCCTTCGCGGGAGCGCGCGCCGCCGAGCTCGTGCGGCTCGCGGCCGCCCGCGACGCCGAGTGCGTGCTGACGGTCCAGTGGGCCGACGGTCCGCTCGCCGGAGCGGCGCGCGCGCTTGCGCTGGAGTCGGAGAGCGTCGTCGCCGTGTCGCTCGACCGCGCCGACGAAGAGGCGCTCGACGCCCTCCGCGCGGACGAGTCCCTGGGCGCGTTCGTTCCCGGCCTCCAGGTCGCCAGCGGCTACCGGCGCGGCGCGGGCGCCGTCGATCGCGACCTCGGACTGCTCGCGCCCGGCGGCGCCGCTCGCCTGCTCGCGCTGTGCGACTCGGACGTCGCCGCCGCGCTCGAGGTCGAGCGCAGGCTCCAGCGCTTCGCCGAGACGCGCCTCGCGCCGGCGGCCCGGCGCGCCGAGGCCGCCGGGGTCGGGCGCGCGTCCCTGCTGGCCGCCGTCGGCGACTGGTGTCCCGGGCTGGCGGTTCCCGGGCTCGACGACGCGGGGATCGACCCCGACGAGCTGCGCGCAGAGCTCGCGGAGGCCTGCCCCGAGCTCGTTCTCGGCGGAGATCCGTAACGTTCGGGGCGGCCGACGGAAGGACCGCCGTCATGCGAACCCGCGACCCCCAAAAGCTGTTCCTGCGCTATCGGAAGCGCGGCGACGCCGCCGCGCTCGGCCGGGTCTTCGACCTCGTCTCACCCGAGCTGCTCGCGCTCGGCGTGCACCTGGTCCGCGACGTCTCGCTCGCGGAGGACCTGGTCCAGGAGACCTTCCTCGCGGCCGTCGAGGGCGCCGACCGCTATGACGAGGCCCGTCCGCTCGTGCCGTGGCTCGTCGGCATCCTCGTCAACCGCGCCCGCAAGGCGCGCGAGCGCATCGCCCGCGCTCCGCGGCCCACCGACCTCGACGACGGGCCCGAGCCGCCGGATGCGTCGAGCGTCGACCCCGCGCGCGCCGCGGCGGCGCACGAGGCGATCGAACTCGTCTCCGACGCGGTGGACGCGCTGGAGGAGCCGTACCGCTCCGTCGTACGGAGCCACGTGACGGACTCGCTGCCGCCGCGGGACATCGCGCTCGCCCTCGGCCGCGCTCCGGGCACGGTCCGCGTCCAGCTCCACCGCGGATTGGAGCAGCTGCGGGCGAGCCTCGGAGGCCGCGCGACCGAGACGTTCTCCGGCGTGGGCCTCGCCGTTCCCGCCGCGGTGAAGCTCGGCGAGAGCGGCGTGGCTGGACTCGCGGCCGTCCGCGACGTCGTCGTCCGTTCGGCCGCGTCACACGCCACGAAGATGGAGGTCGCGCGCGCGACGTCGACGGTCCCGTTGATCGGTGGAGCCGCCGTCTGCGCGGCCGTCGCCGGCGTCGTCGCGTTCCAGCTCGCGGCCCCCACTGCGAGTGACGGTGCAGCCGTCGACCCGCTCGACCTCGCTCCGAAGCCGGTGGTCCGCGAGAACGACGTGAATCTCGCAGAGCTCGAGGCGCCCATCGACGACGGGATCGCCCGCCGCTCGCGCGAGGCCGTCGCGAACGGAGCGGCGGAAGCCGACGCGCGCGAACGCTCCGAGCCCGAGACGAGGAGCACACGGCGCGAGACCCAGCGGCGCCCACCCGCGCTCGACGACCCGATCGACTTCCGCCTGGAGGCGATCGTCGACCTCAGCTACGTGCCCGAGATCGACCCGGTGCGCCTGACCTCACTGTCCGTGCGGAGCGCCGCGGGAGAGAGAGTCGGTGGGACCCAGGGGACGCTGCTCACGTCGCTCTCGGCGATGCTCGGCAGCCACCCGACGGCCCTCGAGCTGCACGGCGCAGACGGCGCGCCGCTCATCGCGCGACTCGACCACCCCGACGCTCTGCCCGTCGAGGTCGAGGTCCCCGTCGGAGCGTGGGAGAAACACCGCGGGGAGCGCGTCGCACTCGCGTCGCTTGCGCCACGCCCGATCGCGGCGAGGCTCCGGGTCACGCTCGACGATCGCGCGCAGTTCCTGGGTCGCGTTCGGCTCCGGCGAATCTACGACCTGTCGCTCGTGGACGCGGCCGGGACCGACCAGGACGAGATCGTGCTCCGCCTCGACGGGCACAGCGGCGACCTGATGCTCCTCGGACTGCCAGAGCGCCCGACCGACGCGGCCCTCCTCGTCTTGCTCGACGAGGCGCGACGGGGCGAGACGACGCTGGACCGTCCGCTCCGCCGCGAGCGTCTGGAGCCCTTCCGCGTCCTCGTCCTCGATCCGTTCGGCGAGCCGATGAAGGACGTCGCCGTCCGCGCCGCCGTCCCCGACGATCCGCGGATCGTGTTCCGTCACGAGGACGGCCGGCCGCGCGTGATCGATGGGCACTTCATCGTCCTGGCCAAGAGCGCGGCCCAGCGGCTCTTCGCGACGGTCCAGGGCCGTCGCGCGCGCTCGACTGCGCGCGAGCTCGTCGGCGGCAGCTGGGGTCGTCAGCAGGCCCCCCTCGTCGCAGCGCTGCCCGTGATCGACACGGCAACCGACGCGAGCGGCCTCGCCACGCTCGAGGGCGTGATCGGCGGCGTGCACGGCCTGCAGGTCGAGAGCCCGCTCGGGGACGCCGTCACGCGTGAGTCGATCGGACAACTCCAGGTCGAGGCGCTGGGCGACGAGCCCCACGTCGTGTCGGCGCCGCTCGCCGGCGTCGAGATCCTGCCGCCGACGGAGATCGCGACGTCGGCGACCGGCGAAGAGGTCTGGGCGCGCGCGACGATCGTCGTCGCAGCCGGCGAGCGAACGTTCGGCGTGGAACGACTCCCCTCGGGCAAGGCCCGGGCGCTGGTCCCGTCGGGCGTCAGCCTGGAGATCCGCGCGAGCGAAGGGGACGAGCGCTGGCGCGCCAAGGTGCCGCCGCTCGTGAGCGGCGTCGCGGCCCACGTGACCCTGCGCCCCGCAGGCGCGGACCAGGAGGACACCGCCGATGAGCGCTGAGGACCCTGCCCAGGGGGCTTCGGACTCGACCTCGTCCGGCCGACCCGGCACACTCGCCCGCCCGAGGAGGCCCCCTCGAACCGCCCTCCGGGCGCGTCGGGCCGAGGTTTGCTGCGCGTCCCGATCCGACTGACCCTCATGGCGCTGCTCACGGCGCCCCTCTACGCGGGCTGGCTCGTGACGCGGCCCGTGGCGTGGGTCGTTCCGCGCTCCGACAAGGGGCTCCAGCGGTTCTGGGTCGGCTCCTGGGCGAAGGGGATGCTCCGGGTCATGGGCGTTCGGGCCCGCTACCAGGGCCCGTTCCCCGAGGCGCCCTTCTTCCTGGTCTCGAACCACCTCTCCTACGTCGACATCCCGGTGCTCCTGTCCCGGCTCGACGCGCGCTTCCTGGCGAAGTCCGAGGTCGCGAGCTGGCCCGTCGCGGGGCTGCTGGCCCGGTCGACCGGCACCCTCTTCGTCGACCGGAGCAAGAAGCGGGACCTGACCCGCATCCTGCCGGCCGTCCGGGGGGTCCTCGACCGGGGGACGGGGGTGATCATCTTCCCCGAGGGGACGACCACGGACGGGTCCGCCGTCCAGGCGTTCAAGCCGTCACTCTTCGAGGTCCCGGTCGAAATGGGCCTGAAAGTGCGCTGCGCGTCCCTCCACTACGACTCCCCCGAGGGCTCCCGGCCCGCCTGGGAGACCGTCTGCTGGTACGGAGACGCCCCCTTCGCGCCCCATTTCTTGCAGTTCTTGAAGCAGAGGCGCACAGACGCCACCGTAACCTTCTCCGCCGAAAACGTGGCCGCGCCGGCCACGGGGGGCAGCGAACGCCGTAAGGACCTCGCACGGGCCGCTCATCGCGCCGTGGAACGCACCTTCACCCCGTCCCGCCCGATCCCGCCGGAGCCCGAGCCCCCCACCGCACGCACCGCGCTCCCCCACTCGACCCGATGACCTCGACAGTCGCTCAGCTCGTCGAAGAGAATCTGACCGTCCTGCGCCAGGGCCGCGACCTCGTCGGCGCCCTGGACGGCGAGGCGTACACGCAGAGCGCGCCGACGCTCGCACTCTCCGGCGTCGGCCCACACCTCCGCCACGTCGTCGACTTCTACGAGCGGTTCCTGAACGCGTTCGAGGCCCAGGCCGGCGAGACGCGGATCCAGGTGGACTACGACGCCCGCGACAGGGATCCCCGGGTCGAGACCGACCCGGACTACGCGATCGCAGCGATCGACCGCGCCTGCGATCGGCTCCGCGCGATCGCCGGCGATCCTCGGAACGCCACCGAGACGCCGGTCGACGTGCGCAGCGACGGATCGCCGTGGATCGCATCGACGGTCGCACGCGAGCTGCAGTCGCTGGTCAGCCACACGGTCCACCACTACGCGCTGATCGCCATCGCCGTCCGCTCGCACGGCGGCGAGACCGACCCTTCGTTCGGCGTCGCCCCCTCGACGCTGCGCCACTGGAGCGAAGAGCGAGCGCGCGAGCGCGCGTCGGCCGACGCGTGTGCACGCTGACGTGGACGCACCGCGTCGAGGGCGGCGCGTCCTCCTACCGCCTCTGGTTCAACCGTGACGAGCTGCGCACGCGAGGGCCGGAGGTGCCGCCGCGCGAAGCGGAGGCCGGCTCGGGCGTGCGCTACCTCTCGCCCGCGGACAGCGACGCGGGCGGGACGTGGATCGCGGTCAACGAGCACGGCGTCACCGTCGCGCTCCTGAACGGCTACCGGGAGACGCGCGGCCCGACCCCGCCCGAATGGCGCAGCCGCGGCCTTCTCGTCCGCGACCTCGCCGACCTGACCTCGGCCGAGGCCGCCTGGGGCCGTCTCGCCCCGCGCGACCTCGCGCCGTACCGACCTTCGGTCGTCGCGGTCGTCGATCCGAGCGGCAGGGCGCTCCTCGCGCGCTGGGACGGCCTCGACCTCGCGATCGACCCGGTCGCCGAGCGCCAGCTCCCGATCGTCTCGTCGAGCTACGAGCAGGACGAGGTCCAGCGCTCGCGCCGCGCGCTCTACGACGACCTCGTGGGGAGGAGCGAGTCGCCCCCGCCGCCGGAGCGGCTCGAGCGGTACCAGTCACACGTCGGTGTCGACGGCCCGAGCGCGTTCACGCCGTCGATGTCCCGTCCAGACGCCGCGACCCGCAGCCAGTGCCTCGTCGAGGTGACTCCGTCGAGCGTTTCGATCGCGTATGCGGCGGGCGCTCCGCACGAGACCCAGCGCGAGCCGCCCGTCACTCTCGACCGGGCGAGCTGAGCGGCGATGGAGGCAAGCACATCGCCGGCGCCCGAGCGCTCGTCGAGCGGCGGCGGGCGCCTCGTCCGGCGCATCCTCATCGGGTACGGGCTGCTGCTCGTCGCGTCGTGGCTGGTCATGTCGCGGGGCCGGCCCGAGCCTCCCGTCCCGCCGGACCGCGCCTCGACCGACGTCTTCGAGCGCGCCGGGGACGGCGCGCGCAAGGGCGAGCCGGGCAGCGTGCGTCTCGCCTACCGCGACCGCGGTCCACGCGACGGCCCGACGCTCCTGATGCTGCACGGGAGCCCGGGATCGTCCTACGACTTCCGTGACATCGCTCCCCTCCTGGAGGACGAGTTCCGGCTCGTCGCTCCGGATCTTCCGGGGTTCGGAGCCTCGTCGCGCACCGTCGGCGACTACTCGATCCGCGCGCACGCGGCGTACGCGCTCGATCTCCTGGACGAGCTCGGGATCGAGTCGGCCCACGTCCTCGGCTTCAGCATGGGCGGCGGCGTCGGGCTCGAGATCTGGGACGCCGCGCCCGACCGCGTCGCTTCACTGACGCTCCTCGCAGCGATCGGGGTCGAGGAGCTGGAGCTCCTCGGCGACCACACCCTCAACCAGGGGATCCACGGGCTGCAGCTCGCGGCCCTCCGCGCCGCGCGCTGGCTCATCCCCCACTTCGGCGCGCTCGACCGGTCGATGCTGTCGATCGAGTACGCGCGGAACTTCTACGACTCGGACCAGCGCCGCCTCCGGCCGATCCTGGAGGCCTTCGAGCCGCCGATGCTGATCGTGCACGGCGAGCGCGACTTCCTCGTGCCCCTCGCCGCGGCCCAGGAGCACGCGCGCATCGTCCCGCAAGCCGAGCTGACGGTGATCCCCGCCCCGCGGGGCCACTTCATCCCGTGGACGGAGCCGGACTTCGTGGCGGAGACGGTGCGGTCCTTCGTCGAGCGCGTCGAGGCCGACGCCGCCTCGTCGCGCTCGAACGCCGCGGCCGAGCGCGTCGAGGCCGCCGCCGCAGACTTCGACCCGAAAAGCATCCCGCCCTTCGAAGGCCCCGCGTTCCTCGCCGTCCTGGCCCTGCTCGCGCTCGCCACGCTGGTCTCCGAGGACCTCGCCTGCATCGCGGCCGGGCTGCTCGTCGCCGACGGTCGGATCGGGCTGGTCTCCGCGAGCGCCGCGTGCTTCGGCGGCATCTTCGTCGGGGACATGATGCTGTACACGGTCGGTCGACTCCTCGGTCGACCGGCGCTGCGTTACCCGCCTCTCAAGTGGATCGTCCCGGAGCGTGCCGTCGACCATGCGAGCGCGTGGTTCGATCGCAAGGGGATCGCGGTCATCTTCCTGTCGCGCTTCACGCCCGGACTGCGCCTGCCGACGTACGTCGCCGCCGGCATCCTGCGTACGCGCTTCCTGACGTTCGCGGTCTTCTTCTTCATCGCAGGCGTCCTGTGGACGCCCGCGCTCGTCGCGGTCGCCGCGTACGCGGGCGAGCGGCTCGCCGAGTCGATCGGCGGCCTCGGCTGGAGCCAGCTGCCGTGGATCATCGGGCTCGTCGTCGTCCTGCTGGAGCTGTTCCGGATCGTGCCGCTGCTCTTCACGCACCGCGGACGACGGATGCTGCGCGGCCGCTGGCTGCGGCTCACGCGCTGGGAGTTCTGGCCGCCCTTCATCACGTACGTCCCGGTCGTGCTGTGGTGCCTGTGGCTGTCGATCAAGTACCGCGGCCTGCACAGGCCGACGGCGGCGAACCCGGCGATGCCCGCCGGCGGCTTCGTCGGCGAGTCGAAGACCGAGATCCTCGAGGGACTCG
>JBCCSK010000231.1:0-9416 GCA_039200205.1 Planctomycetota bacterium
AGGACGTCGCCCTCCGCCTCGTCGGCGGTCGTCAGCGTCGTCGTCCCGACCTCGACGACGCGCCCTCGAGCGCGGCCGGCGAGCCCGTTGAGGCCCACGAGGTCGGCCACGTAGGGCGACGCGGGCCGGGCCGCGAGCTCGAGCGCCGTCCCCGCCTGAACCACGCGCCCCGCTTCCAGGACCACGATCCGATCAGCGAGTGCGATCGCGTCCGCGATGTCGTGCGCGACGATGACGCGCGGTCCTTCGAAGCCGGACAGGTGCTCGCGCAGCGTCCGGCGCAGCGCGAGGCGCGCCGACGCGTCGACCGCCGCGAGCGGCTCGTCGAGAATGAGCGCGCGCGGACTCGACGCGAGCGCGCGCGCGAGCGCGACGCGCTGGGCCTGGCCTCCTGAGAGCGCGGAGGGACGTGCGCCGGCGTGGCGCTCGTCGATCCCGACGCGGCCGAGCCACTGGCCCGCGATCGCGCGCGCCTCACTCCGCGGGCGGCCCGCGCTCACCGGCCCGTACGCGACGTTGTCGCGCGCGGACATGCCGGGGAAGAGGAGCGGGTCCTGGAAGACGACGCCGATATTGCGCCGCTCCGGCGGGACGAACGGTCCGCCGGGTCCGCCGTCGAGCACGTCCTCGTGGAGCACGATCCGTCCGCCGTCGAGGCGCTCGATCCCCGCGATCGCCGCGAGGCACGACGATTTGCCGGCGCCATTCGGCCCGACGAGCGCGATCGTCTCGTCGGCGCCGACCTGGAGGGCGGCCACGATCCGATGCGCGCCGCGCGCGAGGTCGATCTCGGCGCGGAGGCTCATCGCAGCGGAAACCAGCGCTCGCGGAGGAGGAACAGGATCGCGGCGGAGATCGCGACGAGGACGACGCTCAGGACGATCGCCGCCTCCGGCTCCGTCCCGAGCGCGACGTACACGGCGAGCGGCATCGTCCGCGTCTCGCCCGCGAGGTTCCCCGCGAACGTGATCGTCGCGCCGAACTCGCCGAGCGCGCGCGCCCACGCGACGAGCAGCCCCGCGCGGAGGCTCGGCGCGACCATCGGCAGGGTCACGGTGCGGAAGACGCGCGCCGGTCCCGCGCCGAGCGTCGCCGCGGCGTCCGCGTAGCGTCGATCGACCGACCGCAGACCGCCCTCGACGGTCAGGACGAAGAACGGCAGCGCGACGTACGTCGCGGCCGCGACGACGCCGGCGAATGTGAACGGGAGAGCGAAGCCGAAGAGGTCGTCGAGGGGCCCTCCGACGATTCCGCCGCGGCCATAGGCGAGCAGGAGCGCGACGCCGCCGACGACGGGCGGCAGCACCATCGGGAGCGCGACGAGGACGCGGACGAGGGAACGGAGTCGCGTCGATCCGCCCGCGAGCCAGGCGGCGAGGGGCAGGCCGATGACGAGGCAGAGCCCGGCCGCCGCGAGCGAGCTCACGAAGGAGAGGACGAGGGCGTCGCGGACCTCGTCGCTCGCCGCGAGCTCGCCGAAGCGCGCCCACGGTGCGCGCGCGAGCAGGCCAACGAGCGGCAGGACGAGGAAGAGCGCGGCGATCGCCGCGAGGGCGACGACGGCCGGCGGCGACGGTCGTCGGACCTCGCTCACGGGATTCCGAAGCCGTGGCGCTGGAGGATGGCCTGGGCCTCGGGGGAGGCCAGGAACGCGGTGAAGGGAGACCCCAGTGCACCGTCGATCGTCGCCACCTCGTAGCTCGCCGGCGCGTTCTGTGCCTGGGGGATCGGGACCGAGTCGACGGCCTTGGACGCGGCTGCGTCCGTGACGTACACGATCCCGGCGTCGACCTCCCCGAGGGCGATCTTGGCGATGATCGCTCTGACGCTCGGCTCGTCCGACATCGAACGCACGTCGACGTTCGCCGAGCCGAGCGCTTCGCGCGCGTAGCGGCCTGCGGGGACATCGGGGCCGCACAGAACGACGCGCAGGTCGTCTCGCGCGAGGCCCTCGAGGCCACTGATGCGCTTCGGGTTCCCGGGCGCGGTCGCGATCGTCAGGCGATTCGTGGCAAAGGCCACCGGCGCGTTCGCGCGGCCCGTTTCGACGACGCGCGCCATCGTCGTTCGGTCGGCTGCCGCGAAAACGTCAGCGGACGCGCCGTTGACGATCTGGGTCGCGAGCGTCGCCGATCCCCCGAATTGAAGCTCGACGCGCCTGTCCGGGCCGGAGCGCTCGTAGGCCTCGGCGAGCTCGACGAACGCCTCGATCAGCGAAGCCGCTGCGAAGACCGCGACCGTTTCTTCGTCGGCGCCGTCGCAGGCGGCTCCGAGGAGGGGCACGAGGAGGGAGAGGCTGAGAACGGCGCGCACGGTGATCCTTGGTCTGTCCGGGGATTGGAGGCGGGCGCGACGGAGCCCGCAAGGCTCAATCGCCTGCCGCCCTGCGCTCCACGGCCTCCGCGTGCGCACGGCGCCACGCGTCGAGGTCGTCGTCGTACCGCCCGCGCTGGAAGTCCCACAGCGTGCGCCAGCGCGACCGGCTCCACATCGGATCGCGGGTCAGCGCACGGATCGCGCCGTAGTAGCGCGCGAGCGCGTCGTCCCTCACGAGGTTCTCGTCCGCCGCGAGGCTCTCCCGGTAGCCCGGAGGCGCCGGCCGCCGCAGGTGGCCGATGCGCCAGTAGCGCCCGAAGCGGTTGAGCTTGCTCGCGAACAGCCACTCTCCCTCCGCGCTGCGCAGCGGCATGCGCGCGAGCAGCGGATCGCCGAGCCCCATCACGTCGAGGACGTGGACGCCGGGACCGGCGAAGTGGCCGAGCATCCCGACCTGACCGTGGATCTGGACGCGCTCACCCTCGGCGAGCTGGGCGCGCGCGTACTCGGCCGGCGGGTACGGATCGCCGTCGACCATCCGTCCCCAGGTCGGGTGTCCCTCGGAGACGAGTCCGGTGAACGCGTAGTAGATCGCGCGCTCGTCGGTGATCCCCGCGGGATCGAGCGCCTCCAGGAACGCCATCGGGCCCGGCCGCGGCCGCCACGGACTGCGCTCGGTCGCGACGCCGAGGACGACGGCCATGGCGGCGGCGGCTCCGAGCACGCGCGGATCGACGCGCAGTCGCGCGAGCAGGAACACCGACACGGCGAACGACGTCGTGAGGAAGCGCCCGCTCATGAAGTCGCCGCCCACGCTGACGACGTAGGCGAGGTGGAGCGCGACGGCGATCATCACGAGCGACTCGCGGCGGCGCCAGCGGCCGGGGCGCGGCGCGAAGGTCAAGAGCGCGACCGCGACGGTCGTGAGCGTCAGCGGATCCCAGCGCAGCGAGTTCGCGAGGTAGAGGAGGCCCTGGTCGATCATCTCGGCGCGCGGGAGTTCGCCGCTGAGCTTCGCGATCGCCGTGTTCGGGACGAACGTGCCGAAGTAGGCGACCGAGAACGCCTCCCACGCGAACGCGGGCAGCCACGCGAGCGCCATCCGACCCAGCGCCCGCAGCGTCGGCCGCTCGAGCCAGACCGCGACGCACAGGATGCCCGTGAACAGCAGCGCGTCCGGCCGCGTCAGGAACGCGAGCGTCGTCGCGGCTGCGACGCCGACCGCGCGCCGCTCCTGGTCGATCGGTGCGAGGTACGCGCCCGCCGCGAGGAGCACGGCGACGTGCAGCAGCGGGTTCTCGAGGCCCGACGTCGAGTACTCCAGGAACGCCTTCGAGCCCGCGAGGGCCAGCACGCAGACGGCCGCGGTCCAGCGCGACGACGCCGACCGGACGACGAGCGCGACCGCGACCGCGGTGACCAGGACGCCGGCGCCGATCGCGATCGGGTAGAGGCTTCCCGTCAGCGCGTAGGGCCCGGCGAGCAGGAAGAGCCAGAGCGGGTTCGTGAATGCCTGCACGCGCTCGTCGACGTTCCACACGAGCCCGCGGCCGTGGACGAAGTTGTCCATGCAGCGGAACGTGATGAACGCGTCGTCGGCCAGCCACGCCGACCAGACGAGGCCGAGGGCGAAGGTGACGAGCGCGGCGCCGAGGGCGAGCGTGGCTCCGCGGCCGGCCGCGTGCGAGGTCACGGGAGGAAGCGCACCGCCTCGACGACGACGGGCATCTCGGACGACGTGCGCACGATCCGGAGCGGCACGCCGACCTCGTCCTCACCGAGCGGTCGGTCGAACCGGAACACGAGCTCGCGCCACTGACGCCGCGTCGGTCCCATCGGCATGGTGCGAGTCGTTCGGTCGCCGATCTCGAGTCGGAACTCGATGGGCCCATCGCTCCCGACGCGCAGCGACACGGATCCCGCGCCGCGCGCCTCGGCCGGCGTCGGGCACGCGACGGCGACGTCGCTGTCGCCCTCCTTGAAGAAGAGCACCGGTCGATCGTTGTGCGTCGTGATCGCGACCTTCGGGTCCGACACGTCCCAGTCGCCGTTCGATTCGGCGGGCACGGTCAGCGTCACGAGCGGGCGCAGCTCGCCGTTCGCCGAGTCGGCGAGGCCGAGGTCACCGGAGTCGCACGCGGCGAGACACGCGAGCGCCAGCCACGCGCACGCTGCGAGCTCGATTCGAACGATCGCTCCCTTCACCGCCGGAGTCTGCTCGGCTGCGCGTCCGCCGTCAACGCGTCCCCGACTACAGCGGATAGCTGAAGCCCGCCTCGGGATCGCCGTCCTCCATGAAGAGGATGACCGCGACGAAGATCAGAACGATCACGATCGGGATGACGATGAAGGGCCAGTTTCGCGCGAGGAATGACTTCATGGGATCGGCGCGCCGTCAGCGATCGGCGGGGGCGAGGTGGGGGAGGGCTCGCGCTTCGCGCGCGATGAACTTGGCGATCTCGAGCGAACCCGCCGGAGCGACGTGGCACGAGTCGTAGTAGAGGTCGCCCTCCCAGTCGGCGAAGATCCTGGAGGCGTCGCGGAAATCGACGTCGCGCGCGACGAGCTCCGCGCCCGCTTCGCGCAGCAGCGGGTAGCCGCCCACGACGCCCTCGCGCCACTCGTCCGAGATCAGGCAGCGCCGCTTCTCGTTCTTGCTGATCGGCTTGGCGCCGGGGTCGTAGAGCGTCGGCTGCAGCACGTGGAGGAACGGGATCCCGCGCGCGTCGCACGCGGCGTCGAGGCTGATGGAGGACTCGCGCCAGGTGTCGATCATCCCGGCGAGCGCCTCGTCGAGGCCGTCCGGGGCGGCGGGGCCGCGGAGCGCGAGCGGCATCGAGCCGTCGTTGCGGCGGAGCTCGAGGTCGCGCAGCGCGCGCGAGTGGCGCGCGGTCGGCCGCGAGATCAGCGCGTCCATGAGGCGCGAGGCGATCGCGCTCCGGTACAGGCCCCAGCGCACGGTCCGCTCGAGGAGTCGGCGCGCTTCGCGCTGCGCGAGCTCCATCTCGACCAGGCGGTCGATGTCCGTCGAGGTCGTGTCGATGTCGGGCGCGAGGTGCGCCCAGGTCGGGATCGGCGGGTAGAGCGGGTGCCCGCCCATGCGACGGTTCTCGTTCGCCAGCGCGACCTCGTTGAAGCCGTCGAGCAGGACGATGAGGTCGGGGCGCCAGCCGAGCTGGAAGAGCAGGTCGCACAGGATCGACGTCTGCGGCGCCTTGAACCCCGGGCGCGCCTGGCCGTGGATGCGGATCGGTCGCCCCGCGAGTCGCGGGTCCTCGGAGAGGACGCTCTCGATCTCCGCGCGCGCCGGCTCGTCGGCCGCGAGGATCGCGGCCACGGAGCCGCCAACGATGACGACGTCGAACGTCGAGTCGGCCTCGGGCGTCTCGAAGTAGCGCGCGCCGGGCACGTAGGTCTCCATCAGCGCGACGCGCTCGACGCCGAGGTACGGCGACAGCACGGCGCCCTCGATCGGCCGCCCGAGGTCCTCCTCCGACGCTTCCTCGAACTCGAACGAGCCCATCGCGATCGGGCCGTGGGGTCGGACGATCCAGTCCAGCTGACCGATGTAGCCCGCGCGCCGCGCCGTCGCGGAGTGGGACTCCCCCTTTGCAGACAGCACGATCCGATAGCCGACCTCCAGAAGGGCGAACGTCACGGCGAGCACGCCGACGACGACGAGGGCTCGGGAGAGGAGGCGCTTCACGGCGAGGGACGACGGGGGAACCGCCAAGTCACGTTACCAGGGCCGTGTCACGTTACCAGCGCAGGGGCCGCCGCGGGCGCGTCCCGTGGTATGGCGTTGGCGGCCGAGTCGCAGGACTGGCATCCTCTTCCCATGCGATCGGCGATGTGCCCTCTGCTTCTCGGACTCACGCTCGCGAGTCCCGCTTCGGCGCAGATCCTGGTTCGCAACGGCGGAATCCCCTCGCCGAACACGCCCCAGCTCGGAGCCGATCTGCGCTTCTTCGAGGCGGACGAGCTGCAGGAGTCTCGCCTGACGACGCGCTTGGCGTGGTCGTTCGACGGCAGGACCGGCTTCGAGATCGAAGTGCCGCTCGTGCAGCGGGACGCGACGTTCGGCGCTTCGACCGACGACGCAACGGCGCTCGGTGACGTCGAGCTGCGCGTGCAGCGCTCACTCTTCCAGGCGGACGACGTGCTCGCCTCGACGCGCTGGGCCGTCTTCGCTGATCTCCGGCTGCCCACGGGCGACGATGACGCACTGCGCGGGCCGAACGGCCCGTTCCCACGACTGCTCCAGCCGGGCATGGGCAGCCTCGGTATCGGAGCCGGCGCGGTGTGGACGCGGATTCGCGATCGCCATCGATTCTCGGCCGAGCTGCACGCGCTGTGGAACGACGAGGACGGCGGCTTCCAGATGGGGACCGAGATCCACGCGGGCCTCTCCTACTGGTACCGGCTGCGACCGGCGACGTTCGACGCCGAGCACCACGTCACCGAAGTGCGGCCCGTCCTCGAGCTCCTCCTGACGCAGCGCTTCGAGAGCGAACGCGACGGGAGAGGGACCGGTGACGAGGGCGCCCTCGGCTGGGTCGCCCCCGGTGTTCAGGTCTTCCCGCGCGAGGACCTCCTCGTGCAGGCGAGCGTCGCGCTGCCGTTCATCAACGAGATCGACGACGTTCTCGGGCGCCGCGACTGGGCGGCGCTGCTCTCTTTCCGCTTCTACTTCTGAGTCCGACACCAGCCATGCGGTTCCTCTCTTCTTCGTCGGCGCTCGTGTTCCTCGGCGCGTGCGCGGCGCCCTCGATCCCGGGCGTTGCGACGACCGGTACATGCGGCGTCGAGGCCGTGTCCGTGAAGGCGCTCGGCATGGAGTGAACGCCGTGAGTCGTGGCCGTCGAAGACGGCCTCGAGCGCCTGGGAGGCGTTCACCACATCGACATCGACCTGCAGATCAACCTCGTGACGCTGCGCTGCGGCCCCGCGACGGCCGTGGACCTCGCGTCCGTTCCACGCGCGATCCGCGACTCGGGGTTCCGACCCGACGACCTCCGGATCGAGGCGCGCGGGCGGATCGACGCGGACGGGCGGACGTTCACACCGGACGGCTGGACGTCGGCGCTTGCGCTCGCGCCCGGCGACGAGCGCGCCGCTGGTGCGGTTCACCTGCGGGCGAGTGTCGTGGGTTGGGACACGCCCGCGGGCGTGCTGGCGCTCACGGACGTCGTTGCGACGCCTCTTCAGGACCAGTCGGCCGCGTCCCAGTCGAACTGATCCCAGACGGCGTTCACGGGCGGCGGGGGCTGGTCGTTGTCGTCGTCGCCCCCCCCGCCGCCGCACGCGGCGCAGGCGAGGGTGGCGAGGAGCAGCGTCAGGGTGGACACGGGGCGGCGACGGCTCGGCCCTCGTTCGTTTGCGATTCGTTGCATGGCGTCGGGAGCTCCTTTCGTCTCCACCCGTCCCAGCGCGGGCGGGCCGGCCGGCCCCTCAGGAATTCCGGCGATCTGCCACGGATAGACTGTGGTCGATGACCAGACGCGTGGACCGGCGGCCCGCTCGGGCGTGGCTCGTCGCGGCTCTCGCGCTCGCGGCCTGCGGAGATCGACCGGGCGTCGAGCCGTCCGGACCGAGTGCCGTCCAGATCCCGCTCTCCGTCGTCGAGGGCGACTGGCCCGACGCCGACGAGTCGGTCGCGCTGACGGTCGAGATCGCCGACTCGGGTGCCGCCGCGATCGCCCAGAAGGCCGGGCTCATCGCCCGCGTCGTCGAGCCGGGTGACGTGCCCGAGATCGCGACGCGCTGCGTGGCGGTCAAGCCGGGGAAGCCGCCCGTCGTCATCGAGGTTCCACTCGAGGCCGACCTCGCGGACTTCGATCTCGTCCGGTTGCGCTACGCCACGCTGGGGTTCCTGCGCGTCGCCGCCGTCGTCGCGGTGGATTCGAAGGAGACCTATCGCTCCGAGGACGCGGAGCGAAACCGGACGCTCGACCCCGAGACCATCGAGTTCGACCTCTCGGCGCTCGACGGTCGGAGCGGCTCGATCGATCGAATCGAGCTCCACTTCCAGGAGATGACGCACCAGTCGGCGTTCTTCGACCTGGAGCTCGTTCGGCGCTCCGCGGCGGCGCGCCTGCCGTCGCCCCTCCAGCCGCCGCCGCACGTCGCCATCGGGAACGGATCGCGGGAGGCGACCGGGCTGCTGCCGGGCGTCGTGCTCGGCGGGCCGATCGATGCGCCGGCAGCGGGCTCGATCGCGATCGAAGCATCCGCGGAGGAGCGCTTCGGGAGCGCCGCCGCCGCCGAGATCCGCGTCGCGCTCGTCGAGGGTGGCGACCAGCTTGCGGCGAAGACGTTCGAGGTCGGAGCGGAGTGGACCACGCTGACGCTCCCCTTCGAGCGTTCACGGAGCGAGCCAGTGGAGCTTCGCGTGACGTCCGAGACCGACGGTGGCGCGCTCGTCGGAACGGCGCGCTGGCTCGCTGCGCCTGAGCCGGATCGTGCGCCGCGCACCGTTCTCTTCATCACGTCCGACACGCACCGCGCCGACTACGTCGGCTACGCGGACGGGGGGCCCGGCGTGCGGTCACCGATGATCGACTCGCTGGCCGAGCGCGGGACGCGCTTCGAGAACGCGGTGTCGGCGACGTCGATCACCAACCCCTCGCACGCGTCGATGTTCACGGGACTCTCCGTGCGCGACACCGGGATCGTCGGCAACGTCGTCCAGCTCAGCGAGCGCGCGAATACGCTCGCCGAGGCGTATCGCGAAGCGGGCTTCCGGACGTTCGCGGCGGTCTCCGCGCGGCACATGATCCCGTGGCGCTCGGGGTTCGGGCAGGGGTTCGAGCGCTACGACGCGCCGGCGCGTCGCGCGGTCCGCGACGGTGCGGACACGATCGATGCCGTCTACGCGATGCTCGAGGACGCCGGGGCGCACGACGTCTTCCTCTGGCTGCACCTCTTCGAGGCCCACGCGCCGTACCGCCTGCACGAGGACTTCACGCCGCTCTACTACGAGGGCGATCCGTACTCGGAGGAGCTCGACGAGCTCGCGCCCGAGGCCCAGGCCGGATGGGATCGTCGGATTCGCGACAAGGAGTACGTCCTCGCGCTCTACCGGGGCGAGGTGACGTACC
>JBCCSK010000232.1:0-9410 GCA_039200205.1 Planctomycetota bacterium
CCACGCGACGCGCGTGGCACCTTTCGGCAGTCGAGCAGCGGAGCGGTGTGCGGCACCGTACCGAAGCCGACCAGCGCCCCGGTGTGCGACACCGTATGGCGGCGCGCCCGCGAGCCGGTCACAATGCAGAGATGGCTGCCAGTGACACGACCGGGGCCGCGAAGGCCCAGTTCAACGACGAAGCTCTCGCCGCATACTCCAAGCAGGACTACTCGGGCGTCCCGATGATCGAGGGCGTCGAGATCGTTCAGCTCCGCCGTTTCAACGACGACGGCGGCGCGATGACGGAGCTCGGTCGGCTCGACGGCGGCATCCACAAGGACCTCCCAGGGTTCGAGGTTCGGCAGATCAACTACAGCGTCGTGGAGCCCCAGGCCGTCAAGGCGTTCCACCTCCACACGCGCCAGACCGACGTCTGGTACGTGCCCCCGAGCGACAAGATCCTGCTCGTGCTCGCCGACGTGCGAAAGGGGTCGCCGACCGAGGGGCAGATCCGACGTATCGTGCTCGGGGACGGCAACTCGCGCCTCGTGCGGATCCCCCCCGGCGTCGCGCACGGCTGCAAGAACCTCCGCACGGCGGAGCCGAGCGCCATCATCTACTTCGTCGACGTCCAGTTCTCGACGGACGAGCAGTGTGACGAAGGGCGGCTGCCCTGGGACCACTTCGGCTCGACCGTCTGGGACGTCGAGAAGGGCTGACCCGATTCGGGGTCAGCGGGCAGCGCGCTCGGTGATCTCGATCATCCGCTCGAGCGCCGCGCGCGACTCGCGCTTCAGCTCGTCGCGCTCCCCGTCGTCGAGGCGGTCGCGGCTGCCTGAGATCTCGTTGACGCTGTCCCCGGCGAGCACGCGGTTCGCGTCCGGCGCCTCTCCCTTGCGCAGGAGGTCGAGCATCCCCGCGAGGTGCGGAGGATCGTTCCGGCTCATCGTCGCGCAGCCGCACCCTGCGGCGAGCGATCCGGGGACTTCCGCGAGGTGGACGATGTCGACGCCCTTCTTCGCGCCTTCCGTGCGCGCGTTGCGCACGAAGTGCCCCTCGGTTCCGATCGCGAGGCGCTCGCCCGGCTTCGCGTCCATCACGGCCTGCCACAGGAAGTTCGTGCTGCCGCTGCCGTCGGCCGCGCGCACGGTCTCCAGCGGCGACTCGGGGTGAACGAGGACGGTCCGGCCGTCCCGCCTCCAGAACTCGACCATCTCCGGCGTGAACACCGTGTGCACGCCGCAGTACGAGCCCCACAGGACCATGTCGGCCGCGTCGAGCGCGTCGAGCCCTCCGTCGACGTCGGCGAGCGTGTAGTTCGCGCCGTGCTTCTGAGGGTCGGGGAGCGCGAGGAGCTGCGTCTGGTGGAGGCCGAGGCGGTCCCAGACGTTCCGCCCGAGGTGCTGGTCGGGCACGAAGAAGAGCTTCTTGCCCTGCTCCCTGGCCCACTCGACGACGTGGTGCGCGTTCGAGCTCGTGCACACCGCACCGCCCGTTCGTCCGGCGAGCGCCTTGAGGCGGCCCGACGTGTTCATGTAGGCCACTGTCAGGAGGTCGTCGCCGTAGCGCTCGACGAGCTGATCGGCGATCGGCAGGACGAGGTGGTCCTTGGCGAGCATCTCCATCGTGCAGCCCGCCTTCGGGTTCGTGATCCAGACCTCCTGGTGCGGGTGGCTGAGGATCGCGACCGTCTCCGCCATGAAGTGCACCGCGGACTCGACGATGATCCGTCGCTCCGGATTGCGCTCGGCCTGCAGGGCCAGCACGTAGCTGTCCGACACGGCTCCGCCGTAGCGCTCGACGAGCTTCACGATTTCGCCGCCCATGTAGAAGTGGGCGAGCAGCAGAAGCTCGTCCCCGAAGTGGTCGATCGCCGGGAGCGCGTAGCGGTCGAGCCACGGCAGCACGGTCTCCGGCGTCCGGTCGGGGAGGGCGAGGTACTCCTCCGCGTACGGACGGAACTCCTCCTGGTACCAGTCGAGCGGGAGGTCGGTCTGGCAGATGGGAATGCCGGTCTCGAGCGTGAGGCCGGTCGGCGGGACGTCCGCGCCGTGCGCGGCTCGATCGGCTGCCGTCGGGCTTTCAGGGGCCATGGCGCGGTCGTTGGGGGGCGGGGCAAGGGCGCGTGGAGTCCACAGTGTAGGTCTCATCGGCGTCGTTCCATCCGGGCACTCCGCTCCGTAAGCTGCGCCGATGGTGAGCGTCGACCCCGCTTCCACGTCCGAGAGCCTGCCTGCGCGCCCCGTCGCTCCTCCTGGCGCCCGTTTGACGACCATGATCCAGTTCGCTCGCCGCTTCCGAACCGTCACCGCTCTCGCGCTCGGTCTCTCCGTCGCATTCGCCTGCTCTTCTCCCGAAGAATCCGAGGACGGTCTGCGCGGTCGCAGCGCGGGAGAGGGCGTGCCGGTGCCGCAGGAGCGCTCGAACCCGATCGAGCAGCTCGCGCCCGGCACGTACATCAAGCCGGCTCGCGACGACCGTTCGGCCGTTCTCGTCTTCGAGGGCGTGCGCGGCGGGACGCTCGATCTCCGGGACGTCGAGCTGCGAGGTCAGCGGGCCGGGGAGGACCTCGACGCCGCGACCGGATTCGGGATCTTCCTGGTCGACTGCACCAACGTGACGATCCGCGGCGGTCTGATCGGGGGCTACAAGTCCTGCATCGTCGTCGAGGGCTGTTCCGGGATCACGATCGAGAACGTCCGCTTCGACGGCTGGTACGGGCAGCGGCTGCGCTCGACCTCCTACGCGGAGGACCTCTCCGACTGGCTGCGGCCGCACGAGAACGACCAGGCGGAGTGGCTCTCGAACTACGGCGGTGCGATCTCGATCACCGACTCGACTGGCGTCCTCGTACGCGGCTGCCGCGGGCGACGGGGCCAGAACGGGATTCTTCTGACGCGGGTCGACAACTCGGAGATCTACGACAACGACTTCTCGTTCCTGTCGGGCTGGGGGCTGGGGATGTACCGATCCAGCGACAACATCGTCTCGCACAACGTCTTCGACTACTGCGTGCGCGGCTACAGCCACGACGTCTACTGGCGCGGACAGGACTCCGCAGGGATCCTGATGTTCGAGCAGTGCTCCCGGAACCTCGTCGCGCGCAACAGCGCGACGCACGGCGGCGACGGGGTCTTCCTCTACGCGGGTCAGGATCTCGTCGATCGCGGACTGGAGTCGGCGACGGGGAGCGACGACAACGTCTTCTTCGAGAACGACCTGCGCTTCGCCGTCGCGAACTCGTTCGAGGGCACGTTCAGCCGCGGAAACGCGGTCGTCTACAACGACCTCTCGGGCTCGCACCAGCACGGTCTCTGGGGAGGGTATGCACAGGACATGGTCGTGATCGGCAACGAGATCGACGGAACGATCGGCGGCGGCGTCACGATCGAGCACGGCCAGGGGTGCCTGATCGCCGACAACCGGATCTCGAACAACGAGGTCGGAATCGAGCTCTACTGGGACGAAGATCCCGAGATCGTCGGCGGCGCGTACGGTCAGGTCCGCGACACGCTTTCGCGCGGCCACTCGATCCTCCAGAACAAGTTCAAGAACAACGTCCTCGATTTCGTGCTACGCCGGACGACCGGCATCGTCTTCCACGCGAACGAGTACGAGCCTGGAACGCGCGAGCCGTACTTCGAGAACGTGTCGGCCGAGTCCGATCCGTCGCTCGACACCACGACCGTCCAGCGCTGGCTCGACGCCCTCGACGGGTCGTACCCCTCCGGGAACCTGAGCGAGGTGACGCTCGATCCGTGGGTCGGCATCGAGCCGCCCGCGCTCGAGGAGTGGCGCGGGTACCGACCGCCGCGCATCCCCGGGTCTCGCGACGTCCGCGCCGAGGAGCGAGACGAGTTCGGCGGCGGCCTGGAGTCGATCGTGATGGGGGAGTGGGGCCCCTGGGACTTCCGCTCGGGCGAGCCGCGCCCGAAGCGTCGTCGCCCGGGTGGGATCCTCGCGTCGAGTCGCTGGCAGGCGACATGGTTCCGCTGGAAGCTCAACGAGAGCGACCCGCGCACGGCGACGCGCGCGTGGCGCAACCGCGCTGCCGTACCGCTCGTCGAACGGGAGGTCGGGACGTTCACCAACCCCTGGGCGGAGGACGACATCCGCCGTCAGGTCGGCAACGACTTCTTCGGGCTGTTCGCCGAGACGTCCTTCGTCGTCGATCGGCCCGGGACCTACGCCCTCTCCGTGCAGTCCGACGACGGCGTACGGGTCTTCCTCGATGGCGAGGTCGTCCTCGAGGACTGGTCCCTCCACGCGCCCAAGCGTGACGACGCGGAGCTCACCCTGACGCGCGGTCGCCACCTCATCCGGCTGGAGTACTTCCAGATCCAGGGCGCCGCAGCGCTCGTCGTCGACCTGCGGGAGAAGTGATCGACCCCGTCGCGCGTCAGTCCCTGCCCCTGAAGATGTCGCCGTAGCGCGAGTCGCGCATCCCGCGGAAGTCGCGCTCCTTGCCGAGCTCGACGAGCTGTTCGAGCGAGATGGGGGCGATCTCCAGGTACTTCCGCGCGTCGCGGTAGCGCTTCTGGCGAGCGAGGGAGCGCGCGATCCCGACGAAGGGCCCGCGCTGACGTCGGAAGCCGGGGTTCTGCTCGAGGAGCTCCAGCACGGCGCGCCAGTCGCGCACGGCGTCGTCGTACTCGCCGATCTCGTGGAGCAGCGTCGCCCGATCGGAGTACGCCGGGATCGACCCGGAGGTCTCGACGCGCGTGTCGTGCTCCCGCTGGAGTTCGCGGCGGGCTCCGCGGTCGCCCAGCCGGGCGAGCAGCAGGAGCGCCGCGATGCGGACGTCCGAGCGCGCGGACTCGGTGTAGTCGTCGACCCTGCGCTTGGCCGGCGTGCCGATCCGCGCGTCGCTCTGGCGCAGGAGGTCGAAGAGGTCGATTCGCGTCTCGGGCTCGATCGACTCCTGCACGGAGACGTCTCCGACGAGCTCGGAGTGATCGAAGTCCTCGAGAAGCTCCTCGTGCGACTCGTAGTAGACGGCGATGGCTCCGGCGAGGCGAGCGGCAGCGTCCGTCCGGAGCACCGCGAGGACCGTGTCGGCCGACGACTCGACCGGCGACGACTCCAGCGCGCGGAGGGCGGCGCTGGCGCGCTCGAGGTCCGAGCCCGTGAGCGTCTTGCGGACGAACTCGTTCGCCTCGGGCGTCCCGATCTGCGCGATCGCGGCGAAGGCGGCCTCGCGCACGAAGGCGAGCTGCTCCTCCTCGATCCCCGCGTCGAACTCGCCCTTCGCGATCCGCACGATCGCGTCCAGGCTGCGCTCGGGCTCGGGCGATGCGCCGAGCACGTCGAGCGCGTTCGCACGGCCCACGACCGTGCCGGTCCGAGCGACGTCGAGCAGCGCGTCGGTGACGGTCGATGTGCCGAGACCTGCCAGGACTTCGGCGACCAGCTCCGAGCGGAAGATCGCGGTGCGAGACGGCTCATCGCCCGGCTCGAGGAACGGGACGAGCAGGGGGCCCGCCTCCGGCCCGATCGCCGCGAGCGAGCTCTGGAGGTCGTCGGACACGCTCGTGCGGACGGGCGCGCGCAGCTCGTCCATCTGGACGACGATGCTCGCGACCTTCGGAGAGAGCTTCGCGAGCTGCGCTGCTCGCTCCTTCTCGGCCTCGCGCAGGAGGTCCTCGAGACTGTGCCGACCGCTGTCGTCGTCGGACGTTCCTCCGGAGTCCTGGACGACGGTCAGGGGCAGCGCGAGAACGAGGACGGAGAGGACGGTCATGGGGGGTGGGGCGGCGCGGGCGGGCGGCCCAGGATAGGCCCTCCCGCGCTGCCGGTCACCGCCTGCCGCCGCCGGCTCGGCGGTCTCTGCGCGGCATCGGTGCGACGACGACGTCTTCGCGGCTCTTGGCCGCAGCCCCGTCCGCGATCGCGCGGACGACCGTGCCTGGCGCCGTGCGGACGCCGTCGGGCCTCGTCCCGCCCTCGGTCGCGCCGTAGATCGAGCGGAGCTCGTCGAGGTGGAGGAAGACCCAGGACTGCATGGAGCGCGGCGGGGCGGCGAGCGCCCCTCGAGGGCTTCGGCAGGGCCCCGGGCCCGCCTTGCCCCAATCTGCGAAGTTAACCTCCTCGGCACGATGATCGACCCGCGCCACGCGCAGCACCCCCATCCGGCCCCGAGCCGTTCCTCGGACCGCGACGCCGACGTCGTCGTGGTCGGGGGCGGACACGCCGGGATCGAGGCGGCCCTCGCCGCCGCGCGCCTCGGCGCACACGTCGTCCTCGTGAGCTTCGATCTCGACAAGGTAGGCGAGATGAGCTGCAACCCGGCCATCGGCGGCCTCGGGAAGGGACAGATCGTGCGCGAGATCGACGCGCTCGGCGGCGCGATGGCGCAGGTCGCCGACGCGACCGGGATCCAGTTCCGGATGCTGAACACCGCGAAGGGCGCCGCCGTGCGCGCGCCGCGCTGCCAGTCGGACCGACACCGGTATCGGGAGGAGGCGACCCGTCAGGTGCGCGACGCCAATGGCGTCGAGCTCGTCGAGGGCGCCGCCGCCGGCCTCGTCCTCGTCGACGGACCCGACGGGCGCCCGACGGCTGCCGGTATCCGGCTCGAGGACGGCCGCGTGATTCGTGCGCCCGCGACGATCCTGACGACCGGGACGTTCCTGCGCGCCGTGATGCACACCGGCGAGTCCAAGTCGACGGGAGGACGGATCGGCGAGCGCAGCGCGGACGGGCTGTCGGGGGACGTGGCGACGCTCGGCCTCCGCCTCGGACGGCTGAAGACCGGCACGCCGCCGCGGCTCGACGCGGCGAGCGTCGACTTCGGTGCGATGGACGAGCAGCCGGGCGACGCGCGTCCGCGTCCCTTCTCGTACGCGACGGACCCGGCTCGGTTCCCGGAGCTGACGCAGGTGCCGTGTCACATCACGTACACCTCCGAAGAGACGCACCGGATCATCCGCGACAACGTCCACCGCGCGCCCATGTACAGCGGCGCGATCGAGGGCGTCGGGCCGCGCTACTGCCCTTCGGTCGAGGACAAGATCATGCGGTTCCCGGACCGCGACCGGCACCAGATCTTCGTCGAGCCGGAGGGTCTCCAGACCGACGTCCTGTACGTGAACGGCATCTCGACGTCCCTCCCCGCGGACGTCCAGGAGGCGTTCGTCCGGACTGTCCCCGGACTGGAGCGCGCGCGCTTCCTGCGCCACGGCTACGCCGTCGAGTACGACTTCGTCCAGCCGAGCCAGCTCTCGGACACGCTGCAGCTCCAGGACGTCGCCGGCCTCTTCCTCGCTGGACAGATCAACGGGACTTCGGGCTACGAGGAGGCCGCGGGGCAGGGGCTGATCGCGGGCGCGAATGCGGCCCTCTGGTGCCGCGACGAGGCGCCCTTCGTCCTGCACCGCCACGAGGCGTACATCGGCGTGATGGTCGACGACCTCGTGATCACGAACCCGACGGAGCCGTACCGGATGTTCTCCAGTCGGGCGGAGTACCGGCTGCTCCTGCGCCAGGACAACGCGGATCGACGACTCGTCGCGCGAGCCGCGGAGGTCGGGCTCGTGCCGGCAAACCGTGCGCGGGCCGTCGCGGAGAAGGAGGCGGCGATCGCGGGCGCGATCAGGCGGCTCGGGACGCTGCGCGCGAGCGACGGGAAGACGCTCCTCGAGGTGCTCCGCAGGCCTGAGGCGACCTTCGATTCGACGGTCTCGCTCACGGACGATCGCACTCTCGCGCACCTTCCGGAGACCGTGCGCGAGTCGGTCGAGATCGACGTCAAGTACGAGGGCTACATCGAGCGCCAGCGCGACGACGTCGAACGACTCGCGCGACAGGAGTCCGTCACGATCCCGCGCGAGCTCGACTACGAGACGCTCGATGGACTCGGGAACGAAGCGCGCGAGAAGCTCTCCACGCTACGTCCGCGGACGCTCGGCGCGGCCGCACGCATCGAAGGTGTCCGCCCTCCGGACGTCGCTCTCGTCGGCGTCCACGTCGCCCGCATCCGCGCGGCCGAGAAGGAGCGAGACCGCTAGCGGCTCGCCGCGCCCCGGTCTTCGGGGTTCGGCGGCTCGAAGGCCTCGACCGAATCGGCGTGCACCGTGTAGACGCCGGTCGCAAACCCGTACTCGTCCTCGAGCCGTCCGACGACGAGCTCGCCGCGCACGACGATCGGAACGTAGGGGAACAGCTTGGCGACGTTGTCCCCCCGCATCTCGACGTACGCCCACTCGTCCGGGCGAGGCATTCCCCCGAAGCAGCACGACATCAGGTCGCGAACCAGCATGAAGATCGCGATGTCGTTCGACCGCGGCTTGTACTCCAGCGGAATCATGTACCCGACGAGCGCCTTGTCCTCGCCGGCCTGCGCGGCGACGGGCTCGGGGAACTCGAACGACTTGGCGAGGTCCGAGTCCGGCTTGTACAGGTAGTCGAGGAGCGCGTCGAGGTCCACGCCGACGAGCGAGAGGTCGCCGAAGGTCACGAGTCCATCGATCGTGCCGGCCGCGGTCTGGCCCGGGTCGGCGCGCAGCATCGCTGCGATCGCCGGGTTCACGTTGCCGACGCTGACGTCGGCCGGCAGGCCGCCGCCGGCGACGGGCGCCGCCATCTCCGCGGTCGAGAGCTGGCCGTCGTCGAGCGGCGGAGGCTCGGTGAACGACGCTCCCCGGACGAGATTGGCCTGCCCGGAGTCGAACGACTCGCCGGTCGCTCCCACCCCCGTCTCCACGGTCGAGCCGCCGTCGACGCGCTCGGGGGAGCCGCCGCCGCAGCCTGCGACGAGTGCCGACAGGGCGATGAGCGAGACGAGATCGGAGCGATCGAGCATGGCGGGGTGGCGTGGGGGTCGATGGGCGGGCCTCCGCATCTTGGGCGCTGGTGCCCGTCGGTGCGAGTCCCGAGGCGTTCAGTTCGTGTCAGCGGGGTCCAGGGCCGGTCCGAATCGTACGCAGAGGATCGGCGGCAGCGAGTTCGAGACCGTCTCGAAGCGGTCTCCGCCGTCCTCGCTGACCCACAGGTTTCCCGTCGTCGAGCCCAGGGCGAGGGTGTCTCCTGCCCCGTCGACGTCGAGCGCGTGCCGGTAGACGAGGTCGTACGCGTGGTCCTGGGGAAGGCCCGCGCGCAGCGTCTCGAAGCTCTGGCCACCGTCGCGCGTCCTTGTCACGACGACGCGCCCATCGACGGGGATCCGGCGCTCGTCCTTGATCGCGGGGACGAACCACGCGGTGCGTGGATCGCTGGGGTGGGCTGCGACCGCGAAGCCGAACGCAGAAGGCTCGACGCCTTCGATCTCGGTCCACGAAGCGCCGGCGTCCGTCGAGCGGAAGATGCCGTTGTGGTGCTGGCACCAGAGCACGTCGGGCGACGCGGTGCACGCGGCGATCCTGTGCGGATCCTGACTTTCGGGGAAGCGCGCGGCCTCGGCGTCCGGCGCGTAGTCGGAGCGCATGCCGTGC
>JBCCSK010000233.1:0-9405 GCA_039200205.1 Planctomycetota bacterium
CGGCCCCCCCGCCAAACCGGGTTCAGGCCGCACGCCGACGCTCGCTCGTTCAGCCGTTCACCAGCCGCTTCACGGCAGCCAGCGTGTCCTCCGGCTCGGGTCGCTTCGTGTAGTCCGGGTTCACCGCCGCGTACGCGACGATGCCGTCCGTCCCGACCACGTACCGCGCAGGCATCGGCAGCTCCCAGCCGCCCTCGCCGTGGTGCCGCGGGAGGTCGAGCCCGAATCCAGAGTAGACCTCCTTCAGCTCGTCCGTGAACTCGAACGCGAGCCCGTACTCCTTCGCCGTCGCGTTGCCGGCGTCGAAGAGGATCGGAAAGCTCAGCCCGAGCTTCTTCTCCAGCGCGCGGTTGTGCGGCGCACGCTGCGGCGAGATCGCGACGATCGTCGCTCCAGCGGCCTCGAAGTCACCCGCGGCAGTCTGCAGAGCTTCCAGCTCCGCGTTGCAATACGGTCACCAGGTGCCCCGGAACCAGGTGATCACCACCGGCCCGCGCGTGCGCAGATCGTCGAGAGCGACGGGACCATCGGGGCCGTCGAGCTGGAACGACGGGGCGCGGTCGCCAACGCCGATCGCGCGGCTGGCCTGGCCGCTGGACTCGAGGAACTCCGTGTGCCCATGCATGATGCGCTGGGCCTCGGCGGGAAGCTTGTCCTTGGATGCGGCTGCGATGCCGTCGAGCGTTTCCTGGAGTGTCATCGAGTGACTTGGTCGCTAGGGGAGGGGGATCGGACGGGACGCGACCGTTTCCCGGTCGTCGTCCCGTCACCCTAACTGGGTTCTCGATCTGCCGTTCGGCTCACGCGTTTTGCAGCGCAGGCGCCGCGGGGAAGTCGACTTCCGTCTCCGCGATGTGGTTCGTGTAGTTCGTCAGCGTGTTGAGCGTGACGAGCGCGATCAGCTCGACGAGGTGGCCGTCGCTCCAGCCGGCGCTGCGGAACGACGCGACGCTCTCTTCGCCAGGGCGGCCGCGCGAATCGACGATCTCTCGGGCGAGTGAGGCGAGGGCCGTCGACTTCGCATCGCTCCCTTCACCGCGGCGCGCGGCGAAGCGTGCTTCCTCCGAGAGTCCGACGCTGCCGCCGATCATCGTGTGGGCAGCGAGGCAGTAGTCACAGGCGTTGGCCTCGGCGACCGCGAGCGCCACGAGCTCCCGCTCCTTCGCGTCGAAGAGTCCGCCGCCGAGGACCTCCGAGAGGCTCAGGTAGCTCTGCAGGGCGGCCGGCGCGTGGGCCAGGGTGCCGAGGAGGTTCGGGACCATGCCCATCTTGGCCTGGACGGCGTCGAGCAGCGGGCGGGAGGACTCGGGGGCGTTGCTGTTGTCGAGGGGTTGGATGCGTGCCATCGGATTCGGGCGCGTCGGCCGCGCCGGGGTCGAGTGTCGGTGGTTGGGTCGAGTGTTGTTGGTGCGCCGGTCGCAACCACGCGTTCCGGCGTCGAGCAGCAGTGCGGTAGACAGATCTGTCTGTGACCGGGCGGCGGCGGATTTCGTCGCGAATTCAAAATGAGACAATCGATCGCCGATTTCGGCTTCTCCTGGCGTCCTGGAGAGCCCAAGAGCTCGTAGGCCGATGCAGACTCATCGGTTCACCATGCCGCGCGCGAGCAAGACACCCCGAGAACGCCTCGTCGAGACGGCCGAGGCGCTGTTCTGCGCCGAGGGCGTCCACGGCGTCGGGATCGATCGCGTGCTCGCCACCGCAGGCGTCGCGAAGGCCACGCTCTACAAGCACTTCCGCTCCAAGGACGACCTCGTCCTGGCGGCGCTGCGGCGGCTCGACGAACGCGGACGGTGCGACCTCGCGCGGGCGGTGGAGAGGGCGGCCGACGATCCGCGCGAGCGCTTCATCGCCCTGGCGGACGTCGTCGCGCGGGGAGCGGGCAACGGCTGCTTCTTCGTTCTCGCCGCCCAGGAGTTCCCCGACGGCGATCACCCGATTCACGCTGCCGCGCGGGAGCACAAGCGACTGATGCGCTCGTGGCTCGCAGATCTCGCTCGCGAAGCCGGGGTAGCGGATCCAGAGGCGTCCAGCTCGGCGGCTCTCCTCGTCGTCGACGGGCTCTACGCGGCTTCAGCCCTCGGTCCCGAGGACCGGGAGCGCGCCACGACCGCCGCGCGCACGGTGCTCGAGCGGCTCGTCGCAGCGCCGGGCTAAGCCAGCCGGGGGACCTGGTCGAGGATCGCCTGGACGATGCGGCGGTCGTCGTCGAACCGCAGGGCGTAGGCCTCCGGCGTGAGGCCGCCGATCGCGCAGTGGAAGACGACGTGGCGGTCCTCCTGGCCGAGCGCGTTGAGGCGCGGGACGAGTCCGACGACGCGCTCCATCGACAGGCCGAAGACGCGTCCGAGCCGCACGAGGACCGGAGGATCGTCATCGAGCGGGTCGTCGATGAGGCGCATCGCTTCGACGGCGATCGGGCCCTCTTCGATGGCCTCGGCGGTCGCTTCGGCGACCACTGCGTCGAGGTCGACTTCCGCCGCCGATCCAGCGAGGCTCGCGAGCCTCGCGATGACCTTGGCGGCGACGCGCCCCTCCTCGAGGAAGTACGCGCTGTCGGCGACGTGCGCTTCGCACGCCGCGACGAGGTCGATCGGGCGTCCCGCGCAGAGCTCGTCCACGACTTCGTCCGGGCTGCGCCGCAGCAGGCGAGCGAGTGACTCGCGGAGCGCGTCCACCTCGACGCGGTGCTCACCCGGAGGCGCATCGACTGTGAATGCGTCGTCGCGAGAGTGCCGTTCGTCGTCTCGGTAGGGGTCGCTCATCGGCTGGCGGGGGAGGGGGGGCGCCCGTTCACACCGATCGCTGCGCGCCGGCGGAGTCGAGCCCTCCGAGCGTTTCAGGGAGTTCGCGAACCGTCAAGCGTGTCCGAAGCGACGCGCGAGGGGCGACCTCGCGATTCGGGCGGCCACGTGCGCATCGCCGTCGAGAGTCGGGAATCACGCGCGGGGATCGAGCCGACTTCCGCGGAACGTCGTGCGGAGCGCGCTCGCACTTCGGGCTTGCGGTTCGGCCCAAAAATGCGGGAGCCCCCGCCGTGCGCTCGTCGCGCTCGGCGGGGGCTCCGCATTCGCATCCTCGGGAGCGATCAGGGGCAGAACTCGACCTCGAGGCCGTTGCTCAGGTTCACGCCGCTGCCGATCGAGTCGCGGTACCACAGCTGGAAGTTCAGCACGTCACCGGCGGCGATCGCGCTTCCCGGCGGGAGGTTCGTCTGGTCGAACGCGAAGTTGCTGATCCCGAACAGGTCCGCCTGGACCGTCGCGACCCGGAACTGGGTTCCGCCGACGCAGAGGAAGCCGTCGCCCAGGAACGTCTGGGTCTGGGCGTCACCGAAGAAGTAGATGCCGAAGCTCAGCGTCGGGCACGACACCGTCACGAACGCCAGGTCGTTCGCAGCGATGCTCGTCGATCCGGTCGCGCTGAGCTGGGCGCCCAGCGAGCTGGCCGAGTTCGCGGCGGCGATGCAGTACTGGGTCGTCCCACCGCACGAGTTGTCGTCGAGCAGGATGTCGTCGACGAACCAGCGCTCGGTCGGGCCGTCCACGTCTGCTCTGAAGCGCAGCTGCGCTTCGTCGTGGAGTGCGCTGGGCGGAATCTGAACCGTGCTGAACGTGAAGTCGTTCTCGTCGACTCCGTCCGAGATGAGTCGCGCGAGGAGGATCCAGTCCCTGTTGACGTCGTAGATCTCGACGTCGAGGGCCCCGCCGTTCGGAACGCCGCGGTGCTGGGTGAAGAAGCTCAGGCTGACGTCCGTCAGACCCCCGAGGAGGATCTTGTTCGAGATCAGGAAGTCGTCGCGCTCCTGATTCGCGTTCGCAGCCGCGAACTCCCCCGAGTTCGCCCCGGAGGGCTCGTTCACGGCGAGGTTGTTCGCGACGACGCCCTGGTTCGAGATCCAGAGGTCCGTGCTGATCGTCGGCGTCGGGAACTCCTCGAAGAAGGGAACGGCGACCGGCGGCGCGAGATCGAGGAGACACGGGCGGCTCGCCGCGTAGTTGCGGATCCGGTTCGCGCGGCTCATGCCGAACCTTGTGACGTCGTTCTGACAGCCTCCAAGACCCGAGCACATGATCCGGCAGTCGCCGTTTCCGTCGCAGTGCGTCGCATTGAAGTTGTGTCCGATCTCGTGCGCGGTCAGGCCCGTTCGGAACGAGAGGTTGCCGGTGAACGTCGACTCGGAGAGGCCGTATCCGGTCGAGCTCGAGCAGACGGCACCGAGGAAAGCGACGCCGATCGTGCCGCCCTGCAGGTTCTTGCCGGTGAACAGGTGCGCGAGATCGCGCCGGACGCCCGCGAACGTCGTGCGCCATTCGTTCTGGAACTGCCCGAGCAGGTTGCCCGCGTTGTTCGTCGTGTACGGGTCGTTCGGCGTGCTCCGCACGACGATCGTCGTGATCTGGAACGTGACGTCGCAGTCGCGCACGTAGATGTTGTCGACACGGTTCATGATCCGCTCCATGTCGTTGATCGTCGCGGTCACGCTGCTCCCGTTGTCCTGGAAGAACTCGAAGTCGGCGTCGAGCGCGATCTCGCACAGCTGCAGTCCGGTTCCGGCGCTCTGGACGATCGACGACGTGTCGAATTCGCCGCCCGGAATCGCGACGTCGGAGACGCCGCACATCCCGTCGGGCACGGGGAGCTCCGACTTGTTGACGACCGAGTACATCCCGCGCGGCTGTCCGGCCGCCGGCTGGATCTGCCACTCGCTGCCGCTCGCGTAGTCGGCCACGATCGCGTTGAGTCCGTCCCTGTCGAGCGTCGCCGTGACGTCCGCGTCCGCCCAGCCGGTCACCGTTCCCCGCCACGTCCGCGACTCGGGGGCGGGGGCCTCGACGAGCTGGCCGTCGGGTCGCGTCACGAGGACGCGGAAGTCCGCCGACCGAAGGCTGTAGGGCTGGAGGAAGAGCTCGACCGGCTCGCCGTCGAGCTCGAGGTTGATCAGGACGATGTCGGAGGGCTGGGCGGGGACCTCGATCGGCTGGATCGAGCCTGGGGCCTCGATTGCCTGCGGGGTCGCGGCAAGAGTCAGAGTCGTGAGGAGAGAAAGCATGAAGTCCAACGTCAGCTGGGAACGGGGTGCGCCGCGCAGGGCGCGAACGATGGCTGCGGGAGAACCCGTAGGGAGGCCGTCGTCGACGACCAAATCTACTGGGTCGTCATGCCTCTGGACGCACAACGCAGGGTGCGCTGCGCGTGATCCCATAAGAACGCACAGAAACGAAGCCGTGTTCCGCGCGATCCCAACCCGTGCGTAGATGCCAGTCGGTTGCAGAAAGAGCCACGAATCCTCCTCGAGAGTCCCGATCGAGAGTCCGGGACACGATCATCTCCGCCGCCCATTCCCACCCGCCTTCCTCGCATGCTTCGAAGCCACCTCCTCGCCGCGGTCGCCCTCTCGGCTCCGCTGACCGCCCAAGAGCCTCCGCCCACACCGGTCCGGGCGGTTCGTGCTGAGACCCGGACCGTCGTCGATCGCGAACGCGTCACCGGCAGCCTCCGCGCCGCCTCGAACGCCGCTCTGGCCGCCCGCGAGGACGGCGCCGTCGTCGCCGTCGAGGTGCGCGAGGGGGCCGAGGTCAGCGAGGGCGACGTTCTCGTTCGCCTCGACGCGCGCCGACTTCAGGCGCTTAGGGCACAGTCCGTCGCCGCCTCGTCGGAGGCGAGCGCAACGGCGCTTCGTCGCGAGGCTGAGGTCGACGACGCGCGGCTCGATCTCGCGGCCCTGGAGAAGGCTTCCAGCGGCGAGGCGATTTCCGAGCGTGAGCTTCGTCAGGCGCGGACGCGACTCGCGGTGGCGGAAGCCGATGCGCGCGCCGCCGAGGAGCGGAGCAAGGCGCTCCAGGCCGAGATCGAGCTGCTCGACATCCGCGTCGCCGACATGACGCTGCGCGCGCCATTCGACGGCGTCGTGGTCGAGCGTCACGTCGAACAGGGCGAGTGGGTCGTGCCCGGGGATCCGATGATCTCGCTCGTCTCGACATCGAGGCTGGAGGTGTGGCTCGACGTCCCCCAGCGCCTCGTCGGTCGCCTCGCGAATCTCGGGAGCTCGGTGCGAATCCAGGCGGGCGCCGCCGACCACGAGGTCGTCGCGACCGCTCCCCGCGTCGTGCCCCGCATCGACCCCGCGACGCGCATGTTCCCGTTCGTCGCTGCGATCGAGGGCGACGCCGCCGCCGGGCTCTCGCCCGGCATGAGCGCTTCCGCCTACGTTTCCGTCGGCGAGGAGATCGAGTCGCTCATGGTCCCCAAGGATGCGCTCGTCTACAGGCCAGGCGGGGTCGCCGTGATGGTCGTGATGGGCGAGGACGAGGGAGGCGCGTCGCTCACCGGCATCGCCACGATGCTCCCGGCCTTCATCGAGTTCGAGACCGATCGCGAGGTCGCTCTGTCGCTGGAGGGGCCGGTCCGACCGGGCGCGGTCGTCATCGTCGAGGGCAACGAGCGCCTCTTCCCGGGCATGCCGGTCGCCGCGAGCATCGATGCTCTCGAGGAGAATCCGATCCGATGAACGTCATCCGCGGTGCCGTCGCCCAGCCGATCACGGTCTCGGTCGGCATCCTCCTCGCGCTGCTCGCCGGGCTGATCGCGACGCTGCGCGTCCCGATCCAGATGACGCCCGAGGTCGAGTCGGTCGTCATCTCGATCAGCACCCTCTGGGAGGGCGCGTCGGCGCAGGAGATCGAGACGGACATCATCGAGCCCCAGGAGGAGAGGCTCGGCAACCTGACCGGCCTCATCCAGATGACGTCGGAGAGCCAGGCCGGCAGCGGCACGATCCGGCTGGAGTTCGAAACGGGGACGCCGATCGCGGACGCGCGGACCGAGGTCGACCTGAAGCTGTCGGAGGTCCCGAGCTACCCCGAGGGCGCTCTCCCGCCCGTCGTCGTCGACGTCGATCCCGAGTCCGTCGACTACATCGCCTGGGTTGGGCTCGCGTCGACGGACCCGAACTACGACTCGACGACGCTCAAGGACTTCATCGACCGTCGCATCACTCCGCGGCTGGAGCGTATCCCTGGCGTCGCGGAGGTCGGCTTCCTCGGAGCGCAGGAGCGCGAGCTGCAGGTTCTCGTCGACCCGCGTCGCCTCGCGAACCGCGGAATCACCTACTCGGATCTCGTCACGACGCTGCGGGACGAGAACGGGAACTGGTCCGCGGGGAAGCTGCCCGAGGGCAAGAACGACATCCGCGTCCGCGCCGTCGGGCGCTTCGAGAACCCGAGCGACGTCGAGGACCTCGTCCTGCGCGAGACGGAGGGCGGGCCGGTGCTCCTCGGCGAGGTCGCCGACGTCCGGGTGGGCTTCAAGGAGAGGACGGACTGGGTGCGGTCGCGCGGCTACCTGATGCCGTACTTCAACTTCCAGCTGGAGAGCGGCGCGAACCTCCTCGAGACGATGTCGGGGATCGACGCCGAGCTCGACGCGCTCAACGCGCCGGGCGGGCTGCTCCAGCTGGAGGCGCAGCGCCTCGGCGTGAACGGGACGTTCGAGCTCGTCAAGTCCTACGACGCGACGGACTACGTGCGGCAAGCTCTCGCGCTGGTTCGCAGCAACATCTTCATCGGCGGGGCGATTGCCACGCTGGTGATGCTCCTCTTCCTGCGATCGTTCCGGACCGTCGGGATCGTCGCGCTCGCGATCCCGATCTCCATCATCGTGGCGATCGTCGTGCTCGTCGTGCTGGGGCGAACGGTCAACATCGTCTCGCTCGCCGGGATGGCCTTCGCCGTCGGCATGGTGGTCGACAACGCGATCGTCGTGATCGAGAACATCTTCCGGCACCTCGAGATGGGGAAGGGCGTGCGCCAGGCCGCCGTCGAAGGGACGGAGGAGGTCGCGGGTGCCGTCGTGGCGTCGACCCTGACCACGGTCGTCGTCTTCGTGCCGATCCTCCTGATCGAAGACGCGGCCGGGCAGCTGTTCAGGGACATCGCGCTCGCGATCGTCGCAGCGGTCAGCATCTCGCTCGTCGTGTCGATCGCCGTCATTCCCTCCGCGGCGGCGACGCTCCTGACCGGCAAGGAGGGCAAGCGAGCGAGCGCGGCCGCGTCGGCGGGCCCGCGCGCTCGCGGGCTTGCTTCTTCGCTCACGTCGCTGCCGAGACTCGTGTCCAAGGCCTACGAGTGGCTGGCGTCGAGCGCGTGGCGGCGGCTCGGGACGATCGTCGTCTTCAGTGTCGCGACGGTCGTCGGGATCCTGGCGCTCGCGCCGCCACTCGACTACCTGCCGACCGGCAATCGGAACATCGCGTTCGGCATCCTGTTCCCGCCGCCCGCGTACAACCTCGATCAGCTCGGCACCATCGGCGATCGGATCGAGGAGCGAGTGCGTCCCTTCTGGGAGGCGGCGGACGACCAGCTGCAGGTCGAGGCTGTGGTCCGCGGCGACGCGCCGCCTCCGCCCGATGCCCGGCACCCGATTCCGCTCTTCACACCGACGGGCATGATCGAGGTGATGCCGCCCCCGATCGAGAACTACTTCATCGTCGGACTCGGCGGCCAGATGTTCCACGGCGCGATCAGTGAGGACGACACGCGCGCCGTCGACGCGGCTGCGCTGCTCCAGTGGGCCGCCGGCCAGGACATCGCGCCCGACGTCTTCTCGTTCGCGCTGCAGCTGCCGCTCTTCCAGACCGGCGGGACGACCGGGTCGGCGATCAGCATCGACCTGACGGCCCGCGAGCTCGACGCGGTGGTCCCTTCGGCGGGCGCGCTTCTCGGCGCGCTCATCGGGACTTTCGGACCGTTCGCGATCCAGCCCGATCCCGCGAACTTCAACCTGCCCTCCCCGGAGCTCAGGTTCGCGCCGAAGGACGAGCGCTTGCGCGAGGCCGGCCTGTCGCGTCGCGATCTCGGTTACGCCGTGCAGGCGAACGGTGACGGGCTCATCATCCCGCGCCAGTTCGAACTCGGCGGCGAGCTCAAGGACATCAAGATCGTTTCGCCTGCGTCGCGAGGAGAGGATCCCGTGCCGGCGCTTCTGACCACGCCGCTCGCCACTCCGGCCGGCGAGATCGTCGATCTCGGGAGCGTCGCCGAAGTCGACCGCACGACCGCGCCCGATCGCATCAAGCGGATCGATCGCCAGCGCGGCATCTCGATGCAGCTGACGCCGCCGGCGGGGATGGCGCTCGAGGTCGCGCTCGGCGAGGTCGACGGGATCATCGGCGGCATGCGCGCAGCGGGCGCGATCCCGCCGGACGTCGAGGTGCGCTACTCGGGCTCCGCCGGCAAGCTCGCGGACATCAAGGAGGCCCTCGCGGGCGACGGGACGCTCGTCGGGACGCTCTCGAGCTCGCTCTTCCTCGCGCTCGCGATCGTCTACCTCCTGATGGTCGTTCTGTTCCAGAGCTTCGTCTACCCGATCGTCATCCTCGTGAGCGTGCCCCTCGCGACGCTCGGC
>JBCCSK010000234.1:0-9373 GCA_039200205.1 Planctomycetota bacterium
GGCGGACGCTCCAAACCCGGTTGCTGCTCAGTCGTCAGCGACGGCGTCGAAGAGGGCCTGAAGCTCCGCCTCGGCGTCCTCGTAGCTGATCCACTCGGTCGTCACCTGCGCGGGGTCGTTGAGGACCTCGAACGACTGGGTCTGCTCGACGCCGTCGACGGTCAGGCGCACCACGTAGACGCCCGGGTCGACGCGCCGCGAGCGCATCCGGCGGGAGCCGCCGTCGTTGCCCGAGACCCGGCGCAGGTTCCACTCGACGCGATGCAGGCCCTTCGACCCGTCCGCTTCCAGCGTCGCGACGACTTCGCCCATCGCGTCCATCACCTCCAGCGAGAGGTCGCGTGACCGGCTCGTCAGCGCGTAGGTGATGATCGCGCCGGCGAACGGGTTCTCGCCCCGGAAGTTGTGGTTCCCGGAGCTGCCGTAGCTCTTGCCGCGAGAGCGCAGGTGGACGTCGGTCGGCTCGAAGAGCGTCGCGTCGGCTTCGAGGACCTCCTCGCTCATCTGCCCGACCGCACCGATGTCGACGATCCACACGCTTCGACCGTGCGTTCCCGCGACGAGCTCGCGCATCCCGGCGTGCTGGGCCAGGTCGTGGACGGGCACGGTCGGCAGGTTCGAGTTGAAGCGCGTCCAGGACTCGCCGCGGTCGATCGAGACGAAGATCCCGAACTCGCACCCGAGGTACAGGACGTCCTCGTTCGTCGAGTCCTCGAGGATCGCGCGCGCGGAGCCCGCGGAGTCCGGGAGGTTCGAGCGAAGGGACGTCCACGTCTGGCCGAGGTCGTCGGAGACGAAGACGTGGGGGAGCATGTCGTCCGAGCGGTGTCCGTCGAAGGTCGCGTAGACGCGCTTGCGCGAGAACTGCGAGGCCTTCAGGTCGCTCACGTACCGGCGGCCGGGGAGGAACTGGTCGATGGTGTCGTCGATGAACTTGGCGGGCTTCTCCGCCTCCTCCGACTCGTCCTCGGCGTTCTCCTCGTCGTCCTTCTTCGGCTCGGGCTTCGGCTTCGGCTGTGGCTTCGATTGGGGCTTCGATTGGGGCTTCGACTGGGGCTTCGACTCCTCTGCCTTCGCATCGGACGCGGCAGCCTTGGCGGCACTCTCCCCGCCTTCGCGCTCGCCCGCCCAGTTGAACCGGAAGGCGCCGCCCGCGGCCTCGATCGTGCCCGTCATCGTTCCGGCGTCGACGTCGACCTTCGCGTCGAACTCGAGCGTGAGGGCGTCACCCTCGAAGCGGAACGTGAGCTTGCCGTCGGACTCGCCCCAGCGCACGCGCTTGAGCGGGCCCTGGCCGATCTCGGAGTCGAGCGTCCCCGCGACCTTGCCCGCGTCGTCGACCTCGATCGCGATCGTGAAGCGGCCGTCCGAGTCGTCGTCGATGCCCTCGCCCTCGGCCTTGCAGACCCAGGTGCCGCCGAGGGTGCCCTCGGCCGCTGGGGCCGCGCTGGCGACGCGCTGTGCGCGGGGCTCGCTGGCGGCGGTGATACGCGCGCGCTGCTCGGCCTCCTCGGCCTCTTCCTCTTCGAAGGCCGGCTTGCCGTTGAGCGCCATCAGGTCGACCCACTCGTCGCCGCCGTCCTCGGTCATCCAGAGCGCGCCGTCGTCCGTTCCGACGTAGAGCACGTCCTGGTCGCGCGGCGACTCCGCGAGCGCCACGGCGGCGCCGCGGTCGGTCGCGCTGATCTCGGGCGAGATCCGTCGCTGGCCCTCGCCCTGCTCGACGGAGCGGAAGACGTAGTTGCCGGCGCTGTAGTAGATCGAGCTGTTGAAGTTCGACAGCAGGAACGGGGTGTTCCAGTTGAAGCGGAACTCGACGTCGCTGTCCCGGCCGGTGCGCGGACGCAGGAACGCTCCGCGACCGGTGCCGAAGTGGCGTCGGCCCATGCCGCCGTTCTGGCTCTCGTAGTAGACGAGGTCGGGGTCGTTCGGATCGACGATGCACCGGAAGCCGTCGCCGCCTCCCACGCGGAACCAGTCGTCGTTGGTCGCACCCCCGTCGGTCGTGCGGGACGGTCCGCCCCACGAGCCGTTGTCCTGGAGGCCGCCGTAGACCATGTACGCGTCCCGAGGACCGACGGTCACGTTGTAGAACTGGCCGAGGGCCATCCGGTTGTGGTGGTTCCACTCCTCCATCCGGTCCCAGGTGACGTAGATGCCGCCGTCGTTGCCGAGAATGATGTGGCGTCCGTCGGTCGGGTCCACCCACAGCGCGTGGTGGTCGACGTGTACGTCGCCGCCGTGGCCGTCGCTGGTGAACGTCTCACCGCCGTCCTCGGAGCGGTGGAGGCGCGTCCCGAGCACGTAGACGTACGACTCGTCGCTCGGGTCGACCCGGATCTCGCTGTAGTACATCGGCCGCGGGTTGAGCGAGTTGATGCGCGTCCAGGTCGAGCCGCGGTCCTCGGACTTGAAGATGCCGCCGAACTGGAAGCCCTCGGGGCCCTGCTGGTCCTGCGCGTTCGAGCGCTGGCCGCCGAGGCCGATCCCGAACGGGCCGTCGCGACGACGACCGTGCACGTCGAGGCGCTCCTCCTCTTCCTCGGGGCGCCGGTCGAACGTGATCTCCATCTCGACGAGCTCGCCGTCGCGGACGGCTTCGATCTTCGCGGCGTCGCCGGCGAAGTAGTCGCGCAGCACGCGCCGGAGTTTCCCCTGGTCGAGGATCGCCGCGTCTGCGATCCGCAGGACGACGTCGCCTTCCTCGACGCCCGCCGCAGCGGCCGGCGAGTCGTCTTCGACCGACCGAACGCGCGCGCCGATCTCGGCGCTCTCGAACGACACGCCGAACCACGCCGCATTCTCGGGCTCCTGCGTGATCTGGTTCGTCTCGACGACCGCGAAGAGGTTGTCCGGCTGCGACGCCGACCAGCTCAGGCCGATACGCCCGAGCGTGACGGTGGGGAGGCCCTCGGTGAGCTTCTCCCAGGAATCACCGCCGTCCGTCGTGCGCCAGATCGCCGAACCGTCGCCCCACTTCACCGCGGGGTCGTTCGTGTCGAACATGTCGCGTCGGCGCTCGTACGTCGCGATCACGATCGTGTCTGGGTCCTCGGGGTGCATCTTGACCTCGATGACCCCGGTGTTCTCGTCGAGGTGGTGGATCTGCGTCCACGTGAAGCCGCCGTCCGTCGTCTTGTACAGACCGCGCTCGTCGTTGGGTCCCCACAGGCGTCCGACCGCGCCGACGTAGACCGTGTTCGGGTCTGTCGGGTGAACGACGACCGTGCTGATCTGGAACGTCTCCTCGAGTCCCGCGTGCCGCCAGGTGGCGCCGCTGTCGTGAGAGACGTACACGCCGTCACCCCACGACACCGAGTTGCGCGGGTTGTTCTCGCCCGTGCCGACCCAGACGTGCGTCGGCTCGGAGGGCGCGACAGCGATCGCTCCGATGGAGGAGACGCGCTGGTTCGTGAACTGGTGCTCGTAGGTGATCCCGTTGTTGGTCGTGTGGACGACACCGCCCGTACCCGTCGCGATCCAGTACTCGCTGTGATCGGTCGGGTTGACCGCGATGTCCGTCACGCGACCGCCCATGTTCGCGGGGCCGATCGAGCGCCACTCGTGGGCCTCGGCCCACTCCAGCGGCAGCTTGCCCTCGACCTTGACGGGAGGGCGCTCCGGGAGCTGCGGTGCCTCCTCTTCCTCGGCGGGAGTCTCGTCCTGCTCCTCGGGCGTGTCGGCGTCCTGGGCGAGACTCGGGGAAGCGAACGGGAGGGCGAGCCCCGCGATGAGAAGCGCGGCGGCCGCGCTCTGGGGATTCGAGCGGCGCATGGAGTGACTGCGGGTCGTAGGAGAGGGCGAGGAGGCGGAGCCCGCGCGGAGCCCCAAATGGACGATAACTCTGCGATCGGCAGCAGGTGGTTCGGTTTGTGTCGAGCGCGCCCGGATCGAGGCACGCCGCCGTTTCGGTTGCGCTCCGAGTCCGGGACGGCAGACTGACTGGCTCGGCCGCGCGCACCCGTCGCCACGGCGGGGCGGCTCCTGGGATGACACGGATCGACGCTCGCCCCATCGGGCTCTCCATTGGAGCCCTCGCCGGCCTCGCAGCACTCGCGGCGAGCTGCGCCCTCCCGCCGCAGAGCGAGGAGCTCCCCCTGACCGCGGAGCTCCCCGCGCGCGCTCCGGCCGCCGGCCTCGAGCGACGCTTTCCAGCGGCGGAGCCAGAGGCGACGTCCTCCGCGCCGCGCGTCGCGGCCGAGCGCGACGTCCAGCCACAGATCGGAGTCGAGGAGACCAGCGACGTCGCCGTCGACGAGGCGAGCGTCGCAGACCCGCTCGTCGTCGAGGCCACCAACCGGCGCACCGGCGAGCTCGAGCGCGCCGGGCCGGAGGAGGCGTCGGTCGACGTCGATCTGAGAGCGATCGAGCGCGACGTCGACGCGCCCCCGACGAGTCCTGCGCTGATCGTGCCGACCGAGGTCGCGGACGATCTCGTGGTCGACGACCTTCGGCGCGAGACCGAGGACGCGGCGTCTTCGGCGCTCGTGCAGGCGACCGAGTCCGTCGTCGCCGATCCCGCTGCGTTCGTGGAGGGCGAGATCGAGACGGCCGAGGGACGCCTCATGCCCTATTCCGTCGGCGGGACCGGCTCGAACGTCATCTTCATCCACGGCTGGTGCGGGAACGCAGGCCAGTGGGAGCCGCACGCGCGGTCGATCGCGGAGAGCCACCGCGTCTACACCCTCGACCTCCCGGGTCATGGCGAGTCCGTCCGTCCGGTTCGCGACGAGTGGACGGTGCGCGCGTTCGGACGGGACGTGGCCCAGCTCATCGAGAAGGAGCGCCTGACCGACGTCGTGCTCGTCGGTCACGCGATGGGGGCACAGGTCGCGCTCGAGACCGCCGCGCTGCTCCCGGAACGCATCCTGGCGATCATCGGTGTCGATGCGCTTCAGAGCATCCGCGTCGATCCGAACCCAGAGTCACTCAAGCCCTGGGTCGCCCGGTTCGAGGGCGACTTCGAGGGATCGATGGAAGAGTTCATCGATCAGGCGGTTGGCGATGAGACGGCCGAGTCGATCCGCGAGGAGATCCTGGACGACGCGCTCCAGACGGAGCCCGGCGTCGCCACCGCGCTGATGACGCATTTCGGCGAGCACGATCCGAAGCTCGCCGTGCGGACGATCTCGTCTCGCGTCGTCTGCATCAACTCGCGGTCGGCTCCGACCGACGAGGCCGGGAACCGGCTGCTGCTGCCGACGTTCGAGGTGACCTACATCGAGAAGGTCGGGCACTGGCCGCACCTCGAGGACCCGGTGGGGTTCGGTGAGAAGCTTCGGCGCGAACTCGTGCGCATCGCCCCCGATCCGGGAGACGATGCGCCGCCGCGGCTCATGTCGATGAGCCCGGTGATCTTCTGCCAGGACGTCGCTCGCGTGCGGAACTTCTACGTCGACGGGCTCGACTTCGAGGAGGTCGATCGGAGCCCGCGCGACGGGGAGGGGGACCCCGACTTCGTCGCCCTTCGCCGGGACGGCGTCACGCTGAACGTGCAGGCGCTCCGCACGCTGCGCCGCGACCTGCCGAGCGTCGCCGCGTCCCCGACCGACGCGACGCTGTTCCTGCGCGTCACCAACCTGGACCGAGAGCTCGCTCGTATCGGCGAGGTCGTCTTCATCGAGCCGGAGCGCCGCCTGCCCAGCGGAGCGCGTCAGGTCGTCTTCGAGGATCCCGCTGGGACGCTCGTCATCCTGGAACAGCCGCCGGAGCGGGCCGTGCGCTGACGCCCCGAACCGCTGACACTCGCAGCAACCGTCAGTCGAGGATCGGCAGGCTGGAGAACGCCTTGACCGCGAGTCGCTGGGCCAGTCGGCCGGCGGTCTCGCGCAGCGCCTCGGCGGCGGCCGAGGCTTCGCTGCCCGCGACGATCGGCTCGCCGCTGTCGCCGCCCATGCGCACGCTCGGGTCGATCGGCACCTTTCCGATGACGGGGAAGCCGTGCGCCTGCGCGAGCGCCTCGGCGCCGCCCGTTCCGAAGACCTCGAACGTCGTGCGGAACGTCCCGCTCGCCTCGAGCTGAACCGTCCGCGTCTCCGACCCGAGGCTGAGCTCGACGTCGGAGCCCGCCTCGCCGCCTTCGACGCGCCCCTCGAGGACGAGGCCCGACATGTTCTCGACGATGCCCAGGATCGGCACGTCGACCTGGCGGAACATCGAGATCGCCTTGGTGACGTCGAACGCCGCGACGGCCTGGGGCGTCGTCACGAGGATCGCTCCGGACAGGGGGACGACCTGGGCGAGCGAGAGCTGCGCGTCGCCCGTGCCGGGGGGCATGTCGACGAGAAGGTAGTCGAGCGCGCCCCACTCGACGTCCGTGAGCATCTGCTGGATGAAGCTGTGCACCATCGGACCGCGCCAGATGACCGGCTGCTCGTCCGGGACGAGGTAGCCGATCGACATCGTCTTGACGCCGCGGCGCTCCTTCGGGACGAGCTTCTGCTTGCCGTCGATCGTGACCTGGTCGGGCTGTCCCTTCATGCCCATCATGATCGGGACGTCCGGGCCGTGGACGTCGCAGTCGAGCAGGCCGACGCGCGCGCCGGTCTGGGCGAGGGCGCAGGCGAGGTTGACCGTGACCGTGCTCTTGCCGACGCCGCCCTTGCCCGACGACACGGCGACGATGTGTCGGACGTCCTTCGCCGCATCGCGCGGCGGACCCGAGGGCCCCTTGACCTCGGCGGTCATCTCGATCTCGATGTCGGTGACGCCGGGCAGCTCCGCGATGAGCGAGCGCGCCTGATCGCGCATCTGGTCCTTCACGGGACAGGCGGGCGTCGTCAGGTTGATCACCACGTCCACGGAGCCGCTGTCTGCAACCTCGCACTTCGTCACGAAGCCGAGCGAGACGATGTCCTTGCCGAGGTCGGGATCGATGACGCCTCGGAGTGCGTCGAGAACGGCGTCGCGGGTGGGAGCGGTCGTGGTCACGGCGGATTCGTCGAGGGGGTGTTGGGGAGCGGGGCGCGGCCCCGGGGGAGGGTAGGACCGGCGCCCGGAATCTCAACGAACCGCCGGGGTTGCCGTAACGATCGCGCGAATCGTGGGAAGAGTCGCTCGAGCGCGCCGTCTCCCTCGGCGCCCGAACCCAACGCCCCGGACGCTGCCCGCTGCCATGATCCAGATCATTCTTGCCACCGCACTCCTCTTCTCGCCCGCCCCGATCTCGTCGCAGGACGGAGCGACGTCGCTCTTCCCGCCGGCGAGCGGGTCGCTGCCGATGGAGCTCGGCCCCGACGCGCCGGTGATCACCTACCTCCAGCTCGTTCGTGCCTACGGAGAGCTGACGGGGGTGCACTTCTCGTACGACCAGGAGACCGAGACGCTCCTCGAGGGCACGACCGTCCGCGTCGATCGCAACCTGACGGTCGACGCCGAGAACGTCCCCCTGTTCGTCGAGTCGATGCTCGTCCGGGCGAACTTCGCCCTGCGAGTGATGTCCACCGAGGGTGTCCGGATCGCCGACGTCGTGTCGCTGCAGACGGTGGCTCGGAACAACATCCGGTCCGGGGCGATTCGGATCCCGGGCGACCGGATCGACATCGCGCGGGCCCACCCCGCGGTGATCTTCACGACGACCGTCGAGATGAACAACTCGGACGTGCGCCAGCTGTCGAACGCGATGCGCACGATGATCACGGACGCGAACACCCAGCAGCTGCTGCCCGCCGGGACGTCGAATTCGGTCGTGATCGTCGGCTTCGGCCGGAACCTCGCCGACCTCGCGGATCTTCTGCGCGAGATCGACCGTGCCGCGGGAGAGGCGCGCGCTCCGAGGCGCGACTTCCGCATCATCGCACTCGCGAACGCAGAGGCTCCGACCCTCGCGGGTCTGCTGTCGACCCTCACGGCCCCGGCCAACCAGCAGATGGCGACGGACGGGCCGCCCATGCGCGACGTTCCGCTTCGAATCGTGCCTGACCAGCGCACGAACTCGATCCTCCTCGCCGGGAAGGCCGAGGACCTCGACGCGATCGCCAAGCTCATCGCGCAACTCGACGCCTGATCGAGCGCGCGCGGGCTATCGTTCCGAGCGCCGATGGACCCCGAACGACCCATGCCCGCCGTCTGCCTCGTCTCGGGCGGAATGGACTCCGCCGTCGTCCTGGCGGAGGCGCGGGCGGCGGGCCGCGAGGCGTACGCGCTCTCGTTCCGCTACGGGCAGCGCCACGCCTGCGAGCTGGAGGCCGCGGCGCGTGTCGCCGAGGCGCTCGGCGCCCGCGAGCACCGGATCGTCGAGGTCGACCTGTCCACGCTCGGCGGCTCGGCGCTGACCGACGACGTCGACGTTCCGAAGGACCGCTCCGACGCGGAGATCGGGGCCGGCGTCCCGGTCACCTACGTCCCGGCCCGCAACACGGTGTTCCTCGCCGTCGCGCTCGGCTGGGCCGAGGTCCTCGGCGCCACCGACCTCTACGTCGGCGTCAACGCCGTCGACTACTCGGGCTACCCCGACTGTCGCCCCGAGTTCCTCCGCGCGTTCGAGTCGCTCGCCGACGTCGCGACCGCGGCGGGGACGGAGCGCGGCGCCCAATTTCGCGTGCACGCTCCGCTGATGGAGATGTCGAAGGCCGACATCGTGCGACGCGCGGACGAGCTCGGGGTCGACCTCGGGCTCACGCACACCTGCTACGACCCGATCCTCCGTGACGGCCATCCGCCGCTCGCGTGCGGTCGCTGCGACGCCTGTCGGCTGCGCCTCGCCGGATTCCGCGCGGTCGGCATCCCCGACCCGATCGAGTACGCCACATCCTGATGACCGACTCTCCCCTCGCGCCGACGCCCGTCCCCGACGACGATCCGCGGCTGCGCGCCTTCGCTCAGCTCCTCGCGGTCGTCGACGCGCTCCGCGCTCCCGGCGGCTGTCCGTGGGACCGCGAGCAGACCGAGGCCACGATGGCACCACGGCTCGTCGAGGAGGCACACGAGTTCGCCGAGGCCGTGGAGTCAGGCGGCGGCGACGCCCGCGCATCCGAGGCCGGCGACTGCCTCGTCGCGCTGCTCATGGTCTGTCGGATCGCCGAGGACGGCGAGCAGTACGACCTCGGGCGCATCGCGGAGCTCGCGTCGAACAAGCTCGTCCGTCGGCACCCGCACGTCTTCGGCCCGGACGAGGTCGAGGGGACCGGCGAGGTCCTGCGGAACTGGGAGGAGATCAAGCGCGCCGAGCGCGAAGAAGCCGGCGACGACACCAGCGCCCTCGCGGGCGTTCCGCGCACGCTCCCCGGCCTCCAGCGGGCCGGCCGGGTCTGCCAGAAGGCGGTCGCGGCGGGCTTTCACTGGGAGGATGCGCGCGGCGCACTCGGCAAGGTCGAGGAGGAGCTCCGCGAGCTCATCGAGGTCCTGCCCGCGGATGCGCTCGCGGAGAGCGCAC
>JBCCSK010000235.1:0-9346 GCA_039200205.1 Planctomycetota bacterium
CCCCCACCGCCCCCTGTGACCAAACGACTCCTCGTCCTCGGCTGCACCGGCTCGATCGGCCAGCAGACCCTCGAGCTGGTTCGCGCCGACCCGGCGGGCGGGCTCGCCGTGGCGGGCCTTGCGGCCCGCGGTTCGTGGCGCGAGGTGCTCCGGCTCGTCGAAGAATTCGCCCCTCCGTTCGTGAGCCTCTCCGACGAGGCGGCGGCGCGGGCGCTCCGGGAGCGCGTCCCGGAGGGCACGGCCGTGTTCAGCGGAATCGAGGGCGTGCTCGAGTTGATCGCCGCGGCCGACTTCGACGTCGCGATCCACGGCATCGTCGGTGCGGCGGGCCTCGCGCCGTCCGTGGCGGTGCTCGAGCGCGGGAAGACGCTGGCGCTCGCGAACAAGGAATCGCTCGTCGTCGCCGGGACCGCGCTGGTCGCGCTCGCCCGCGAGCACGATGCCGAGATCGTCCCCGTCGACTCCGAGCACTCCGCCGTCTACCAGTGCCTGCGCGGTGAGGACCTCGGGCGCGTGCGACGGGTCCATCTGACGGCGAGCGGCGGCCCGTTCCGTACCGCGTCGGCCGAGGAGATCGCCCGCGCGACGCCCGCGGAGGCGCTCGCGCATCCCAACTGGGACATGGGCCCGCGCGTGACGATCGGGTCGGCGACTCTGATGAACAAGGCGCTCGAGGTCATCGAGCTCCACCACCTCTTCGGCCTCGACGAGGACCGGATCCACGTCGTCGTGCACCCGCAGTCCATCGTCCACTCGATGGTCGAGTTCGTCGACGGCAGCGTCATCGCCCAGCTCGGACCGCCCGACATGCGCGGTCCGATCCACTACGCGATCCACCATCCGGATCGAGCCCTCGCGGAGCTCACCGGGTTCACGTTCGAGGCCTTCCGCAACCTGACCTTCGAGGAGCCCGACCGGAAGCGATTCCCGGCGCTCGACCTCGGCTTCCGCTGCGTCGCCGAGGGAGGCAACGCGGGCGCGGTGCTCAACGCGGCGGACGAGGTCGCGGTGGAGGCGTTCCTGAGCGGAGCCGTCGACCTGCCCGGACTCGTCGCGACGAGCCGAGCCGCCCTCGACGCGCGCCCGCTCGATGCGCCCACGACTCTCGACGGCGCCCTCGAGTCGGACCGCTGGGCGCGCGCATTCGCCGAAGCACACCTGGCCGGGCGAGCGGTGTCACTCACCGACCCAGACTGAATCCATGAGCTTCCCCGACCTCTTCAACGTCCTGCTGGTCGTCTTCGGGATCGGCCTCGTCATCTTCGTGCACGAGGCCGGCCACTACATGGCGGCGCGCTGGTGCGGTGCCCGGGTGGAGGTGTTCTCCCTCGGGTTCGGTCCGCGGCTCTTCGGCTGGAAGCGAGGCGACACGCTCTTCCAGGTCGCGGCGGTCCCGCTCGGCGGCTACGTCAAGGTCGCGGGCGAGTACTACGAGGGCCGCCCCGATCAGCCGGAGGAGGGCTCGCTCGCGACGCTGAGCGTCCCGCAGCGCTTCCTCTACTACTCGGGCGGCGTCGTGATGAACGTCGTCTTCGCCCTCGTCGTGCTTCCGCTCGTGATGCTGGCGGGCCTTCCGTCGCTCGAGCCCGTGATCGGTGCGCCGACGCCGGGCATGCCCGCGTGGGAGGCCGGCATCCCCGCCGGTAGCCGCATCGTTCGCGTCAACGACTCCGAGATCGTCGACTTCGAGCACCTCGTCACGGCAATCGCGCTGAACGGCAAGGAGACCGCCGAGCTCGAGGCGTTGCCTCCCGGCGCGAGCGAGACGCGCGTCTTCGAGCTGACGCCGAGCTTCGACGAGCAGGTCGGCTTCTACAGGATGGGGCTCCCCTCGGGCTTCGCCTCGGACCGCTCCCTCGTCGTCCGGCCCGAGTCTCCGGCCGAATCCGCGGGACTGACGTCCGAGGACCGACTGCTCGCCGTCGAAGGGCAGCCGGCGGCGCTCCCGGTCGAGTCCCAGCTCCGGCGAGCATTCGCGGCGGGCGATCCGATCCGCGTCTTCGTCGAGGACGCCGCCGGGTCGCAGCGGACCGTCGAGATCGCTCCGAAGACCGTGGACCTCGACATCAAGCGCATCGGCGTCGGTGCCGTGGGTCACCGCGTCGAGGCGATCCGGACGACGGGGCCGGCGGCGGCGCTCCTCGCGGAGCTCGACCTGCGTCCCGGCGATCGGTTGATCGAGGTCGCGGGGTCGACGGTCTGGGATCGAGCCGACGTGCGCGACGCTCTCCTCGATGCGTCGACGGACGAGCCGCTCGAGCTGCTCGTGCGACGCGAGGGCGAGCCGGTCTCACTGCGCGCGACCGTTCCGGAGGGCCTGGCCGCGGTCGAGCTCGTCGCGGACGTCGCGTTCGGGATCGACGACGAGACCTCGCGCATCGCGGTCTCCCCCGACTCTCCCGCCGCGCGCGCCGGGGTGATCGACGGCGATCAGATCGTGTCGATCAACGATCGGTCGGTCGACAGCTGGACCACCATGCTGGAGGCCATCCAGCGCGAGGTCGCGCTCGGCCATCCCGTCGAGATGGAGATCTGGCGCGACGTCGGCGGCGAGGGCCCGCTGGACGAGCTGGTCGTCACCGCCGTCGCCGAGAGCGCGACGGCGCCGGACTACGGTTTCGGTATCGCCGCCGCGACCACGGTGCTGCGCGCCGACACCATTGGCGGCGCGGTCGCCGCGGGTTTTGGCGCCACCAAGCGCTTCCTCGTGAACGTGTCGCTGCAGCTGAAGAAGATGCTGTTCAGCAGCGAGATCTCGACGAAGAACCTCGGCGGGATCATCTCGATCAGCGTGATCTCGTACGACACCGCGAGTCAGGGCCTTCCGAAGCTCTTCTTCTTCCTGGCGATCCTCAGCATCAACCTGGCCATCATCAACCTGCTGCCGATCCCGATCCTCGACGGCGGGCACCTGCTCTTCCTCTTGATCGAGGGGATCAAGGGATCGCCGGTCTCGGAGCGCACGTTCGGCTACAGCCAGGTCGTCGGGCTCGTGATGATCATGTCGCTCATGGTCTACGTCACGTACCAGGACATCGTCCGCTGGTTCATCGACGTCTAACGTCTCCGCGGTGAGCTCGGCGTCCAGCAAGGCGCACGAAGGGAGCCCGGTCGTCGCGTTCGGCCAGCTCCTTCGCATCGCGCTGTTTCCATCGGCCGTCTCCGACGTCTTCGTCGGGGTCGCGATCGGGCACCTGGCGCTGTGGCCCGAGCTCGTGCTGCCGTGGCTGCTGATCCCCGCGAGCCTCGGCGTCTATCACGGCGCGATGGCGCTGAACGACTGGGTCGACCGCGCCGACGACGCGCGAACCCGTCCCGAGCGGCCGATCCCCTCGGGCGCGATCCCCGCGCCGATGGCTCTGGCCCTCGCCGCGCTTCTGATCAGCGGCGGCCTGCTGTGGGCGTTCGCAGCCGGTCCGCGGGCCGGGGTGTGGATGTGGGTCGTGGCTCTGCTCGCCGTGCTCTACGACGTCGTCGGTCGCGGGCCCCTGCGAGGTCCGCTGCTTCTCGGGCTGTGCCGCGCCGGAAATCTCGGCGTCGGTCTCCTCTCGCCGTGGCTGATCGGCGGAGCCGAGTCGCCGCGGCTGGAGCTCCTCGTGCTGGCCGCGCTCTACGGAAGCCACGTCTTCTTCGTCGCTCGGCTCGGCCGCCTCGAGGACGACGAGGACGAGCGGGCGCTGGAGGCGAGGCCCAGCGCCGCCCTGCGCGGCGCCGCATGGACGCTGCTCGCCGTCCCCATCGGCGGGGCGTTCGCCCTCGGCATCGAGCGGCTCACGTCGGGCGACCTCGCGCTGCCGGCCGGCCTCGTCCTGTCGGCTGCCCTCGCGGGCTGGAGCGCCACCGGCCTCCTCGGTCGCGCGCGCACCGGCGCCGAGGAGGGCTGGACGCGCGCGTCCGTCGGTGCGGCGACGGGACTGTGCCTCCGCCGCCTGCCGATCTTCGCCGCGTCGATCGCGTCCCTCGGGCTCTTCCTCGGTCCGGCGGCCGCCGTCGCCCTGCTCGTCGCACTTGCCGGCGCGCGACTGTCGGGAGCCCTGCGCGGCCTGTTTCCGCTCACGTGAGATTGGCGCGGGCCCACTCGAGCGCGCCCTTCCGATCGTCGAACGCGCCTCCGAGACGGGCGTTCTCGACGCGCACGAGCGCGACCCCGAGCTGCGGTCCCTTCGGCACCCCGATCCGAACGAGATCGTCCGGACGGAGCAGCCGCTCGCCCTCCGGAGCCGCGGCGTCCGCGACGCCCGCGCGCTCGGTGAGGCCGCCGAGACGCGCGAGCTGAGCGGCGTCCCCTCGGACCCGGGCCCACGCGAACGCGAGCTGCTCCGCAGCGCGCCGCTGGGGTAGTCGCCAGTAGCTGACGAGCGCGCCTCGCTCCTCTGCGGTCGTCGGCACGGGCCCGCGGGCCTTCTCGAGATGCGCACGGCGCAGCGCGGCCGTCGTCGCGACCGCGTTGCGGACGTCGCGCGAAGTCCGCAGTTGCTCTGCGGCACGCTGCGTGCGGCTCTGGACCTCCTCGGGGCGGACGTCCTCGAGCGGTGCGAACTCGAGCAGCGCCGTCAGTCCGACCACGGTCCCCGGCGCATCGCCGAGCTCCTCCAGGACCCGGGGCCGGAGCTTCGCCGCCGCCGGATCGTCGGCCCAGCCCGGCAGACAGCGGTCCGCGTGCCCGCCGTCCGCGAGGGCATCGAGCGCGACGTGCGGGCGAGGGCCGCCGAAGACCTTGACCAGCTCGTTCAGGACGCGCTCCGGGCTGACTCCCTCGAGCGCCTCCGACTCTTCGCGCGCCGCCTCGAGGAGTCCCGGTGCCGGACCGAGGTCGAGCGCTGCGAGGAAGCGAGCCATGCGGAGGATGCGCAGCCCGTCCTCGCGGAAGCGCTCGCGTGGCTCCCCCACCGCCCGCAGCTCGCCCCGCCGCAGGTCCGCGATCCCGCCGGTGGGATCGAGCAGCGTCCCGTCGAGCGGATCGAGGTAGAGCGCGTTGCAGGTGAAGTCGCGCCGACGCGCGTCGTCGAGCGGCGAGTTCGCGTACTCGATCGCGTCCGGTCGACGGCGGTCGGAGTAGCCGCGCTCGAGACGGAACGTCGCGACCTCGACCTCGGTCTCGTCCACGACGACGATCACGACGCCGAAGGACTTGCCGACCGCGATCGTCCGATCGAAGAGCGCCTCGATCTCGTCCGGCCGAGCCGCCGAGACGACGTCCAGATCTCCCAGGGGGCGCTCGAGCACGAGGTCGCGCACGCAGCCCCCCACGATCCACGCGCGGTGCCCCTCGGCCTGGAGCGTCTCCGCGATGTGCTGGGCCGGACGGCTCCAGCGGGCGGGGACGTCGGCCAGGAGCCGCGCTCCCTCGATCGGCTCGTGCGGGCTCATCGCGATTTGAATCGTACGGTCCGCTCCTCCACACTTCGCGTGCGAGGTGCGAGGGGTGCGCCCGCAGGAGGGAGAGTGGCCGAACAGGTCGACGTGGCGATGACGAGAGGACGAGCTCGAGCCTCCGACGTGGCAGGGGTTCCGGCGGCCGTCCTCGTCGGCGGGATCGCGCTGCTCGTGGTGCTGGTCTCGATGCCGAGGTTCCGGGCCCACGCCGTGGCCGCGAACCGGGCCGACGCGCGCGTGGCGCTCGACATCCTCGCCGACGTCGTGTTCACCCGCGCGTGGACCGATGGCGCCGCCGCGCCGGAGGACCCCGCGGAGCCCGAAGACCTGGCAGACGTCGTCGCGGCCGTCGAGATGCTGCGCCACCGCTTCCCCGATGCGCGACGCGCGCCCGACACGGGGCAGCTCGTCCACCACGGCTATCGAATCGACACGGGCTACCTCCGCGACGGCGTCGTTCGACGCCCGGCGCTCGTCGCCTGGCCCGACGCCTACGGACGGAGCGGCGACGCGGCATTCGCGATCACGGCCGAGGGCGCGCTCTGGGGTCACCCCAACGGAGGTCGGTGGAGCGCCGGGACCCACGAGCTCGTCGAAGCCGACGTGAGCGGCGGAAGCTGGACTCTCCTGCGCGCGTCGCGCGACGACTGACGTCGAGTCGTCCTCAGCGCCTGCTCGACCGCACGTGCTCGGCGAGTTCGTCGAGGCCGCTTCGCGCGAGCACGTCCGCGAATCGCTCGAGGTCGCGCTTCGGCGGCGCGGAGGCCCAGCGGCCGCCGGTCAGACCCGCGAGCGCACTGGGATCGGCGCGCTGAGCGAGAACGCGAGCGTCGCGCGCGATCGCGTCGACGTCGACGTCGCCCACGTAGAGGCAGCCGAGGTCACCCTCGGCGTCGAACAGCAGAGCGATCGGCAGCGGGAGGTCGTCGTACGGCGCGAGCGTCGCGGCGAGGACGAGCTCGACGATCGTGCTCGCAGCGCGACCGGCTCGGCCCCCCGGCGCTCCCGGGCTCGTCGCTCGCGCGACGCGCTCCGCCTCCTCCGCGCCGCGCACGGCGTCGAGCGATAGGGGATGGAAGCGGAGGCCCGACGGCTCGAGCTCGGCCGAGCGCGCGCCTGCCGCCTGGAGTCCGGGCAGGGACGCGGGAACGGCGTGGGCCCAGACGACGACGACCAGTCCGCTCGCACCGGCGAGTTCGTCGACGCGCGCGAAGCCCGCATCGAACGTCGGCAGGCGCCACGCGCCGAGCGGGACCTCGTCGAAGAGCGGAACGCGTGCCCGCGGGGGACCCGGAGTCGCGGCCGGGCGCGGCGCACGAAGTTCGCCGGGGAGCTGGAGCGCCTTGCCGCGGTGACGAAGCTCGGCGACGGAGGCCCCGCGCCGCAGCGTCCATGCGCCGTCGACGAGAGAGTCTCCCTCCGGGCCGGTGACCTGATACGAGCTGGACGCGCCGTCGGGCCACGTCACCTCGAGCGCATCGATCGAATCCGCCTCGCCGAGCCCGAAGTGCACCTCGAGGGTCGAACCGCCGAGGAAACCGTCGCCGGCGGTGATCCTCGCGCGACGCACCACCCCGCTGACGGTGACCGTCACCAGGGCTCCGACGGCGTCCGCGTTGGGTGGATCGCCGGCGAGGCGAAGTGCGAGCCAATGTCCCTCCTGGGGGGTGCCCTGCATCACGCGCAGGATTGGCGACGTTCGATTGCGGAACACGAGGTCGAGGCGGCCGTCGCCATCGAGGTCGGAGCACACGAGGGCGCGTCCGTCGTCCGCGAAGCCGAGGCCGCTCGCGAGCGTGACGTCGTCGAAGCGCAGCCCGCCCCGGTTGCCGTACGAGTAGGTCCGCTCGCGAGCATTCCAGTCCTGGCGCTCGAGCTGGGAGAGGTGCGAGATGACCGCCCACGCTCCGAGGTAGCGATCGAGCTCGGCCGCCTCGGCCGCCGCGTCGCTCGGAGACGCGCCGACGACGCGACGCCAGAAGAAGCTCGCCAGGTCGGGACCGCGGCGGCCCGAGAGGAAGCCGTTCGGAACGACGAGGTCCGGGAGTCCGTCTCGGTCCCAGTCGACGAAGCGCGCCCCCCACGCCCAGCCGCCCGGCGCTGCGGCCGTCGCGTCGGTGACGTCCTCGAAGCGACCGGGGCCGACGCCGCGGAAGAGGCTGTTCCCGCGGGCATGGCGCATGAACTCGAGGCAGGTCTCGGCGTCCCGACCCGCGCGGAAGCGCGGATCCCTCGTGACGCGCATGCCGGCGGACGAGTACATGTTGCTGACGACCAGGTCGGGGCGCCCGTCGAGGTCGGCGTCCGCAACGCTGATCCCCATCCCCGCCGCCTTGTCGACGAGTCCTGCTCCCTCGGTCGCGGGTCGAAAGCGGTCGCCCTCCCAGACGTACAGGCTATTGCGACCGAAGTCGTTCGCGACGTAGAGGTCGAGGTCGCCGTCCTCGTCGAAGTCGTCGAAGGTCGCGACGAGACTGAAGCGGTCGTTCTCGGCGTCGAGTCCGATCGCAGACGTGTCGTCGCGGAACGCGCGCGTCGCGGGGGACTGGCCGTCGACCAGTCGATTGCGCCAGAAGACGTTGGCCGCGCCGTTCGTCGCATCGTGGTACGGCAGCGGAGCCTGGGCCCCGTAGCCGCCGCTTCGGAAGTAGCGCGTGTCGTAGAGGTCCAGGTCGCCGTCGCCGTCCGGGTCGGCGGCGGCGAGCGAGTAGACGCGCGCGGCAGTCGGCCCCCGAAGCCGCGTTCGCTCGCCGAACGAGCCCGAGCCGTCGTTCCACGCGATGAGGACGTCGCCGCCCATCCCCATCGCGACGTCCCTGGCGCCGTCGCCATCGAGGTCGACGATCAGCGTGCCGCCGGTGTCTTCGAGGAGGTCGAGCTCGATCTGCGCTCCGCACTCGCGAAACACCCCGCCTTCGTCGCGGAACGCGAGGTTCGGCTGGCCGGCCGCTCGACCGACGAACAGATCGTCCCGGCCGTCGCCGTCGAGGTCGCCGACCGCGCAGCCGTGCATCGCGAGCTGGACGTCCGGGAACGGCGCGAGGCGGTCCGTGCGTCCGACCGCTTCGAGGGCGCCGAGATCGAGGATGTCCCCGAGGCCCGGCGCATCGAGGATCGTCTCGGTCACGTCCCGGAACGGCGGATCCAGCGCGCGCCTCGCACGGCTGCGAACGTCGATCGACGCGATCCGTGCGCGCTTTCCGAGGCGCCATTCGACGTCCCACGTCACGTCGACCTGCTCTCGCGGCCCGGGACGAGCGCTCTCCGGGCGCGTCCCCGCGCGAATGCGCGCGACGGTGCGTCCGACGGGCGCGCGGCCGTCCTGGGGGGCGTCGAGAGGCGGCGCCTCGACCTCGAGGACGTCCACCTCGACGGCGAGGTCGTCCTCCGAGTGCCCTTCGAGACGAAGCTCACGCACGAGCTCTGCGAGGAGCGGGCCGGCCGCGATGGGCTCGCCGTCCACGCTCCCCGAGAGGTCCCGCGTGGTGACGCGCTGGAGCCGCTCCGGGCCCTCGCCGCGCGCGAGCAGTCGAGCAACGTCCTCCAGGACCGCTTCCGCCGAGAGCGCGAGGAACTCGCCGGGCCACGGATCGGACGGATCCGCCGGGTTGACGCCGCGTGCGATCGCCTCGAAGTCCGGATGGAGAGGCGGGAGCTGAGGGGAGAAGAGACGCGCGACGGGAGCCCGCGCCGGCTGCTGCCCTTCCTGCGCCTGGCTCCCGGTCCCCCGCGCCTGCTGCGGCGCGGAGCTCTCCGGCGCGGCCGGATCGGGCGGGTCCGCGCTCCCGCAGCCCGGAGCGAGGAGGGTGACGATGAGGCCCGCGAGGACCGCGATCCCTATGTGCGAGGCGTGCCTGCGCGGCGACATCGGCGCGAGTCTATCCGCCTTCGAGGCGATCGGAGCTCACGCGTTCACGTCCGGTTCGATGCGAGCCCGGGTCGTCAGGACAGCGGCGGCCCGAACCAGACC
>JBCCSK010000236.1:0-9321 GCA_039200205.1 Planctomycetota bacterium
CGAGGAGTTCCTGGAGTTCAGCCGCGCGCGCGGCAACGACCTGATCACGCCGCGTCCCGAATTCTCGTTCCCGGGACTGCGGCCCGGCGACGGCTGGTGCCTCTGCGTCCTGCGCTGGAAGGAGGCGCTCGACGCCGGCTGCGCGCCGCCGGTCGTTCTCGAGGCGACGCACGAGAACGCGCTCGACCACGTCACGCTCGAAGAGCTGCGCTCGCACGCGGTCGCGAGCGACTGACCTCGGATCAGTCCTCGGCCCAGTTGCCGGACGGCTGCCCGTCCTTGGCGAACGTCCGGCTCTTGCGCGAGTTGTAGACGCTGACGAAGTAGGTGCAGCGCTTGCAGACGTCAGGGTAGTCGCCGCGCTCGTGGCGCTCGATCAGCTCGTCGATCTTCTCACCGGCCCAGATCTCGGAGAGCGGAGTCTCCTTGACGTTCCCGACGACGAGCTCGGCCTCGACGTCACGGCAGGCGCACGCGTTCACGTCGCCGTTCGCGAGGACGACCGGCTTGGTGAACAGGAGCTCGCACGCTCCCTTCTTGTAGGGCATCGTCCGCGGCTCGAGGCCGACGGACTGGAGCGCGGCGGGATCGATCTTGCCCGCCCACGAGTCGTAGTCCGGCATGCCCGCGATCTCGACGAGACCGCGACGCTCGAACTCGCGCAGCTCGTCCCACAGGGGACCCGTGCACGCGGAGGGCGGGCAGCGTAGCGCGAGCGTGAAGGGGATATCCGAGCCCGTACGCTCCTTGATCGCGAGGAAGCCGAGGACGGCGTCGCGCGCCTGCGTGAACTTCTTCACGCCCATGATCTCGTTCCACGTCGCCTCGTCGAAGCCGCCCCACGAGACGTGCACGTGCAGCTTCTCCGCGTACCCCATGAGGCGCTCGGACTTGTCCGGCGTCATCAGGATCGCGTTCGTGTAGAAGCTGATCGAGCGCACCTCGGCGAGCCCCATCAGGTGGTCGAGGCGGTCGAAGACGTGCTTGTCGACGAACGGATCGCCAACGATCGGGGTCAGCGACACGCTCCGGCCGCCCATCGCGAGGTACTCGTCGACGACGCCGACGAAGTCCTTCATCTCCATCGTCGTCTTGCGACGCTCCATCTGCGGGTACGCGCAGAACACGCACTTTGCGTTGCAGATGTTCGTCCCCTCGACGTGGAGACCGCGCGGGATCCGCCGCAGCGTTTCGAGCCGGGCCCGGATCTCGGCGCGACGGAAGCGGTGGTGCCACTCCGTGTTCAGCACGTCGAGCGCGTGCCGCAGCCGGCCCGCGAGGCCGTCCGGCACGTGCGACCTCAGGCGCGCGCGAAGCGCCCTAGGGCGAAGTGAGCTGAGCGGCTGGGCGGGCACACCGGCAGTCTACCCGTGCGCGCGACCAGCGAACGGCCTCCCGGAGGCGGTGTCCGCGATCGCGACGGCTCCCGTCACTTCCGCGGCATGACCTGGTCTCGCAGCCACGCCGCGGCGGCCGACTTGAGACGCTTGTCGCTCAGCGACTCGCCGGGGCCGCTCTTGAGAGCGTTGACCTCGACGTACTCCAGTCCGCCGTTCGCGTCGTGCGCGGCGGCCTGGAGCGACTCGGCGATGCTCCGCTCGTCCTTGGGCGAGAGGATCAGCGTCGGCAGTCCGCCGAGGTCGGCGAGGCCGTTCGCCAGGCTGTAACCGAACGCCTCGGCGGGCGGCTCGACGAGCACGACCGCGCGGACGTTCTCGTCCTCGGAGGCGCGGCGCACCGCGAGCGCGCTGCCAGCGCCGACGCCGAAGATCGAGAGGTTCGTCGCGTGGACGCCCTCCTGATCGAGGAGGAAGTTCGCGGACGCGTCGACGTCGCGCGTCGCGAGACCCCAGAGCGTCGCACGCCCCTTGTCGTCCGCACCCTCGAAGTCGAAGTCGTCGGTCGCGCTGCCACCGTGCCCGCGGAGGTCCACGGTCAGGACGGCGAAGCCCTTCTTGTGCAGGTACGCGGCGAGCTCCTCCAGCTCGGTCCGGTTCTCCCCCGCGTCGTGCAGCAGGAGAGCGGCCGGCGCGGGCGCGGAGCCGCGGCGACGCTTCGGCTCGTAGTAGCTACCAGCGAGGAGCTGACTGTCCTTGGTCTCGAAGCTGACGGCACTCGCCGCATCGGGGAGAGCCGGCCGGGAAGCCTCGTCGGTCGGAGCGGCGGGGGCGATCGTCGGCGCGAATGCGGACGGACCGGCGAACGCGGCGAAGGCCGCGAGGGCGAGGTTCGTGAGCATGGAAAGCGTCGTGGGGCTTCGAGCGTGGAACGGAGACGCCCGTCCCACATCGAACGCTGGTTCGAGTGCGGCGGGCGGGAGGATTTGATCGGGATGTCGGGCCGTCGCGGTCGGCCGGCGGCGGCCGGTTCGAGGCGAACTGTTATACAGGATCCGCCTCTGGAGCCCGACTAGATGCGCCATGTAGCCCGGCTACCGCGCGAGTTGGACATTTTTCGCCGCAGGTGCGGCAAGCCTCGGAGTGATTCGGGAACGTCCCTCGGGGATCATCCCAACTCGAGCTGCCGTCTTGCGTCGATCTCGTCGCGGTTCATCGCGAGGATCGCATCGTCGATGCGGTCGACGACGTCCCAGTCCTCGTCGACGGAGCGCCGCACGTTGCGCATCAGCTGGGTCGCCATGCGGAAGACCCGGCAGACGTCGCCCGGATTGACGTCGAGCGTCTCCTCGAGCTCCTCCATCGATACGCCGCCCATCCAGCCGAGCGTCGCGGGCGTCAGGCCCCAATCCGCGCGCTTCATGCCCGGTTCGACGCCGTGCCGTGCCTCGGCCTGGCACAGCTCTCCGATGATCCCGTCGATCTGCCGCCGCGTCCCGCCGAACATCGAGGACGGGATCCAGGGGCGCTGTGAGGCCCTCCGCTCCTCGTGGATCATGGCGACGAACACCATCGCGAGGGCCTTCGGGGGCAGCGTCTCCAGCGCGCCTCGGAAGAGCAGCTCGGTCACCTGGAGCTCGTAGCCCCCGAGGCGACGGGCAATCTCGCCCTTCGGGGTCACGATGTCGTCTTCGAGGTAGCCCAGTTCTTCGAGGAGGTCGAGGTGGCGCTCGACGAGGCGCACCTGATCGCGGCGCTGACGCTCGCGCGCCTTCGCGTTCTTCTCTCGATTCTGGAACGAGTGGAACGACTTCTCCCACGCCTCGTGCACGCGCGTCCGGCCCACGCGGGACACGAGGTGCAGGAGCGTCGAGTAATTCATGCGGAACCGGCTCTGGACGGGCTCGGGCTTCCCGCTGACCCAGCGCTCGACAGGGGCGTCCTTCAGCTCGGCGTCGGCGAGCACCTGGAAGACGAAGCCCTTGTCGTCGATCCCCTGACGACCGGCGCGCCCCGCCATCTGCATGTAGTCCCGCGTTCGCAGCCAGTCGAACGACACGCCGTCGTACTTGCGAAGTCCGGCGAACACCGCGGCGCGCGCCGGCATGTTGATGCCGAGAGCGAACGTCTCCGTGGTGAAGAGCATCTTGAGCAGGCCGCCCGTGAACATCCGCTCGACGATCTCCTTGTAGATCGGGAGCATTCCCGCGTGGTGGTACGCGACGCCGGACCGCGCCATCCGGAAGATCTCGCCGCGCAGGTGCCCGCGGTCGAGCTGGAACAGCTCGACCAGCTCCTCCTGAAGCTGCGCCATGCGCCGGCTCTCGTCGGCGTTCAGCAGCTCGCGCTGCTCGTTGCGGTGCGCGAGGCGCTCGCAGTCGCGTCGGGAGAACGAGAAGACGAGGGCGGGGAGGAGCTCACGATCGACGAGCTCGTCGAAGAGCGGCTTCGGATCCGGCGGCTCCGGGCGACCGCCGCCGCCACTTCGGCCGCGTCGTCCGCGCCGGCGGCGGCTGCGGCGCGGGCTCGCGCGCTCGGCCGCGCGCTTCTCGGCGATCCGCCGCGCGCGTTTGACGTTCGACGCGTCGAAGGCCGTCGCCTCCGGCGTGTAGACCCAGTGCGAGAGCGGAACCGGCCGCCGCTCGTCGACGATCACGTCGAGGTTCTGCGGGCGGATCTCCCGGATCCAGCCCCCGAGCTCCTCGACGTTGGCGACCGTCGCGGAGAGGGCGATGACCCGGATCGCCGGCGGCAGGAAGATCAGGCTCTCCTCCCAGACCGTTCCGCGCTCGCGGTCGTCGAGGTAGTGGACCTCGTCGAACACGACGTACGCGACGTCGTCGAGCAGCCGCGGGTTGTCGAAGATCGCGTTGCGGAGGATCTCCGTCGTCATGATGAGCACGCGCGCCGACTGGTGGATCGTCACGTCGCCCGTCATCAGGCCGACGTCGATCATCGGATCGTCTCGGAAGTCCCGGTACTTCTGATTGGAGAGCGCCTTGATCGGCGCGGTGTAGATGCACCGCGCGCCGCTGCGGACCGCGTCCTCGATCGCGTACTCGGCGACGAGGGTCTTCCCGGCGCCGGTCGGCGCCGAGACGAGGACGTTGTGCCCGGCCCGGATCCCTGCGACCGCCTGGAGCTGGAACCGGGACAGCTTGAATCCCTTCCATTCCACGACCCGTCCGTCCGGCCCGAAGACCTCGCTGGGGGCGGGGAGTTCCTCGGGGGCCTGGCTCGTGGCGTCGGGGGGTGCGGGAGGGGGCCCCGCGACCTCCTCGGGCTCAGGGACCTCGGCCGGGGGCGAGGGGGAGCCCCCGACGTGGCCGAAGGGGAGGGCCGCGCCGGGTCCGGCCGGCTTCCCTCGCGGGCGGTCTGCGCCACTGGACGTCATCGATCGGCCAGCGTGCCGCGCGGGGGGAGCCATCGCCAGCGTCGCGCCCTCGTCCTTGTGATCGGCCCCCCCGATTGCGTAGAGATGGCGCTCCGCACACCCAGGAGGGGACATGAACGGTCAGCACAAGCACGGAACCCACCTCGAGCGCCATCTGGCGCAGCTCAAGCTCGTCTCGCGCCTTCTCGGCCACGAGCTCCACTCGCAGGGGGGGTCGAAGTCCATCGCGCTCTCGCGTGAGCAGGTGATCGAGATGCAGGTCGCGCTCGACCTGTTCATCGAGGAGGCGACCAAGCGCCTCGGCGGCCGCAGCGGCGGCGGCTACGGACCCCAGGGGCAGGCGGCCGCGAGCGGTTCGACCCCCATGGAGGTTCCGAGCGGGGGAACGACGATCGACACGCAGCTCGTCCCCGCGCGCAACTGACCTGCGCCGCCCCCGGCGCGAGCCTCGCGCCTCGCGCACAATAGGGACGCTGTGCGGACACGAGCGACCGAGCGACAGCCGAGTTCGAAGGGTGGGCGGGTTCCGACGTGGGTCCCGCTCGCGCTCCTGTTCGCCGGGCTCTTCGCGGGTCTGCAGGCGCTCCAGGACGACGCCCGGAGCCGTGGGCTCGCCCGCATCGACGCGACGCGCTACCGCCTCCACGCCGACGTTCGCTGGGGGAGTGCGGCATGGGACGAGCGGCTCGAGCGGCTCCTCCTCGAGACCCGCGAGATCCCCGCCGACGACGGCGACGCCATCCGGGCCTTCGTGCGGCGCGTGGAGGAGCTGCCGTTCGTCGCCGCGGTCGGGACGCCCGAGGCCCACTGGCCGGACGGGCTCACGGTCCCGGTCAAGCTCCACGAGCCGGTCGCCTGCATCCGCGTGGGGGGGCGAGACTTCCTCCCGGTCGCGCCGGATGGAACGCTGCTCGACGGCTACGCCCGGACACCGCATCCGGCGTACGGCGGCTACCTGCCGACGCTCGCGCCGCACGGGCTGCTCGAGGAGGTCCAAGGGCCGGTCGAGCCGGGCGATCGAATCGAGGTGCCCGCCCTGCGCTCTGCGCTCCTCGTCGCCGAGACGCTGTGGGACCACCTCGACGTCGACGACCTGCGCGACTTCGGTCGAGCGACGATCGACGCGTCCAGAGCCGACGCGCCCGTCTTCGATCGCAGGGTGGGAAGCACGACGCCGCGCCGACTGCCCGGCGGCGTCGTCGTCGACCTCGAGTTCGGCCGACGCGTCCTGTTCGGCCGCCCGCCCGAGCCGGTCGTCGAGGGCGAGCTGCCCGTCGGCTACAAGTGGCAGCACGTCCGCAAGGCGCTGGAGGCGTCGCGCGGCGGCGACCCCTGGAGTCTCCTCGACGCGCGCTTCGACGCGCCCGTCCTGATGACCAAGGACGAGGTCCTGGAGTTCGAGGAGCGCTGGGAGAGCGGCGCGGACGAGGAGGGATGACGGAGCCGACCGGCGAGCCGCCCGCGCCGGACGCGTTCGTTCCCCGCCGGTTCCGCCGCGGCGCGACCGCCCGCGCGCACACGTTCGGACTCGTCGCGACGTCGGCGCTCTTCGCGCCTTCGTGCGTCGAGCGAGACTGGCGCACGTTCGAGAGCGTCGCCGGCGCCGACCTCGACGGGGGATTCGTCGTGGTGCTCTTGGCCGCGCTGGCGCTGTTCGCGTGGCCGTCGTTCCTCGCGCCGGGCCGGACGCCCGCCCGACACGGGATCCTCGCGGCGGCCTTCGCGCTCGCCGCGACGGCGCCGTTCTCCGGCCTCGCGGTCGCGACGGCGACCGGGCGCACGCCCGCGACCATCGAGGTCGCACTCGCGGCGCTCGTGCTCGCGGCGACGACGCTGATCGCGCGCATCGGCGGTCCCGGCGTCGGCTTCCTCGCGCTGGGTGCGGCGGTGGGCGCACTCTTCGTTCCCGGCGGAGCGCGCGACGCCGACGAACACGCGCCACCCGTCGCGCCGCCGCCCGCCGCGGAGCTGCGCCCGGTCCGCGTCGAGCTCGTGGGCCCGTTCCAGGCTGCGACGGCCCGCGTCGCCGACGGAGTGCCGCTCCGGATCCGAGCCGACCTCGCGGCGGGGGAGTCGCGCGTCCTCCGCGGCTGGATCGCCGTGCCGAACGGAGTCGAGCCCCTCGAGAGCGACATCGCGATCGCGGCCCTCGAGCCGACTGGCGGCGCCGAACGCGTTCGGGTGGAGCTTCTCGAGCCCCCGTCGCCGGGGGCGCTCGCCGCCGACCCGCTCGCGCGCCGCGGTCGGCCCGTGGCTCCCGGTCCGCAGCGCCGGCCGCCGACCGCCGAGATCCTCCTGGCCTGGAGCTTCCTCTTCGTGATCACGGCATTCGGCGGGCGCGCCGGCCTCGGGCGCCCGATCGCGGTGTCCACGCTCTGCGTCCTCCTCAGCGCGGCCGGTTGGTGGCTGTGCCGAGCGGACATCTGGAGACCCGACGGGCCGATCGACGCGGCCCGCTCCTTCTCGGGGGGAATTCGCGTCTACGACGGCGTCATCTCTGCGGACGGGTCCGCGCGCGGGCTCGAGGTCGATCGGGCCGCGGGAGTGCTCGCCGTCGACTCCGACGCGGTTGGCGAGGCTGTCGCAGCCGCGTCGGTGACCGACGGCCGACCCGCCGGGACGTCGTTCGTCAGCGACTCGATCGAGCGGTACGCGACCGTGCTCGGCGCGGAGCGGAGCTACGCCACGATCGAGGCGAGCCCCGGCGCCGTGGCGGAGGTCGTCCGCCGATCCGAGGGGCCCGGGGGCCTGGCGATCGACGGGCCCGGTCTCGGCTTCGAGTCCGCGTGGATGCGTTCGGCGGACGGTGCCTGGAGCTTCCACGGCGCGTGGGAGCGGGGTGGAGAGCTCCCGACGCCCAGGTCGGGTCCGGATCCGCCTGGATGGGCGGTGATCGGCCTCCCGTTCGGTGCCCGCGCGATCGTGGCGAGGATCGATCCGACCGACTTCGACGGGCTCGAGGAGATTCCGAGGATCGGCCCGCCCTCCGGGCGATGGGAGGGACCCGGGCGACCGTCGCAGCTCTGGCTCCGGGTCGTCCTGGAGTGACCGGCACGTGCGGTCGGACCCCCTCTGGTTTCCCCCGCCGCACCGTTGCGGCCGCCGAGGGCGCCTCCTAACCTCTTGCCCTTCGCAACGCGCCCGGACGCCCCGTCCGGGGCCTCGCGTCGCGACCGGCGGGTCTCTTCGAGACACGTGCGCGCCCCGCTCGTGGGGCCCGCGTCCCGCCCCGCCGCCGTCCGCAGCGGCCGCACCGATCATGACCACGACCCACGTACGACGCCAGGACACGGAGGAGCGCTGGCTCCTCTACGACGCGTCCGAGCACAACCTCGGCCGCATGGCGGCTTCGATCGCGCGCGCCCTCCAGGGCAAGGACCGCCCGACCTGGACGCCGAGCGAGCGCACCGGCGCCCACGTCGTCGTCATCAACGGCGACAAGCCCCGCCTCAGCGGCAAGAAGGGCACGGACAAGATCTACCGCCACTACTCGGGCTACCCCGATGGCCAGAAGCACGTGCCGATCGACAAGGTCGTCGAGCGCCGCGCTGCCGACATCGTGACGCTCGCCGTGCGCCGCATGCTGCCGAAGACGCGCCTCGGCCGCGATCTCCTCCGTAGCCTCAAGGTGTACGCCGGCTCCGAGCATCCGCACGGCGCCCAGCAGCCCGTCAAGGTCGAGACCCTCTGATCCTCCCATGGCAGTCGACAATCCTTGGACCTGGGGCCTCGGCCGTCGCAAGACGGCGATCGCTCGCGTCCGACTCAAGCCTGGCGCCGGCGGCTTCGTCGTCAACGGCAAGCCGATCGACGACTACTTCGTCACCGTCCAGACCCGTCAGCGCGCCCGCCAGCCGCTCAACGCGGCCGAGGCCAGCGCCCAGTACGACGTGTTCTGCAACGTCAAGGGCGGCGGCCCGACGGGGCAGAGTGAAGCGGTGTCCCTCGGCATCGCGCGTGCGCTGAAGTCGATCAACCCCGCGACCTTCGAGACGCTTCGCGAGCACGGCCTGCTCACCCGGGATTCCCGGATGAAGGAGCGCAAGAAGTACGGTCGCCGCGGCGCACGCCGGGGCTTCCAGTTCTCGAAGCGCTGATCCCACGGTCGGCGGGTGGGCGCGCGGACCCGCGCGCCCCCCTCGCCCTCGCTTCCGATGGCAGGTCATTCCCACGCCGCGAACGTCAAGCACCGCAAGAACGCGGTCGACGCGAAGCGCGCGAAGATCTTCAGCAAGCTCGCCCGCAACATCATTTCTGCGGTGCGCCAGGGCGGGTCGGACATCGACTCGAACCTGAAGCTCAAGTACGCCGTCGAGAAGGCCCGCGCGGCCAACATGCCCAAGGACAACATCCAGCGGGCGATCAAGCGCGGCGACGGGGACAAGGACGGGGACGACTTTGAGGAGCTCGTCTACGAGGGCTATGCGCCGGGTGGCGTGGCCCTCCTCATCACCTGCCTCACCGACAATCGCAACCGGACGGCCCCCGACGTCAAGTACGCCCTCGAACGTGGTGGCGGCAACCTCGGTTCGAGCGGGTCCGTGTCGTTCATGTTCGACTTCCGGTCGATCTTCGTGGTCGATATGACCG
>JBCCSK010000237.1:0-9310 GCA_039200205.1 Planctomycetota bacterium
GCCGCGGCGGCGGGGCCACGCGGACGCTCCAAACCGGGTTTGGGCCGCACCCCCTCTTACGTCACTTCCGGCGCCACTCGGCAATGCGAGCCTCGGCCAGCCGCACCGCGACGCGCGCCGGCGCATCGTCCTCGCGTTCCGCGGTGCGCAGGACGCGCTCCGCCGCCGCGCCGATCCTGAGCCCGATCGCTTCGACCGGTTCGCGTCGGCCTTCGAGGTGGAAGATCGTGCCGCGCACGAGTGCGCCCGCGTTGATGACGAAGTCCGGGACGTAGACCACGCCCATCTCGTACAGCACGTCGCCCGCGAGCGGCCGCGCGAGCTGGTTGTTCGCCCCGCCTGCGATCACGCCGCAGCGGATCTTGCCGAGCGTCAGATCGTGGAAGAGCCCGCCGAAGGCGTTCGGGCTGAGGACGTCGCAGGGCTCCTCGACGGCCCGCGCCGGATCGATGAGCTCGATGTCGAACCGTTCCTTCACGGCGTGCGCTCGGGCCTCGTCGACGTCCGCTCCGACGACCTCGGCACCCTGCTCGACCACGCGTCGTACGAGGCCCTCCCCCACGGCACCGAGTCCCTGGATCACGACGCGCCGTGAGGGCCATTCGGTCTCGCCGTGACGCGCTCGGAGCCCGGCGGCCATGCCCATGAAGACGCCCTCGGCGGTCGCCTCCGCCAGCTCGCCCGGCCCCTCGTCCCCGGGGTCCGTGACGAAGCGCGTTCCTTCGGCGACATGGCCTAGCTCGATCGGTCCGGTGTTGGCGTCCGGGCCGGTGTAGAAGGTCCCGCCGAAGCCGTCCACGACGCGGCCGACGTGCCGGTAGGCGTCCTCCCAGTCGACGGTGTCGTCGTCCATCAGGACGATCTTTCCTCCGCCGGCGGGAAGTTCGAGCAGCGCCGCCTTGTGCGTCATCGCCCGCGCGAGGCGCAGGCAGTCGAACAGCGCCTCGCGCTCGTCCCGGTACTCCCGGCGCCGAATCCCGCCGAACGCAGGGCCGCGGACCGTATCGTGAACGGCGACGAAGGCCCTCAGGCCCGAGCGCCGGTCGTAGACCGCGGAGACCTGCTCGAAGCCCTCCCGGGCCATGGCGTCGAGGAGGTGGACCGACATCGAACGCGCGAGACTATCCGCCGGAGCCGCCGCGTCACGCCCCGCGCCGGAGGTTCCCGCGCCCGGTCCGAGGATGAGCCGGGAAGAATCGACCGGCGATGGACGTCCGACCCGGGCCGCGCCACTCTCTCCCCACCGCCATGCGCTCCGCCCCCGCCCACGCCCTCACCCTCGCCGCCCTGGCCGCCCTCTGGGTCGGCTGCTCCTCGACCCCCGCCAGCTCCAGCGCGGTGGACGATGCTCCGAAAGAGGGCGACCAGGACTTCGAGAGGATCGGCCCGGAGGAGCCTGAGCCCTACGATCCCGAGCTGGCGAGGGATCAGCGCGAGACGGGAATGGTCCTCGCGGACATCGACCGCTCGCTCCAGACGTGGAACAACATCGTCCTCCAGGGGCGCGCGGATCGCGATGGCGCGCGACTGAACATCGTCGAGGGAGCGATCCGACACAGCGTCAACGAGAAGCTCGCCATCGTGATCGAGCAGCTCGAGGTCGGGCCGACGAGCAACCGGACGATCGCGGCGGCGGCTCTGGGCTTCAGCGCCTCGTCGCGCGCCCTCGGACCGCTGCTCGCGGCGCTCGACGATCCGGAGTCCGACGTCGTCGCGAACGCGCTGCTCGGCCTCTCGCTGCTCGACGACTCCGAGACGCCGCTCGTCCCGATCGCGGCGCGACTCGAGGCGACGGATGAACCCCTCAACGTGCGCAGCAACGCGGGGCGAGCGCTGCGCACGCTGAGCAACTCCGATCTGGTCGACGAGGAGCGCGACGCGGTCGTGCGCGCCGCGCGCGCAGCGCTCAGCGACCCCGAGCCCGCCCTTCGCGTCCACGGCGCGCTGCTCCTCGCCGAGGCGCTCGATACGGAGTCGCTCGACGAGCTGACGCGCGCGCTCGGGGACGAGGCGCCCATCGTCGCCCGCGCGGCGAGTCGCTCGCTGGCGCGCATCGGCAGCGTCGAGAGCGAGTACGAGGGGCGCATCGTCCGCGCGCTGGTCGCGTCGTACGTGCGCGAGGAAGAGGACGACATCAAGGACGCGGTCCTCGAGGACCTGACCGCCCTCACGCGCCGCAACTACGGCGACGACGAGGAGGAGTGGGTCCGGTACGCGCAGCGGCTGCCGTGACCGCGCTCCGGCGGCGCGCTAGGCGCCTGCGCATGCTCCGCCTCGTCTCCCTCGCTCTCGCCGTCTGCATCGGTCCTGGCGTCGTTGCTCCGCGCGCCTCGACGCTCCACGAGCAGTCCGACGAGGCGACGTCGACGCGATCGCCCCAGCGCGAGGCGCGCCGCGCGCTGGAGAATGCCCCGAAGAGAGAGAAGCTCGGTCGCATCCGCGGGGTGCGGACGATCTCGCGCGTGGTCTTCGCCCAGGCACCGGACCGCCCGCACGTCCTCACGTTCTCGGCGGCGTTCCCGGGCCGCTCGCGGCTGATCCTCGAGAGCGAGAGCGGGACCGTCGAACGCTTCGACCTCGGCGGCGTGTGGTTCGGACGCGAGCAGTCCTCCGGCACGCCCCTCGAGGCGAGTCGGAGCTACCTCCTCGAGGGTGCGGGACGCGTGGAGACGCGCCTCGACCTCGCCCTTCGCCGCGCGGTGTTCTTCTGGCCGGACACGCGGAGCTGGACGGGGGCGGGTCGAACGCGGACGGCGGAGGTCGACGACATCGGCGTGCTCCTCGCGACGCTCGATCCCTCGACGGGCCGTCCGACCGAGGTCCGGGCGATCGACTCCACGGGCAGAGTCTCGGGTGCCTTCCGCGCGATCGAGTGGAAGGTCGACGGCGAGCGCGCGTGGCCGTCCAGCCTCGAGTTCGTCGCCGGCGACTCGCTGATCTGGACGGAGGTCGTCGAGGAGATCGGCGTCGACTGGAACTTCGCCGACACCTACTTCCTGCCCTCCGATCGGATCGGCGCGCTCGTCGGCCGACCGATCGAGACGAACGTCCGCATCCGCATCCTCGATCCGGCGTGGGTCCGCCGAACGTCGATCGACGCGACGACGTCCCTCGACGGAGCCGTCGAACGCGCTCTCGAGCTTTGGGAGGACGCGCGCGGTGAGCTCGAGGAGCTCGACCTCGCGCCGCTGCCGAAGCTCGAGGTCGAACTCGATGCGAAGCGCCGACCGGTCGCGGTGACGATCGAGGTCGCCGCCTCGCCGGCGAGCGACGCGGCGTTCGCGGAGTCCCAGGACTGGACGCGGCGCCAGCGCGAGGACGCGGGCGTTCGGCTCTGCGACACGACGTCGGAGGCCGGCACTGCTTCCCTCGACGACCTCCGCTCGATCGTCGTTGCGAGCGGGACCTCCGAGGGTCCCCTGCGCCTGCGGCTGACGCGACGGGAGACGGCGGGGCGCGGCAGCGCCGCCGATCCCATGCTCGTGCAGGCCTACCTCCCGAACGAGCGGGCGGACGAACCGCCCCGATAGCCTCTAGCCCGGCCTCGACGTCCTCCCGAGAGGACGGGGCCGAGCGCCCACGTCGCACGCGGCAGACAGCCAGAATGCGATGTCCTGGCCCTGGGTCTCGAAGCGAGACACGCCGGTTCACGGCTTCGCGCGCGCGGCGCCTCAGGTGAGACGCAGGCCGCGACCCGTCCCGGGAACCGCCGTCGGGAGGGCCAGAAGCGGCGGTTCGGCACGCCTTTTGGTGCTATGGGTTGAACGGACCCTCGCCACTCGAACGATGACCCAACGCAACCAGCTCTCCCGCCGCCGCTTCGGGCCCCTGGCCCTCGCCCCCTACGCCCTGGCCATTCTGGGCGCGATCGGGCTCGCGCCGACGGCGGCCGACGCGACCCCTGCGCGCGCGGTCTCCCTCGACGCCGCGGTCGATCCCGCGCCCGCTGCGGCGCAGCGCGGGCGTTCGTCGGCGGGTCGGTCCTCCGCTGGCCGCTCGTCCGCAGGGCGTTCCTCCGTGGGCCGCTCCTCGGCCGGACGCTCTTCGATCGGACGGTCGTCCGCTGGACGCTCGTCGTACCAGCGCGGCACGTCCCGCACGTCGCGGCCGACGACCACGAGGCAGCGCTCCAGCGCGCCGACGCGCACGTCCTCGCGATCGAGGACGGTGACGCAGCCCCGCACGACGACGCGCTCGACGGCGACGTCGCGCCGGACGACGTCCTCCGCCCCGACCGTCGGGCGCCCGGCGACGTCGAGGCGCGCAGCGCCCACGCGCTCGGCTGCCCCCACGAGGTCGGCCGCACCCACGCGAAGCGCAGCGCCGACGCGTACGTCCGCTCCGGCACGTCCCGCGGCGCCGACGCGCTCGGCCGACCGGCCGGCGCCGAGCGGAGCCCCCTCGTCGGGAGGAATCGGGTCGCCCCTCCGCGGCTGGTCCAGCGCCAGCTCGTCGCGCTCGGGAAGCGCGGCGACGACGGGCTCGGGCTCGTCATCGCCCCAGACGGTCATCGACGTCGGCGAGAGCGTGGTGCCCACGCGGACGCGCGTCCCGCGCCCGACCGTGGCCCCCGAGCGCCAGCGCGCATCGGGGACGCCCGGTTCGACGCGCTCGCTGAGCCAGCGGGTCCGTAGCACGAGTTCGCCCGCCGAGCTCGAGGCCGCGCGACGCAACGCGAGCCGAAATCTGAGCCGTCCTGCGGCGACGATCGAACACGGCGACATCCTGAGCCGCTACCGGGCGGGCAACGTCCGCGAGGCTGGGTCGGACACGCCGACGCGAGCGAGCCAGGCCGATACCAACGCGGCCCGTGTCGCAGCGCTCCGGCAGCAGGCGGCTGCGCGCTCGGCGGAGGCCCGCACGACGGCCGCACGCCAGTCCGCGGCGGATCCGGGCACGTCGCAGCGCATCGCGAACGCGCGCGCGAAGGACGTCGCGCAGCGGAACGAAGCGCGGATCGCCAACGCGCGTGCGGCGGACGTCGCGCAGCGCAACGAGGCGCGCATCAACAACGCGCGGACGGTCGCGGCGAGGGATGCGGCAACCGAGCAGCGCGTGCAGCAGGCACGTTCGCAGTACGCGGAGCGGATCGCCGCCGCGCGCCGCGACCTCCAGGTGCAGAACGGCCTCACGACGGACGTCGGCGCGGTCGGCGCCGGAGCCGGCACGGGCGGCGTCTGGCAGACGGGCCACGACGACTTCTCGTACGGCGCGTCGGTCGGCTACTGGAACCAGTGCTTCTGGGGCACCTGGGGCCCGTGCTTCCCGTACACGTGGGGCAGCTGCTTCTGCTCGCCGTTCTACTGCACGGGACTGTGGTGGAACTCGTACTGGTGGTGGGGAGGCACGTGGGGACGCCCGTGGAACTGCTACTGGCTCGGCCCCTTCATCCCCGCCGGGCAGTCGTTCATCGTCTATGACAACCCCGCCCCGGTCGAACCGGAGATCGTGTACATCGAGGTGCCGGTCGAGCCCGAAGCCCCGCTGGACGCCCCGCTCGTCGATCCCGCGTTCGAATCGGGTCCGGTCCAGCTCGCGCCCCAGGGCACGGACGCCGGACTTCAGCGCGAGCTGAACCGCGCGGCCGCGTACTACCTCACGCAGGGTGACCAGGCCTTCCAGGAGTCGCGCTACGGAGACGCAGCGCACTACTACGCCAAGGCCGTCGAGTACTCGCCGGACAGCGGGATCCTCTACCTGGTGCTCTCGGACGCGCTCTTCGCGACGGGCGACTACCGCTACGCCGCGTACGCGCTGCGGCAGGCCCTCTCGCGCGAGCCGAGCCTGGCGAGCAACGTGATCGACAAGCGCGACTTCTACGCGGAGCCGGCAGAGTTCGAGCGTCAGCTCGCGGTCCTCGAGCTGTACGTCGAGGATCACGTGCTCGACATGGACGCACGCCTCGTGCTCTCGGCGAACTACCTCTTCGGAGGCCGACCGGCCGACGCCGTCGATCTGCTCGAGAACCCGTTCAGCGAGGAGCTCCGCGCATCGGAGGAGGGACAGCTCCTGCTCGACGTCGCGCGGACGGTTCAGTTCGGCCGCCCGTCCTCGGGCGAGGACCGCGCGCCCGCGGGCGAGCGCGAGCAGGAGTTCTGATCGCGCGTCATCGGCGCCGCCAGCTCGGCGGCTCCAGGCCCCCACGGAGCCCGGCGATCCGCTCGATCGCCGGGCTCCGGGCGTTTCCGGGCCCCCGACCGACCCGATTGCGGGACGGTCCCGCCGCGGGACACGGCGCAGGCCTCGGGGCGAGCCCGCAGGGGACGATTCCCCCTCAGCGCCCCCGCCCGGACGTCCGAAAGGGGGGTGGACGGTCCTTCTGGACCGATTTCGATCCGTGCAAAGCCGATCTGGAGAGTCTCGCCCGCGACGGGCGCGCCGGGCCTCGCGACAGCGCTCGCGGACGCCGGAGACATCCATGGTCACGCTCGTCCCCGCGCTCGCGGGCTGGGTGATCCTGCTCTCACTCGCCGCGGGGTTCGTGGAACCGGCTTACGCCGCCGTCGCCCTCGCGGTATGCCTCTACGGCGCGCTGTACGCGCACGCTGCGAGCTCCACCGTCGAGGTGCCCCGCGGCGCGGCCGTGGCGTCGCGCAGGCCCGCATCCGAGCCGGCGAACACGCCGGCTCGGAGCTCGCGAGAGATCGAGCTTCGCGTCCTCGCCTCGGATCTCGGGAAGTGCGCGGACACGGGGATCCTCCTCGACGAGGCGGCGACGCGCCTCGCCCGCGCCTTCGACGCGAGCTGGGTCGAGATCCTGACGGCCGGGGGCGACGCCGCGACGTTCGAGACGGACGACGAGCCGGCGACTGGAACCTCGATCAGCGTCTCCCTCCCAACGGAGCGGGGTGCCGGACACCTCGCGCTGGAAGCGCGCGCCACCGCGGTGAGTCCCGACCTGCGGGACGACCTCCACCGCGCCTCGCTGCTCGTCGCAGACGCGCTCGACCGCCTGCGAAGCCGCGAGCTGCTCGAGAGCGCCGAAGCCCGCGCCGAGGAGACGGAGCGCGCCAAGCGCGACTTCATCGCAAACACGAGTCACGAGGTTCGCACGCCGCTGAGCGGGATCATCGGTTCGCTGGAGGTCCTGGCCGCGACCGAGCTCGACGACGCGCAGTCGGAGCTCGTCGACGCGATCCGCGGCTGCAGCGAGTCGCTGCTCTCGCTGATGGACGACGTGCTCGAGCTCGCCTCGCTCGAAGCCGGTGCCGCGGACCCCGAGATCGAGCCGTTCGATCCGGTCGCCGTCCTCCGCGACGTTGTCGATCGAGCTCGCGACCGGGCGGACAGCCGCGTCGAGGTCACCGCGAATTGGAACCAGGTCCTCGAAGACGGCCTCGTCGGAGCGGGAACCGCGATCGAACGAGCGCTCGGCCGTCTCGCCGACAACGCGGCGGCGTTCACGCGCGAGGGTCGCATCGTCGTCTCGGCGACCGCGCTCGATCACGGTCGACGGGACGACGGCAGGCTCCGAGTCCGCTTCGCCGTCGAAGACACGGGTCCCGGTATCGCCCCCCACCGACGCGACGCGATCTTCGACCGCTTCTCCCAGGCAGACGGGCGCTCCACGCGCGAGCACGAGGGCGCCGGTCTCGGCCTCGCGATCGCCGACGAGACCATCTCCAGGCTCGGGTCGACGATCGAGCTCGACAGTGAGATCGGACGCGGCAGCACGTTCGCCTTCGTGCTCGATCTCGAGCAGCAGCCGCGGGCCGCGCTCCCAAGGGCCCCGCTTCGAAGCCGCGCGACGAGCCCGATCCGCCGGGTCCTCGTCGTCGACGACAACCCGGTGAACGTGCGCGTCGCGCGTCACATCCTGGAGCGCAAGGGCCTCGTCGTCGACGATGCGGCGAACGGCCTCGAGGCGGTCGAGCGAGCCCTCAACGGCTCCTTCGACCTCATCCTGATGGACATCCAGATGCCTGAGATGGACGGCATCGAAGCGACTCGCACCCTCGTCGATCGCTGGCGAAGGGAGGGGCGCATGCCGTCGCCGATCGTCGCGCTGACGGCGCACACGATGGACGAGCATCGCTGGCGCTGCCTCGACGCAGGCATGGCGGACTTTCTGGCGAAGCCGCTTCGCAGCGAGGAGCTCGACGCGGTCCTCGAGGAGCTCGTCGATCCCGGCCTCGGCGTCGCGTGACCTGGCGACGAGGTCAGGTGATCTCGCGCGGCCCCTCGTCGCCCTGGAAGAACGCCACGGGCGGACGTCGGCCGTAGCGATTCTCGTAGGCGTCCCCCACCACGCGTTCGACGTCGCGCTCGACGCCGGCCGAGGCGAACGCGACGACGCAGCCGCCGAAGCCCGCGCCGGTCAGTCGCGCGCCGTGGACTCCGTCGACCGCGAGGGCGGCGTCGACGATCACGTCGAGCTCTTCGCTGGAGCACTCGTACAGGTCGCGCAGCGAGGCGTGCGTCTCGGCCATCGAGCGTCCGAACGTCTCGATGTCGCCCTTCTCCAGCGCCGCGCGCGCAGCGAACGTGCGGGCCACTTCCTCGATCACGTGCCGGGCGCGCCGGGCGATCGTCGGGTCGAGCTCGGACTCGTGCGCTTCGAGCACCTCGAGCGGGATGTCTCGCAGGACCGTCGCTCCAGGGACGTGCGGGCGCAGCGCTTCGAACGCAGCCGCGCATTCGGCGACGCGGCGATTGAACTCGCCGCGGGCGAGCGCGCGCTGGACGCCGGTATCGATCACGCCGATGGAGACCGACGCGAAGTCGAGCGGCAGGTGTTCGAAGCTCTCGTCCTTGCAGTCGAGCCACAGCACCTGGCGCGGGCGCGCGAACCCGACCGCGTACGGATCCATGATGCCGCAGTGGACGCCGACGAACTCGCGCTCGGCGTGGAGCGCCGCTCCGACGCGCTGGAGCGCGTCGAGGCCGAGTTCGAACGACGCGTCGAGAGCGTAGGCGGTCCCGACGCAGATCGAGGCGGACGATGAAAGACCCGCCCCGACCGGGAGGTTCCCTCCGAACAGCACGTCGAAGCCCAGGTCCATGAAGCGACTGTCGAGCGGCTTCGACCGCTCGGGCTCACCGCGGCGAAGCGCTGCGACGACGCCGAGGGGGTAGTCGTACCAAGCCCCCGTCCGCTCGCTCGGAAGCTCCCGGAGCGGCCGGTCGTAGACAGCCTCGGAGAACGTGGACGCGAGGCGAACGCGGCCGTCGCTCCGCGGCGCGACCGCGATGAAGGTCCCGCGGTCGATGGCCGTGGGCAGGACCGGGCCACCGTTGTAGTCGAGGTGGCCGCCGAGCAGATTGACGCGCCCGGGCGCGAAGAACGCCCTGCGCGCGGCCCCGGGGCCGA
>JBCCSK010000238.1:0-9301 GCA_039200205.1 Planctomycetota bacterium
CCCTGACGCCGTCGTCGGCTGAGAGCCTGGGCAAGAATTGCCCAGGCGAACAGCGCACCCGCGTTCTCGGGTGCGCCAGCAAGGTCAAATCACGGCCTGGGCAGCAGAATCGGAGATTTCTGCCCAGGCTCGACGCGCGTCTCCGTCAGGAGACGCGCCAGAGGCATCATCAGGGCGTGGGCAGCGCAAGCTGCAGCGATTGTTGCCCACGCTCTGAGAGTCTGCGTTCGAGACGACGTCTTTCCGCACGTCGGTCCGGCGCGTTGCTAATGTGCTCGTCACCTGCCCCAGCGCTCGACCCAGCGCGTCCGCATGTCGACCGAACGCCACGATCGGATCGGCGAGATCTTCCTTGCCGCGTGTGACGTCCCCCTCGAGGAGCGTCGCGCCTTCGTCGAAGCGCGGTCGAACGGCGACCGAAGCATCGCCGACGAGGTCCTGGCGATGCTTCGGCGGGACGTCGACACCACCGACGCGTTCGACGGCGGAGTCGCGGCGCTCGGCGACGTCGCGCAGGAGGCACTGAGCGAGTACGAGAGCGTCGGGATCGCCGAGCTGGAGCGGGACGAACCCTCGGCGCACGGCGATCGGATCGGGCGCTACCAGCTCGTTAGACCGCTCGGCGAGGGCGGCATGGGCATCGTGTGGGAAGCCCGGCAGGACCGACCCGCGCGCTCGGTCGCGCTCAAGGTGCTCCGGTTCGGTGGCCACCCCGATCTCATCAGGCGCTTCGAGCTGGAGGGTGAGGCGCTCGGCCGCCTGCACCACCCGGCGATCGCTTCGGTGTTCGAGGCAGGAGTGGCCGAGGTCGGTGGAACCGAGCAGCCGTTCCTCGCTCTCGAGCTCGTCGCCGGTGAGCCGCTCGATCGCTACGCGGACTCTCTCGACCTCGACCTCGAGGCGCGCGTCTACCTGCTGCTTCGGGTCGCCGAGGGCGTCCGGCACGCGCACCAGCGCGGCGTCGTCCACCGCGACCTCAAGCCGGGCAACGTCCTCGTCCAGGACAACGGCCAGCCGAAGATCCTCGACTTCGGAATCGCGCGCGTTGTCGAGCCGGGGGACGACGGCGCCGTCTCTCTCCTAACGCGCACGGGCGAGATCGTCGGGACTCTCGCGTACATGGCGCCGGAGCAGGTCTCCGGCGATCCGTCGTCGATCGACACGCGCGCCGACGTCTACGCACTCGGCGTGCTCGCCTACGAGCTGATCTCGGGGAAGCGTCCGATCGACGTGCGGGGCGTCTCGCTCACCGAGGGCATGCGCCGCGTCCTCGAGGACTCGCCGACCCAGCTGACGACCGCGGCTCCCCAGACGCCGACCGATCTGGCGACGATCGTCCACAAGGCGCTCGAGAAGGACCCGGCGCGCCGCTACGCCTCGGTCGACGCCCTCTCCGCGGACCTCCAGCGGTTCCTGCGGCACGAGCCGGTCGAAGCGAGACCGCCGAGCCTCTCGTACCAGGTCTCGAAGTTCGTCCGGCGACATCGCGGCGCGACGATCGGCGCGGCGGCGGCGGCCCTCGCGATCGTGGCGGGCGGCGTCACGAGCGCCGTGATGTACCTCCGCGAGCAGTCCGCGCGCGTCGACGCGGTCGCCGCCGGACAGGAGTCCGCTGCGGCCCTGGAGCGCTCGAACGCGAGCCTCGCGATCGCGCGCAAGCGGCTGCACGAGCTGCGCGAGACCCAGGACTTCTTCCAGGGCCTGATGAGCCAGGTGCTTCCCGGCGAAGCGGGCCGCGACCTCCGCCTGTCCGACGCGCTCACGCGTTCGGCGAGCTCGATCCCGACCATGTTCGACGGGGCGCCCTCGATGCGCGCGTGGCTCCACGACAACGTCGCCGACATGTACGTGGGGCTCGGCATGGTGAAAGAGGCCGAGGAGCAGCTCGAGCTCGCCCGGTCCTGCGTGACGGACATGACGCCGAGGCTCGCGGCGGCGATCGCGCTCACCTCGGCCGACATCCACTTCGAAAAGGGCGAGCTCGGCCTCGCGCAGCAGGAGATCGACCGCGGACTCCGTCTCGTCGACGATTCGGATCGCGCGATGGAGGCGGAGCTCATCGACGGAGCGGGCGAACGCTCCCTCGCCGCGATCGCCGGCGGAGACTTACGACCGACGCTTCTCGCCGACCCCCGCGCCGTGGCGCAGGCGCAGCGCGACGTCCTGACCCTCCGCGTCTCGCTCCACGCGCAGGCGGCGAAGATCGCGAACGAAGAGCACCGGGCGGCCGACGCCTTGGAGCATCTCGCGGCCGCCGAGGCCGCCGCGCACGAGATGGGTGAATCCGGGGCCGAGGCGCTCGCGCGCCTCGCCTTCGTCCAGGCGCGAACGTACCTGACCGTGGGCGACCCCCAGAAGGCCCTCGCCGTCACGGAGGAAGCGGTCGCTCGTGCGGAGGAGCGCGGGCTGACCGAAACGCTCGCCCACAGCAACATGCTCACCCTCCAGGGCGCGATCCTCGTGCAGCTCGGGAGGCGCGCCGACGCGGCCGCGAGCGCGGAGGCGAGCTACGAGATCCTCCAGGCCGTCGCGTCGCCCGACCATCCGTACCTCGCGCGCGTCGCGGGCAACCTCGCGACCGCCAAGCGCGGGATCGGCAGGCTGGACGAGGCGCTGGCGCACTACGACGAGGCGCGTGCGATCGAGGCCCGGGTCCTCGAGCCCGGTGACCCCGCAGCGATCCAGACGCGCACGCTCCGCGGCAGCCTCCTCGTGCAGATGGGGCAGGACGACGAGGGCGAGGCCGAGCTCCTGGGCGCGATCGAGGACTACGACGCGCTGATCGACAGCACGCCGTCCGCCGACCTCGTGATCATGCGAGCGTTCGCGAAGACGTACCTCGCGCCGCTCCTGCGCGGCCGAGGCGAGTTCGACGCCGCCGACGGCTTCATCATGGAAGCGATGGACGAGAAGCTCTCCGTCCTCGGGTCGAGCGTTCACCCTCTGCTCGAAGCGGAGGTGAAGGAGCTCGCCCAGAACGCGCGCGCTCGCGGCGACCAGGCCCAGTTGGCCGAGCGCGAGATGGACGTCACGGAGTTCTTCGCAGCGGTCCGCGGGCCGGGCGACCGCACCACGGGCGTCGCGCTGCGCAAGGCACGCGAGGCCTTCGAGGCCGCGGCTCTCGACGGCGCGACCGACGACGTCCTCGATCCCCTGCGCACGCGACTCGAGGCCCTGGAGGAGCGCCTCAAGTGAGCGACGCGGACTCTGCGCGCGACGTGACCCTCGCGCTGCGCGCCGCCGCCGACGGCGATGCCGACGGGCGCACGCGCCTGTTCGAGGCGGTCTACGAGGCGCTGCGGAACCTCGCGTCGAAGCACCTCGCTCGGGAGCGCGCCGACCACACGCTCCAGGCGACCGCGCTCGTCCACGAGGCGTGGATCAAGCTCGTCGATCAGGCCGAGCTGCCGGCGGGCGGCCGCGAGCACTTCCTCGCGGTCGCGAGCCACGCGATGCGTCGAATCCTCGTCGACCACGCGCGCGGTCGGAACCGGGCCAAGCGCGGCGGCGGCGCCGAGCGCGTCGGGCTCGACGCGCTCGAGCTGGACGCGTCGCTCGACGGAGCCCCGTCCGACGACGCGCTCGACGTCCTGGCGCTCGACACGGCGCTGCTGGAGCTCGCCGAGCGCTCCGAGCGGCAGGTGAAGGTCGTCGAGCTCCGGTTCTTCGGCGGCCTCCCGGTCGCAGAGGTCGCGACGGCCCTGGATGTGTCCGAGTCGACGGTGGAGCGCGAGTGGCGGATCGCCCGCGCGTGGCTCCTCGCGCGCCTGGCGGACTGACCTCGGGCGAAGCGGACTGGAATCCCGCGAATTCTCCGAGGGGTCAGGGCGGAAACGTCGCGTTCGACGTGGAGAGCGGCACATCCCTGCCGACGCCACGTCGAACGCCATGCAGTCGTCCCAGGTTCTCAGCCTCGCCCTCGCCCTCGTCACCCCCGCCGCGGCCGCTTCCTCGGGCGCCGTCGCCGACCTGCGCGCCGCCGCGTCGAACGGCGGGACGATGGTGCTCGGAGACCTCCCGGCCTTCGCCGACGGTCCGCTCGCCGAGATCGAGATCCACGCTCCGGTCGTGACCGAGAGCGGCGACGTCCTGGGCGAGGTCGGCCTCGGGGGCGCGCAGGGGCGCGCCGTGCTGCACGCTCTGCGGACCGGGATCGACGGCGACTCGGGTGGCTGGGCGCTCGCGATCGACGCCGACGCCGCGCGTCTCTCGGACCTCGTCCCGCCGCTCCAGGGGACGATCGCTGACAGCCTCGCGCTGCGCCGAGCCGCCGTCGTTCTGTCGACCGCAGCGGCGCGCGTCGACGAGGCCGTGATGTCCGACGAGGTCGCTGCGTTCTACGCGTCGTACTTCGACACGCCGCGCATGATGCTCGACGTCGCGTCCGGGGTGAACGTGCTGACGCGCGTGGAGTCCGGCGACGGCACGGCCGTCGACCGCGCCCTTTCGACGCTCGGCGTCGAGATCGACGGCGTCGTTCTTCAGGGCACGGTCTTGAAGGACGCGAGCCTGTCGGAGCTCCGGGAGGCGAAGGACAAGGGCCGGCTTCGCGAGCGGCTGCGCGAGTCGATGGAGCTGCGCGCGTACCTCCCCCCGGTCGACCTCGCGGGACTTCCGTCGAGCTACGCCACTGGCGAGGCGAGCCTCATCGTCAGCGGTCGGCCTGGCGTCGGCGTCGCGTTCCGCCTCGTCGCACCGGGAGACACGCCCGAGACGACCAAGTCGTTCGAGTGCCGCGTCGACGTCGCGGCGGGCGATCAAGGCGCGACCGAGGTTCAGGTCCTCGGCACGGCGATGGGCGTCTGGAGCGATGCGTTCGGCATCCGCGGCTTCGACCTGACGAGCCCGCGGCTGCTCCTGGAGGTCGACTCGGCCCAGCGCGTCGGCTTCGGCGTCCGCGCGGGTCTCGACGTCGGCTCGAAGGAGATGCAGGTCGCTGCGAAGCTGAAGCTGCACGCGGTCACGGGCGCGATCGTCGGCGGGTTCTTCGAAGGGTCGCTCGACTCCGTCGGCTCGGCCGATCTCGTCGCCCTCGCGAACGCCGCGTCCGAGGCGCGCGGCAAGGAGTCGATCGCGGACGTCGCCATCCCGGACTTCGAGCTGCGCGACCTGTACCTGAAGTTCGCGCCGGCCGGTGGCGACAGCGACCTCGGGGTTTCCGACGGCTACGCGCTGCGCGGCGAGCTGCACGCTCTCGGCTCGCGGTTTGGCTTCGTCGACGGTGCGATGAGCTTCGGCGGGCTCGTCCCCGACATCGCGCTCGCGGGCGAGTGCGGCGACGTCGACCTCGGAGCCCTCGCGCTGAAGGACGCGGCCGTCGACGTGCGGATTGGCGCGACCCTGGACCAGCGCTTTCGGGTCGCGGGCGAGACGCGCCTCTTCGGGCTCTCGCGCGGCGTCGACGTCGACTGCGGCCTGACGAAGGTCTGGTTCGACACGTGGGAGGAGCTCGGCGGCGTCTACCGCGTCGAGCACCACGTGAGCTCCCCGGGATCGGGACGCCCGACGTGGACGCTTCGCTCGTCCATGCGGAACGACTTCTCGCGGACTCTCGAGAACGAGTTCGCAGACCGCGCCCTCGCGTGGGCGCAGGAGGTCGAGCGCGACTTCGCAGCCGCGCAGCGCGGTCTCGACGCCGCGAAGCGTGAAGTCGAGCGAATGGACGGGCGCATCGAGGCCGCGCGCGCACAGGTTCGGAAGGAGCGAGCCGCGCACGGCAAGGGGCTGGAGCGCGCGCAGGCGAACGTCGCGTCGATCGACTCCGAGATCGACCGTCTGCGGCGCGAGGTCAACGCGGCGCGCAGCAAGACGAAGGACTCCGTCACTGCGAAGAAGAAGACGCGCGACCGGGCGCACTCGGCCTGGAGGAAGGCGATCGCGGCCAGGAAGAAGGCGAGGGTCTGGGACAAGCCGAAGCGCAAGGCGGCTGAGGCCAAGGCGTACGCCGACTACCAGGCGAAGAACGCCGACTACGGCGCCTCGAAGGCGGCCTACAGCGCGACGGTCGCGGTCCCCGTCGACGCCGACCCGCGCATCGCGGCGCTTCTTGGGAGCAAGGGCGCCGCGCTGACGGCGCTGCGCTCGGCGGAGTCGCTCGTCCGCACCTTCCCCGTCGACTCCGACCCGCGGGTCGCCGGGCAGATCGCGGGCCGCGCGACGGCCCTCGCTGCGCTGGACGTCGCGAAGGGCGCCGTCGACGTCACGGGCACAGCGGTCGCCGGGGCGGGACGCGTGACGTCGTGGGCAGCCTCGCACAGCGGCGCCGTCCTGAGGGTCGACGAGGCCGGGTACGGCGCGAAGCTCGCCGGCTATCTCGCCGGCAACGAGGTCGACTTCCGGGCGCAGGTCCGTTTCCTCGGCGAGCCCGAGTCGATCCGGGTCCGGCTCGCCCCCGCCGAGATCGCGGACGGACGCGTCGTCGACCGGGTCTGGAGCGCGCTCCGCGCATCCCTCGAGCGGTAGCCCGACCGCGTCTGGCGGTTTTTGCCAAGAACCGTCTGGGGCTCGACGTCTACCCCGGTGGACGCTTCACGCATGCCCCTGGACGACGGATCGGATCGGGACGCGAGCGACGCCGACCTCCTCCGCGCCTGGTGCGGGGGGGACTCTGGCGCCTTCGCCGACCTCGTTCGCCGCCATCAGGGGGCGCTGCTGCGCCACGCTCGGTCGCTCCTCCGGAGCCAGGCCGCGGCGGAGGACGCGGTGCAGGAGGCGTTCCTGACCCTGGCCAGGACACCTCCCGAGCCGCCCGATCCAAGCGAGGACGGCGCTCCGCTCGGGCTCGGCGCCTGGCTCCACCGAGTCACGCGGAACCACTGCCTCGACACGATGAGATCCAACGCCCGTCGCCGCGAGCACGAAGACACGCTCCGGGCGGAACGCCCGACCGCCACCCTCGATCCCTCCCTCGAGCGGATCGACGCCACCGACACGCGGGGCGCGATCGAGCGCTCCCTCGCCGCTCTCCCCGAGGACCAGCGCGAGGTCCTGACCCTGCGCCTCCTCGACGATCGGAGCTACGCCGAGATCGCCTCGATCACCGGCCGCAAGGTCGGAACGGTCGGGTGGTTGATCAGCGTGGGGATGAAGGCGCTCGCCCGCGAGCTGAGCCCGCTGATGGAGGCCTGAGGAGGACGACGCCATGGAACACGACCAAGAGATGAACGACCCGGGCCGCGATCCCGTCCACGAGCTCCTCTGCAAGATCGTCTTCGGAGAAGCCACCGACGAGGAGCGCGAGGAAGCCGAGGCGCTGCTCGCCGAGAGCGAGGAACGGCGCGCGCAGTTGGCCGAGATCGAAGCCACCGTGGCGCTCGTGCGCGGCGCGCGCGAGGCCGAGATGCCGGACGTGCTCGGGGACGATCGCTTCGATGCGGTCGTCGCGGCGGGCGCGGCGGTCGACGACGCGCCTCCTGTCGGCGGAGCGGCTCGGTTCCGAGGCGCACGTCTGCTCGCAGCGGCCGCTGCCCTGGCGGTCTGCGGTGCAGGCGCTGCGTGGTGGAGCTCGTCCCAAGCCGCGAACGACGGTGAGTTCCTTGCCTATGACATTGGCGATGCGCGCGTTGCGCGACTCGATCCGGTGGAGGCGTCCGACGAGCCCGCCGCGGGCGTGGACATGGGGGAAGAGCTGAAGGTCGTGACCCAGCCCCCGCAGTCATCCGCTGCCGGCAGACTGGTCGATGCAGGTCCAATCTTCGGCGACGGCACGGACACCGCGCTCGAGGTCGATCCCTTCAAGCAACACAGGGACCAGCTGATGTCGGCCGAGAAAGAGAAGCCGGAGGGCGCGTTCATCGGCTACTCCACGGTCACGACGCCGGACGTGCAGGTCCCATATTTGTCTGAGGTTCCGTTCGACGTCGTGAAGCTGCAGCGAGAGTTCTCGAACGCAGCGACCGAGTCGAGCGATCCGACTGCGCTCGAGTCCGCTGGCGTGAGCGCCTACAAGGGCCCGGGCGACTCCGTGCCTCCGAGCACCGTGGTCGGCGGGGAGCTCCAGCTCCTGGAGCGCAAGCGCGCCTCCGGCCCCAGCTCGCCCGGTCCCGCCAGTCGCCTCAGTCCAGAGATCGCGGCTCGGCTCGAATCGCTCGGCTACAGCGGTGCAACCCCAGGTGCTGATACAGAGGGCCCAGGTGCTGATACGGAGGGTCCGCGCTGGCTCAGCGGAAACGGGTACGCGGATTCAACGACCGAATCGGCGGCCTCCGACGCCTTCTTCCTCGGCCGCGGCCTCGCGCGCCCCGTCGACGAGCTCCGGACGTTCCACCGCGTGCCTCGCTGCGAGCCGACCCGCCGGCCCAACGAGCGTCCGCGCGACATGTTCTTCCGCTTCTGGGGCGACAACCCCTACGTCGTGACGAAGCAGGACGCGCAGTCGACCTTCGCTGCGGACGTCGACACGGCGAGCTTCTCCCTCGCGCGTCGCATGCTGCGCGAGGGCTACCTTCCGCCGCGCGAGCAGGTGCGCACCGAGGAGTTCGTCAACTTCGCGCGCCCCGACCTTGCGCCGCCGGCGGAGGGCACGTTCGCGATCCACGGTGAGCTCGCGCCGAGTCCGTTCGGGGGCCGCGAGGACCGCTGGCTCCTGCGCGTCGGCGTGCGCGCCGCCGAGATCGAGCGCTCGGAGCGACCGCCGCTGGCGCTCACGTTCGTCGTCGACACGTCTGGCTCGATGCGCGAGGACAACCGCCTCGAGCTCGTCAAGCACGCGATGCGCCTACTCGTCGGACAGCTCGACGCGCGGGACTCGATCGCGATCGTCCGTTTCGCCAACGACGCGTCCGAGGTCCTGGCGCCGACGCCGGCGACCGCGCGCGACGCGATCGAAACCGCTCTCTTCGCGCTCCAGCCGACCGGCAGCACGAACGCCGAGGGCGGGCTCAAGCTCGGCTACTCGCTCGCCGAGCAGACGCTCCTGGAGGGCGTGCAGTCGCGCGTCGTGTTCCTCTCGGACGGCGTCGCGAACGTCGGCGAGACCGACCAGGCGCGGATCGCCGCCGACGTCGCGCACAGCGCGCAGCGCGGCATCTTCCTGAACACGATCGGCGTCGGGATGGCGAACCACAACGACGCCTTCCTGGAGCAGCTCGCGGACGAGGGCCAGGGCGTGTGCGACTACGTCGGCGACGCCGAGGACGCGCGACGCGCGATCGTCGAGCGCTTCGTCGGCGGCTTCGTCACGCTCGCCAAGGACGTCAAGATCCAGGTCGAGTTCGACCCGGGTCAGGTGCTCCGCTGGCGGCAGCTCGGCTACGAGAACCGCGCCGTCCGCGACGCCGATTTCCGCAACGATGCGATCGAC
>JBCCSK010000239.1:0-9272 GCA_039200205.1 Planctomycetota bacterium
CGAGCGGCTTGACGACCATGCCTTCGCCGCCGCGCTCGGTGAGTTCCTCCCACCAGCGGGTACCGCTCGCCTCGCTGTCCGTGTCCGTGAGGTCGACCACCCGGGTCGCCGTGGGATGGATGAACCCGTCGGAGCTCGCGCCGAGTGAGGCGAACACCTCCATGTGCCAGAGGTGGTCCTGATTCGCGTGAACCCGTCCCTCGGTCGCGAGGAGGTGGAACGGGGCGAGCTTCAGGTCTCCGACGTCCTCGACGCGCCAGCAGTACGCGCGGTACGCGTCGACGTAGCGGCTCGTCCGATCCGCGCGGGCCTGGAAGCGGGCCATGAGTTCAGCATCGCCCGCGCCGCGCTTCTCGGCGGCGTCGAGCGCCTTCAGCGCCTCGCTCACGCCCGCGGAGGCTGCCGACCCCACGGCGGCGTACTGGGACCGGAGCAGCTCTTGTGCCTTGGCGGACCAGGGGAGCAGCTCGGCGTCCAGACACGCCCAGCCGGTGTCGAATCGCTCCCAGAAGTCGGCGCCGTCGAGCGCTGCGCGGACCCGACCGAGGAACGCCGTCTCGACCTCGTCGTCGCGAAAGAAGGGTCGGCCGGTGCGCGTATGGACGACGCCGGCGCGGTCTCCCCGCGTGCCGAACCTCTGGCGTGCGATGGCGGCGTCGCGGCAGAGGACGACGATCGCGCGCGAGCCCATGTGCTTCTCCTGGCAGACCACGCGCGGGACGCCGCGGGTCCGGAAGTACGCGAAGGCCTCGCGCGGGTGCTCGAGGAACTCGCCCTCCGGGCTCGTCTCCGACGGCGACATGGTCGGCGGAAGGTGGATGAGCCAGCGCGGGTCGACCGCGAAGCGGCTCATCACCTCGAGCGCAGCGACCGCGTTCTCCTCGCGCACTGTGACCGTTCTCTGGATGCGGGTCTGGACGATGCGCTTGCCCAGCGCGTCGTCGATGTCGAGGAGATCGTCGTAGGGGCGCGCGTCGATCGCAGGTGCTGCATCGGCGCTCAGGGGCTTCGTGGGCTGGTAGTAGGTGTGCTGTGCAGGCACGTCCACGAGCTCTCGCTCGGGATAGCGAAGCGCCGTCAGACGACCGCCGAAGACGCAGCCCGTGTCGAGACAGATCGTGCGGTTGAGCCACGTCGCCTCGGGGATGGGCGTGTGGCCGTAGGCGACGAGGGCGGGGCCGCGGTACTCGGTGGCCCAGTCGTAGCGCACCGGCAGCCCGTACTCGTCCGTCTCGCCCGTCGTCTCGCCGTACAGGCAGAACTCGCGCACGCGCCTGGATGCGCGGCCCTGGTACGACTCCTTGAGCCCCGCGTGGGCGACGACGAGCTTGCCGTCGTCGAGCACGTAGTGGCTCACGAGCCCGTCGATGAAGTCTGCGACCCCTTGGCGGAACTTGTCGGGCTCTCCCTCGAGCTGCTCCAGCGTCTCGGCGAGTCCGTGCGTGATCCGCACGTCGCGCCCGCGCAGCTTGCGCATCAGCTTGACGTCGTGGTTGCCGGGGACGCACAGCGCCGACCCTTCGCCGACCATCGACATCACGAGCCGCAGCACGCCCGGCGAGGCGGGGCCGCGGTCGACGAGGTCGCCGACGAACACCGCCTTGCGGCCTTCGGGGTGCCGCGCGGTGGGGGATTCGGGGGTGCCTCCGACGACGTAGCCGAGACTCGCGAGGAGCGCCGTGAGCTCATCGAGGCATCCGTGGACGTCGCCGATGACGTCGAAGGGGCCGTGGTCGTCGCGCCGATCGTTCCAGAGCTTCACTCGCTCGATCGTCACCGCGTCGATCTCCTCGGGCGTGCCGAGGACGGAGACGTGCCGGAAGCCCTCGCGCTTCAGGCGCCGAAGCGACCTGTTCAGCTGGCTCTTCTGCTGGCGAACGACGTGCGATCCGAAGCTGCGATCGGGGCGAGCGCTGTTTCGCTCGTGGCAGATCGACTCGGCGACGTTCAGGACGATCGCCACCGGCAGGCAGTCGTGCTCCCGGGCGAGGGCGACGAGCGGCTTGCGGGCGGACTCCTGCACGTTCGTCGCATCGACCACGGTCAGCTTTCGCGCCGAGAGTCGCTTGCCAGCGATGTAGTGCAGCACGTCGAACGCGGCGTTCGTCGCGGCCTGGTCGTTCTCGTCGTCCGAGACGAGGCCGCGGCAGGCGTCGGAGGACAGCACTTCGGTCGGCTTGAAGTGTTTCCGCGCGAACGACGACTTGCCGCTGCCGGACGGCCCGATCAGAACGACGAGGGCAAGCTCGGGGATCGTGATCGTCATCGCGTGAAGACTCCCATCTGCGTCGGCGGCCCGTGCGTCGGATCCTCGCTGCCGACCGGCAGGTAGCGGACGCGATAGTCGTGCCCCTCCGCCACGCTCTCGCACCACGCGCGGAACTCCTCGCGGGTCCACTCGAAGCGGTGGTCGCGGTGGCGCACGTGTCCGCTCGGCAGCGTCTCCCACAGCTCGTTGTACTCGCGGTTCGGAGTCGTCACGACGACGACGCGCGGCCGCGCGAACTCGAAGACCACCCTCTCGAGCGCGCCGAGGCGATCGAGATCGAGGTGCTCGATCACCTCGATCAGCGCGGCGCCGTCGAAGCCCGAGAGCCGCTCGTCGCGGTAGGTGAGCGATCCCTGGGCGATCTCGATGCGCTTCCGCTGCATCGCCGGCATGCGGTCGAGCCGCAGTCGATCGCTGCAGATCTCCAGCGCGCGATGCGAGACGTCGATGCCGAACAAGCGATCGAAGTCCCGGCTTCCCCCCGACTTGGACTCGAGGAGCGCCCGCAGAAGCTTGCCCTCGCCGCAGCCGAGATCCACGACGCTTCGCGCGCCGGCTTCCTTGAGCACGGAGACGACGGTGCCGATCCGCTGCTCGTTCAGGCTGATTCTGTCCTCGAGCGCGCGTTCCTCGCCCGCCTGGCGGTCGCTCGTCGAATCCGGATCGGGGTCGTCCTCCTCCGAGAGGCGCGCGAAGGCCTCGCGCGTCAGGTGGCGCTGGTGCTTCAGGTACCGGCGCGTGATCAGCTCCTTCTCGGGGTGCTCCGCCAGCCAGTCCTTTCCCTTCGCCAGGAGCTTCTCGACCTCGCCCTCGCCGATCCAGTAGTGCTTGACGTTGTCGAGCACCGGCACGAGCACGTAGAGGTGCCCGAGCAGGTCCTTCAGGCGCACGTCGCCGCGCAGCGTCACGTCGTGGTACGGCCCTTCGCCCCACTCGGGGAACCGCTCATCGAGGGGGTGCCGGGCTGCACGGACCTCGTAGCCCAGCGGCGCGAACAGTCGCTCGACGATCTCCGCGCCGCCGCGGCAGGCGATCGACGGCAGGCGCGCTTCGAGCGGGAGGCGCTCCTCGGTCAGCTCCTCGCGATCGCCGCATCGGCCGTTGAGGGCGGAGCGCAGCACCTTGGCGATTGCGACGCTCAGGAACGACGAGGCCACGTAGGGCCGGTCGTTCACGTACGCGAAGAGGGACGGCGCGCCCGCCTCGCGCCGACCGCGGACGAGTCCGATCGGATCGACGTCGAGGAGGAGGGCGAACGTGCAGCGCTCGTCCTCCGCCTCGGGGTAGAAGACGTGCGCCTTCCCGAAGGTCAGGTTGAACGACTGCGTGCGCGCGGGGTGCTTCGCGAGCAGGAAGCCGAGATCGGTGGCCGGGCTTCGCGTGTTGGTGATGGTCAGGAGCATGCGAGCGTGACTCCGAAGACCGGCCGCGGAGCGGCTAGTCCGTCTTCGTGTACGTGATGTCGGTCCGCCCGATCGTCCCGTTGAACGAGAACGGCGCCTCGTCGTAATATTCGAGCGACACCGGCGAGTCCCGGTCCGTCCCGATGTCGAACGTCGCGTTGCTCGTGAAGTGCAGCGACATGCCGTTCGGCACGCGACCCGTCGCGACCTCCGCGCCGTCGACGCGAAGGGTCACATCGATCGGTCCGCCGATCGGACCGGCGAGCTTCGACTCCACCTCGATGCGGTGCTCGCCCGATGTGATCGCCGCCTCCGACGCGATCTTGGTGCGCCGGACCGTGAAGAGGTTGAACTCGTAGTGCAGGCGGTTGTCGCGGACGTAGCAGCACAGGCCGCCCGAGAAGCCGGCGAGCGCGTAGAGCACTCCGTTGGCGTTGTCGGGAACGTCGACGTCCATCGTCACGAGGCTGCTGACCTTCCCGAGCTTCGGCGCCGTCGACTCCGGCATGTTCGTCACCGGGTGATCGAACGTCCACTCGGTGTACGGCGAGGCAGGCGCGTCCTCGGGGTGGTAGAGCACCGTCGACCACAGTCCGCCTCCGATGGGGAGGTTCTTGTTCTTGGCCGACTCGGTCAGGAACAGGGCCTTCATCTCCTCGAGCTTCTCCGGGTGCTCGGCGGAGAGGTCGCGCGACTGGGACCAGTCCTCGTCGATGTGGTAGAGCTCCCAGCGATCCGTGAGCGGCGACCACTCCTCGATGCCCGGCGGGACGCCGCCGACCCAGGGTTCGCGCGGCCCCGGCGCCGAGGCGAACCACCCTTCGTGGTAGACGCCGCGGCTGGCCATGATGTCGAAGAACTGCGTCTTGCGGGCACCCGCGGCGTCCGACGACCCGAAGGTCTCCAGCATGCTGACGCCGTCGATGCTGTCCTGCTCGAAGCCGTTGACGATCAGCGGCGCCTGGATATCGAGGATGTCGTAGACCGTCGGCGCGACGTCGATGACGTGGTGGAACTGGTCGCGCGGCGCCGCGTCGGGCTGGATCGACTTCGGCCACGAGACGGCCATCGGGTTTCGGATGCCGCCGAAGTACGCGCCCTGGAGCTTCGTGCCCTTGTAGGGCGTCGACCCGGCCCAGGCCCAGCCCGCGTGGTACATGTTGTCGGTCTTGGGCGAGCCGAGCGCGTCGAGGCCTCCCAGCTCGTTCAGGGCCGCGATGTGCTCGGAGATCTCGGTCGGGATCCCGTTCTGCGCGAGCTGCTCGGAGATCGTCCCGTAGAGACCCTCGGACGACGAGCCGTTGTCACCCCAGATGTAGAGCACGAGGGTGTTGTCGAGCTCGCCCTGGCTCTCGATCTCGTCGATGATGCGGCCGACCTGAGCGTCCGTATGCTCCGCGAAGCCGGCGAAGACCTCCATCAGTCGCCGCTGGAACGGCTTCTCCGACTCGGGGATCGAATCCCACGACGCCATGGTCTCGGGCCGCGGCGTCAGGACCGCGTCGCTCGGCGTCCAGCCGAGCTCCTTCTGGCGCGCGAAGACGCGCTCGCGGTACGCGTCCCAGCCGTCGTCGAACTTGCCCTTGTACCTGTCCGCCCACTCCTTCGAGACCTGATGCGGACCGTGGACCGCGCCCGGCGCCCAGTACACGAACCACGGCTTGTCGGGAGCGTACGCGCGCTGGTGACGCATCCAGGAGATCGCGTCGTCCGCGATGTCCTCGCTCAGGTGGTACGTATCGTTCCCGCCCGACGTGTGCGGGTGGTCGACGTAGGTCGTGTTCCGCACCATCGTCGGCTCGTACTGCGAGGCCTCGCCAGCGAGGAAGCCGTAGAAATACTCGAAGCCGTAGCCCGTCGGCCAGTAGTCGAACGGGCCGATCGACGTGATCTGATCCTCGGGAGTGTTGTGCCACTTGCCGAAGGCCGCGGTGTTGTAGCCGTACGCCTTGAGGACCTCGGCCATCGTCGCGGACGACTTCGGGATGATGCCGCTGAAGCCGTCGAAGTCGTTCGCGATCGCGGCGATCTGGCCGTTGCCCACGCGCGTGTGGTTGCGTCCGGTGAGGAGCGCCGCGCGCGTCGGCGAGCACATCGCCGTCGTGTGGAAGCGGTTGTACGAGATCCCGCCCTTCGCGATGCGGTCGAGCGTCGGCGTGTGGATGTCACCGCCGTACGTGGACGGGAGCCCGTTGCCGCAGTCGTCGATCAGGACGATGAGGATGTTCGGTGCGTCGGCCGGGAGCCGCTGCGGCTCGACCCTCTTCTGGTACGACGAGCTCTCGATGGTCACGCCCGCCTCCGAGGCCGAGGGGGTCGGCGGGAACGGGAGGACCTCCTGGGCGGAAGCGGCCGAGGTGCAGAGCAGGAGCGCGATCAGTGATCTCATGGATCGGGTGGGGCGAAGCAGGGGGGCGGTCAGTCGAGCTCGAGAGAGCGACGGTGAAGCCGGACCAGGAGCGCTTCCGCAGCGCCCTGGTCGGGACCGTCGGGCAGCGTCGACGCGGACATCTTGTCCTGAAGCGTCGACGTCATGTCCTCGGCGAGCTCCAGAAGGGACGCGTAGTCGAGGGCGCCGTCGCGGATGCCGAGGAGCCACTCCGCGTCCGGTCGGCGAACGGTGAGCGTCCCGCTCGACAGGACCTCGTCGCCCATCTTCAGGAGCCGCACGAGGTGCATGGCGTGCTTCGTGTCGTATCCGAAGCGGTCCTCGAGGGCGGCCCGGTCGGGGTTCCGCTCCTTCCGCCACGTCTGGAAATGGTGCCAGTGCTCGAGGTCGGCGTCGTACGCCTTCTTTCGATCGACGTCCGAGAACCGCGTCCGCCCGTCGACGTTCTTGCCGCCGTAGGTCTCGGGCTCCGGTCGGGCCTTCGGCGGGTCCACCAGCCATCGATGGTGGCGCTCCATCCGCTTCAGCTGAGCCAGCGCGTAGCCCATGAAACGCTCCCCGACCTGCTTCGAGAGGAACAGGTCGCGGGCATCGACGAGCTCGCGCCCCGCCTCGTCGATAAACAGGACGTCGTCCTCGTGGGTGAAGAGCGACTCCATGATGTTCGGGTTCCCCTGCAGCGCGATGCGGACGAACTTCGCGAGGGCGTAGGTGACGTGATCGCCGCCCTCGCTCTCGTGCTGCTCGAACGCGCTGAGTCCCAGGAGGAACCGGGCCGGGGGGATGCAGACGCCTCGCGTGTCGGTGTCGCTCCCCTCGCGCGCGAGGCCGTGTGCCCGCGACCCCGACAGCGTTCGCAGGATCAGGTTGTCCTCCCAGAAGTCAGCCACGGCCGAGCTCCATGCACGCGCCGACGACGAAGTCGTCGAGGGCGTCGAAGCTCGTGACCTCGTCGGGAAGCGAGCTCGATTCGAACGCCGCGGCGAGCTGCTCCTGCAGCGCGTCGAGCGCCGTCCGATGACCCTCGGCCTCCCCGTCGTCGAGCGCGCTCTTCTCGGCGCCCGACCGCTTCCGCTCGATGAGTTCGTCGATCCCCGGAACGGCGTACTCCTCGTTCAGCGCCGGGAGATTTGCCTCGATGCGGCCGGTCTGCAGGACGTGGATGCCCGTCAGCAGGACGCGGTAGCAGTAGAGGAGCCTCTTCACGGTCGGCTCGCTGCCCTCCAGCAGCCTGCGCTGGTTGGTCGCGAAACCGCTGTAGTGGTGGTGGAGGTGGCGGATGATGCAGCCCTCCCCGATCGTTCGGAGCTCGTCCAGCCACGGGCCGCCGTGCACGGTCAGCGGAGAGAAGAGCTGCTCGAGCACGTAGCCGTTCCGCTTCGTCATCAGCCGAGCGAACTTGGCCACGTCGTGCGCGACCCAGTCGAGCTCCAGCCCGTCGCGCACCTCCAGGATCGAGATCGTCTCCTTCGGCGTCCGTAGGCGAAGCACCTGGTCCAGGGGAGCGACGAACGCGCCTCGCAGGTCGTAGTCGCTGTCCGCGGACTCGAATCCGTAGAGGTGCGCTCCGCTGATCGTGGCGAAGAGCGGCCGAGGCCCCTGCTCGACGATCTCCCGGAGCCAGGGGAGCCTGTTCGCGGCATCCTGACTCATCGCGGCCTGGTCTCCTCCTTCCGGAGCTGTTCCCATGGCGCCTCGGGAACCGAGCGCGCGAAGAGAATTGCAGGCCGGGTCCGTCTCCGCAAGCCGAGCTCGACATCGAGCCTCCCATGAACACGATCACGATACGGACGCTGACCGCATTCCTCGCCCTCTCGATGGCCGGCTGCGGGACCGCTCAACTCGTTGGACTCGTTCGCGACTACGAGCCCCGGTACACCGACGCGACGCCGGTCGACAGCACGGAGACCGACGTGCTCCAGCAGCGCGGCTCCGACGGCCGCGACGCGACGCTGCTCTCGGCGTTCTTCGGGATCGACAACGGACTCCCGCGCTTCGCCGACAGACTCATCTTCGCCGGCGCCGCCGGGCTCGACGGCATGCCGGTCGTCTTCTCGCACGAGGTCGACTTCGGCACGCTCCAGGCCGGCGACTTCCGGGTCACGACCGAGTCGGGCAGGACGAGCGAGATCCTGTGCGTCACGCTCGCTCCCGCCGACGATCCGGGCGAGCTCCGCACGGTGCTCGTCGTCGGAGAACTCGGGAGCGCCGCCGATCAGCCGAGCCGCGTCGAGATCGTCGGGGACCTCCTCGCCCTCGACGGCAGCGCGAACTTCAAAGGCGCGAGCGTCGACGTCATCCCGCTGGAGGCCGGACCGACGCTCGAGTGGGCGGAGGTCGTGCCGGAGTCCGGTTGGCGGGTCGGGGCCGAGGCGACGCCGCTGCCCTGGGGCGGCGGCAGCGGCTGTCCGCCGGGCGCGAAGCAGGTCGTTCGCGTCACGTGGGCGGGGGGCGTGACACGGCCCGGCCGCAACGAGATCGACGGGCAGACCCAGCGCCGCTACCGGGTCGCGCTGCGCCAGCCGGGAGGCGGGACGCTCCACGTCACGCCGTTCGCCGTCGCGGACCTCGGCGACGGCGACAACAACCACCTCCTGTGCCTCGACGCCCCGGGGACCCCGATCTCGGTGTCGTTCCCGGCCGGGTTCCTGGAGGATCCGAACGCGGACGTGAATCCTGATACGAGCGTCGAGGTCTTCAGCGGCAGCGGGTCTCTCTCGGGTTCGCGCTAACGGTCGTCGTCCGCGAGCAGCGTCCCGAGCACGCTCGCGAGGACTGCGGGCGATCCGCGCCCGCGCGCCTTCTGCCGAGCGAGCACCTGGGCTCCCGCCAGTGAGGCCACGAGCAGCCGGGCTGCGTCGAGGGGCTCGACGTCTCCGCGGATTTCGCCGGCCTCTCGAGCGCGCTCGAGCGTCTCGGCGAGGAGCGTTTCGAGCTGTCGCCAGTGGTCGGCCGTCACCTGCGCGACGTCGGGATCGTGAGAGCTCAGCTCGACGGTGGCATTGACGGCGAAGCAGCCCTTCCGCTCCGGGCCGCTCGCCATGGCCGCCTCGAGCCACGTCCGCAGGCCGGCCGCGGGAGACTCCGCGGACGCGATCGTCTCCTCGGCTGCCGCCCGCCCGACGGCGAGGTAGCGCTCCAGGGCGGCCAGGAAGAGCGCCTTCTTGTCCCCGAAGGCCTGGTAGAGGCTGCCGCGCTGGATGCCCATCGC
>JBCCSK010000240.1:0-9258 GCA_039200205.1 Planctomycetota bacterium
CCGCCGAAGTACGCACCCATCACGAGCTGGCTCGCACGCGCGACGTCGGATGCGAGGAACGCGTCGACGAGCGGGCCAACGGCGTCATCCGCCCCGTTCTCGCGCTCACGCTGCACGAGCGGTTCACCCAGCTCTAGCCCGCGGAGCTGGGCATAGCGGGCAAGATCCCCGATGGGAATGCGCCTGTGTCCACCGGGCGTCTTGTGGCAAGCGAGTTCGCCCCGGTCGACCCAGCGCCGCACCGACGACTCGCTCACCCCGAGAGCACGGGCTGCGGTTCTCGGCGAGCAGTGTTCCACAGCGGCAGTCTTCGACCGCCTGCGCTCCAAAGATGAGCCACGCGCGAAAACTGCCAAACCTCGCAGGTTTACGGCCGATTCCTCGAATTCGCGCCCCCACACCTGCTCATCGGGCGAAGTGACACACGCGAGTGGCAGTCCTGAACGTTTTTCACCCGCCTCCACAACGCTGATTCGCCAATGCCCGATCTCACACCCGGCCAGTTCCAGCTGGTCTACAACCTTCTCTCGCTGACCATCGCGACGATGTTCGGCGCGGGGCTCTTCTTCTTTGGCGCGCGCATGCACGTCTCGCACCGGTTCCGTCCGGCGCTGCTCGTCTCCGCGCTCGTCGTCTGGATTGCCGGCTACCACTACTTCCGGATCTTCCAGAGCTGGGACGCCGCCTACATGGTCGGCGCCGACGGCAACTACACCGCCAGCGGCAAGTTCTTCAACGACGCTTACCGCTACGCCGACTGGCTGATCACGGTCCCCCTCCTGCTCGTCGAGCTCATCGCGGTCATGGCCCTGCCGAAGGGCGAAGGGCGCGCGCTGCTGAACAAGCTCGTCATCGCTTCCATCTTCATGATCGCCCTGGGATACCCGGGTGAAGTCAGCGACGCGACCGGCACGAAGTTCCTCTGGTGGGGCCTCGCGATGGTGCCGTTCCTGTACATCTACGCGGTTCTCTTCTCGAAGATGAAGCCCGTGATCGACGCGAACCCGGGCGAGGTCGGCAACCTCCTCTCCCTCGCGCGCACCGTGCTGATCGTCACCTGGCTGTTCTACCCGATCGCGTTCCTCGCACCGGTGCTCGGCCTCTCGGGCGGAACCGGCGAGGTCGCGCTGCAGGTCGGCTACACGATCGCCGACATCACGTCGAAGGCCGGCTTCGGCGTCGTGATCTACAAGATCGCCGCGGCGCGCACGGAGCAGGAAGGCGGCGTCACCGACGCGGCCTCCGCGCAGCCCGCCTGATCCTCGAGAGAGAGACCGGGGCGGGGTCCACGTGCGATCCCGCCTCCCCCCTTCCCCCCAGACCAACCGGCCTCTTGGATCGATGCAACCGCTGACGACATCCACGGAGAAGAGTCGACTCCCGAGCCCGCGTGGCGCGGCCGTTCAGGACGATGGGCTCGCTCGACTGGAGCGACGACTCCGTGCGTCGGTGGCTGGCCTCGGCGCTCTGACCGAGGCGGGTGAGCATCACTTCGGGAGCGGCGGTAAGCGCCTGAGAGGGCGACTCGCCCTCGAAGCCGCGTACAGCACCGGAGCTTCGACGAGCGAGGCGCTCCCCATCGCCGTCGCCGTCGAACTCCTCCACAACGCGTCGCTGGTCCACGACGACCTGCAGGACGCGGATCGCCAGCGCCGCGGCGCGCTGGCCGTCTGGGCTCAGTTCGACAAACCGACGGCCCTCCTCCTCGGCGATGCGCTGCTGGCTCGTGCCTTCGTCGCGCTCGCCGAGGTTCCCTCGCCCCACCTCGGGTCGATGACGCGCACCCTCGGAGAGTGCGTCGCGGGTCTGGCCCGCGGCCAGTGCTCCGACGGAACCAAGTCCCCGCGCATCGCGTGGAGCGTCGAATCCTACGAAGAGCTCGCTCGAGCCAAGACCGGCGAGCTCTTCGCGCTCCCCGTCGAGCTCGCCTGCCTCAGCGCGTACGGCCCGGGATCACTCGCCAGTGCGGCGGCCCGCGCGTTCGAGCTGGTCGGCGTCGCCTTCCAGATGTACGACGATCTCGCGGACGTCGCCGGGACCAAGGGCCGCGCCGTTGGCAGCGACCTCCGCTGCAAGCGCTTCTCGGCCGTCGTGCTCCATCACCGCCTCGCGACCGGCCCGCGACCGAGGTCCCTGGAGCTCGACGACGTCTTCGCTGGCATTCCGATCGAGAAGCAGGCCGAGATCGTCCTGGCCGGCCCCGGCGTCACGGCGACGCGCGTCCACCAGGACGAGGTCCTCGCACGTGCGATCGACTGCGGTAGCGCGCTCCCGCGCTCCCTTCGTACCGTTCTGCAGCGACTCGCGGACGACGTCCGTGCGGCGACTTCTGCCCTGGTCGAAGACGCCGCAACCGCCGCGGACGCGGAGCGGGCCGGGCTCGGACGCTGAGATGGTCGTCACGTCGAGCGAACGTGCGGTCACGCGCGAGCCGCTGCCCGCGGCCGCCGCGCGAGCAGGAGCGACGGCCATCGTCGTCGGCGCCGGCTTCGGCGGACTGGCCGCCGCGCTTCGCCTGCGAGCGCGCGGCTACGACGTCACCCTTCTCGACCGCTGCGCCGAGCCGGGCGGCCGCGCCCAGGTCTATCGCCGCGGCGGCTTCACGTTCGATGCCGGCCCGACCGTCGTCACCGCTCCGTTCCTGTTCCGCGAACTGTTCGAGCTGTTCGGGAAGTCGCTCGACGACTACGTCGACCTCGTGCCCGTCGAGCCCTGGTACCGCTACCAGTTTCCGGACGGACGGACGTTCGACTACGGAGGATCTCTGCAGGACACCCTGGACGAGATCGCCCGGTTCGAGCCGAAGGACGTCGCCGGCTACGAGCGCCTCGTCGCCATGTCGGAGAAGATCTTCGACAAGGGCTTCACGGAGCTCGCGGACCAGCCGTTCCACCGCTTCGGGGAGATGCTGAAGACGGTCCCAGCTCTGCTGAGGCTCAAGAGCTACAAGACCGTCAGCCAGCTCGTCCGCGGCTTCATCTCGAACGAGGACCTGCGCCAGGCGTTCTGCATCCACCCGCTGCTCGTTGGCGGCAACCCCTTCGACACGACGTCGATCTACTCGCTGATCCACTTCCTGGAGCGGCGCTGGGGCGTGCACTTCCCCATGGGCGGCACCGGCGCGCTCGTCGGAGCTCTTGCGAAGCTCATCGAGGAAGAGGGCATCGCTTTCCGCGGCGAGTCGACGGTCGAGCGTCTCGTCGTGGAGAACGGGGCTGCGCGCGGCGTCGTACTGGAAAGCGGCGAACGACTCAGCGCCGATCTCGTCGTCGTGAACGGAGATCCACCGTTCCTGTATCGGAACGCGATCGAGCCGCGCCACCGTCGCCGCTGGACCGACAAGCGCATCGACCGACTGAAGTACTCGATGGGGCTCTTCGTGCTCTACTTCGGCACGAAGGCGCAGTATCCGGACGTCCCCCACCACACGATCGTCCTCGGCCCGCGCTTCAAGGGACTGCTCGACGACATCTTCCACAATCGCGTGCTTGCGGACGACTTCAGCGTCTACCTGCACCGCCCGACCGCGACCGACCCGTCGCTGGCGCCGGAGGGCATGGACGGTTTCTACGCGCTCGTCCCGGTTCCGAACCTCGAGGCGGACATCGACTGGAACGTCGCCGGCCCGCAGCTGCGCGACCGTCTCGTCGCGTTCCTCGACGATCGGATCCTGCCCGGCCTCTCCGAGACGATCACGGAGGACTTCTTCGTGACACCGCGCACGTTCGAGGATCGGTTCCTCTCCTACCGAGGCTCCGGCTTCTCGATCCAGCCGATCTTCCAGCAGTCGGCCTGGTTCCGGTTCCACAACGTCTCCGAGGACGTCCAGGACCTCTACCTCGTCGGCGCTGGCACGCACCCGGGCGCCGGCATGCCGGGCGTCCTCTGCTCGGCGAAGGTCCTCGATCGCGTCGTCCCCGCGCCGGCGGAGGCCTGAGCCGTGAGCGCCGCTCGCGGGGAGCACCGCGACCTCCGCGCCGCGGCGGAAGGGCGCCAGTCCCTTCGCGAGCACGGGTCGACGTTCCACCTCGCGCACCTCGCGCTCGGCCAGGTCGCCGCGGAGCGCGTTCATCTCGTCTACGGCTTCTGCCGCTACGTGGACGACCTCGCGGACGAGAACGAGCCTCCGGTTGCGCGCCGCGAGCTCGCGCGCGTTCGTGACGCGCTCCGCAGCGGCGCAGCCGATCATCCGGCCATCGAGGGCTACCTCCGCTTCTGCTCGGAGTGCTCGGTCGACGACCGCGTCACCGACGAGTTCCTCGCCGGAGTCGAGCAGGACCTCGTCCGGTCGACGTACGAAACGGAGGCGCAGCTCCTGCGCTACTGTTTCCGCGTTGCTGGTACCGTCGGACTCCTGATGTGCTCGCTCTTCGACGTGGACGACGAAGAGGCCGGCCCGTTCGCGATCGACCTCGGGATCGGGATGCAGCTGACCAACATCTGCCGCGACGTCCTCGAGGACGCCGATCGTGGTCGCGTCTACCTCCCCGCAGAGTCGCCCGGAGGACAGCTCGCCGCCGCGGACCTCGCGGCGCGTGACCCCGCCGCCGTTGCGAAGGCGCGCGAGAGCGTCGAGGCGCTGCTCGACCTCGCTGACCGCTACTACAGGAGCGCTGACGCCGGCATGCGCTACCTGCCGGCGCGCGCCCGACTCGCCGTGCTCGTCGCCTCGCGCTGCTACGAGGCGATCGGCGCGCGGATCCGCTCTCATCCGCCGGAGGGTCTCCCCGATCGGGCGTTCGTGGGCGGCCCGCGCAAGGCGGTGCACGCGACGCGCGCACTCACCGCGTGGACCGACGCGGCCGCGTCGCGACTCGTCCGGCGGGCCCGCCTTCACTGTCCCGACCTCCACACCGCGCTCGTCGGGAAGCCGGGCGCCGATGTTCGAGCCGGATGAGCGAGCGGGCCGACATCGTCGTCCTCGGCGGCGGCTGCGCCGGACTCAGCCTCGCCGCGCAGCTCGCATCCCGCGAGCGCGACGGTCGGCGCGTCCTCGTCCTGGAGGCCCGCGAGGACTACGAACGAGACCGGACCTGGTGCGGGTGGTCGATCGAGCCGCACACGTTCCAGGACTGCGTCGATCATCGCTGGAGCCAGTGGGACGTTCGCGCGAATGGCGTCGTTTCGCGCCACGCGTCGAGCCGATTCCCGTACGAACACGTGCCGGCTGACCTCTTCTACGCGGCGGCGCAGGAGCGGATCGAGGCCGCGGACGGCGTCGACCTCCTCCTTGGAACGCGCGTCGAGTCGGTCACGTCGCGTGGAGATCGGACGCGCGTGGCGACCTCGCGCGGCGAGATCGACGCGGGCGTCGTCGTCGACGCGCGTGCGCCGTCGCCGACACCAGGTGAGGGCGGCCTCCTGCAGCACTTCCTCGGGCTGGAGATCACGACGCGCGACGCCGTCTTCGATCCGTCGACGGTGACGCTCATGGACTTCGACGTCCCGCAGGAGAGCGGGATCCAGTTCCTCTACGTCCTGCCGTTCGCGCCAGACCGTGCGCTGGTCGAATCGACGTTCCTCTCGCCGACGCCGCTCCCCCAGGAGGACTACGTCGCGCAGGTCGAGCGCTACGTCGACGAGCGGCTCGAAACCGAGACCACCGAGGTCCACCACCGGGAAGCGGGCGTCATCCCGATGAACCCGCAGCTCTCCGGCGCCGACAACTCGGTGCGTATCGGGACCCTCGGCGGGGCCGTGAAGCCGAGCAGCGGCTACGCGTTCCATTCGATCCAGCGCACGACCGCGACGCTCGCCGACGCGCTCGTCTCCGGGCGTGGGGTGGGGAGCGTCCCCGCCCGATCCGGCCTCGACGCCTGGATGGACCGGGTCTTCCTCTCGTTCCTGAGCCGGCGGCCCGAGGGCGTTCCCGCGATGTTCCTGCGTCTGTTCCGCTCGGTCGATGCGGACGTGCTGGCGCGCTTCCTCATGGAGCGGGGCCGCGCCTCCGACCGGCTGCGCGTGATCGGCGCCATGCCGAAGCTCCCCTTTGCGCGCGAGGCGATGCGCGTCGCGCTGCCGTGACGTCCGTTGCGCTCCAGATCGCGCGCCGCGGCACGGCCCACTGGAAGTGGGCCGCGTGTGCCACGCTCTTCGCTTCGGCGCTGGGCCTCGCGGCGCCCGCACCGTCACTCGGGCTCCAGGCGATCCTCGTCGGGGTCCCGATCGCCCTCCTCGGTTTCCCGCACGGTGCGCTCGATCCCCTGGTCGCCCGCGTCAGCGGTGCGCGGGGGAGCCTGGGAGCGATCGCGCGCTTCTCGCTCGCCTACCTCGCGGCGGCCGGCGCGGTCCTCGCGCTCTGGGCCCTGGCGCCCGCGGCGGGCCTCGCGCTGTTCCTCGCCACGTCGGCGATCCACTTTGGCCTCGGCGACGTCGCGAGCGGCTCGCCGAGGCGTGCGCTCCGCGTCCTGGCCCACGGCTCTGCGCCGATCGTCCTGCCCGCCGCGCTGCATCCAGGCGACGTCGGCACGGTGTTCGGCTGGCTGCTCGGCGCCGACGGCGGAGCGGTGACCGCGGCGCTGGAGAGCCTCCGAGCGCCCCTGGTCGCGCTCTGGCTCGCGTTCGCCATCGCCTCGTACGCGGGACGGCTCCGCGAGGATCGCCGCGGCGTCACCGAGCTCGTCGTCCTCGGACTCGCGTTCGTGACGCTCCCCCCCCTCCTCTCCTTCGCCGTGTACTTCTGCGTCTGGCATTCGGTGCGCCACCTCATCGCCGTCGACGCCGTGCTCGGCGACGACCTGCGTTCGCGCGCGCTCGTCGTCGGACTCGCCGTGCTCGCCGCGACGGCGCTGCTCCTCGCGGCGGGTCACGCCGCGTCGGCCAGCGGCGACGCCATCGAATCCGCGACGCGCACCGTGTTCGTCGGGCTCGCGGCGCTCACGCCGCCCCACATGGCGGTGACGTACGCGATGGAGCGACGCGCGATCAGCCGTTGCTGGGAATGATCTCGAGCAGGCTCTCCAGTTTCTCCAGGACGCCCGGCGACTGCTCGCGCTGCAGCAGTGCGAGGAAGCCCTCGATCTCCTCCGGCGTCGGCGACCAGACGCCCTGGGCGTAGAGCTGGACGAGCTCGTGCAGCGCTGCGCGCCGCACGATCGGGCTCGCATCGTCCGCGGCCGAGCGCTCCAGGGCCGCCGTGCACGCCGGGCCCGGGAAGCGCATCGAGCGCGTGACCGCCTCGCGCAGCGTCGGCTCGGGGCTCCGGAGGAGGAGCTGCACGAGCGCCTGGCGCGCCTCCTCGTTCGTCTGCGCCATGCGCTCGAGTTCGGGGAGCGCGCGCATCCGCTCGATCGACGTTCGCCCGAGGGCCGCCTGGGCGAGCCACGACTCGTCGTCCTTCTCGACGTCGAGGGAGGCGAGAACGCGCCCCTCGGGATCGACGGACACGTCGACGACCCGCTTGTTGATCGGGACGACCATCAGCTCGTCGCGGGCGGAGACGGACATCGTCTCGGCGACGGTCGAACCGTCGTCGAAGTGGACCACGACGGGCAGCTCGAGGCGGAACGTGGGGCCGGGCTGCACCTGGCGCAGGACGACGCCGAGCGACTCGCCGACGCCCTCGACGCTGCGACGCTGGAAGCGCACGCGGAGCTCGGGCAGCGTGCGCCGTCCCGACCACTGGGCGAGCTCGGGCCCAACGTCGATCCCGACGAGATCGAGCGCGGTGCGACGGAAGTCCTCGACGGTGACGACGCGCCCGCGTTCGCCGCTCGCGAACGCCTGCAGGAGGTTCTCGTAGGACGCGCCGCCGAGCCGTCGCTCGAGGCCGCGCAGGACCCACGCGGCGCGCTCTGCGCGCTCTGCTCTCGTCGCTTCCTCTGGCTCCGCCACGAACTCCGCCGAGCGGCGAGCCACCCGGGTCAGGAGCTCCTCCCACTCGAGCGCGACGTCGGGCTCGCCCCGTACGCGCGCCTCGTACTCCAGCTCGAGCTGCATCGCGAGTCCGTCGAGGAGCCAGCGGTGCTGCTCTTCGAGCGGCGTGATCCAGGCGCCGAACCAGCGCCGAGCGAGCCCGCGGGCGACGATGCGCCGAGGTCCCTCGCGAAGGTCGTCGAGCTCCTCCTCGGGCGTGACGAGCTCGTCCTGGTCGAGCAGGACGAGGCTGCCGCCGTCGAGCATGCGCTCGGGCAATCCCCGCAGCGCCGCCTGGTCGAAGCGCTGGAACGGCAGCGAGGTCCCGAGCCGCCGCTCGAACGACTCGACGATCGCAGGCGTCTCGCCGAAGGTGCGCTGCGCGGCGACCTCGTCGGAGCCCGCGGGCAAGTGGAAGTAGAGTTTCGTCTCCCCTGCGGCCGCCGCGAACGTCTCGAAGCGCGCGGCCGCGAGCGTGATCGCCCGGACCGGAATCGGGGACGGCGTTCGCCAGCGGTAGGTGCGCTCGTCGCGCGCGTCGCTCGGGTCGTCCTCGACGTCGACGAGCTCGCCGTTCGCCACGGCGGAGAGGCGATCCCCGACGCGAACGACGGTCTCGACGGTCGTGAGGTCGCCCGGCTGATCCCAGATGGGAAGCCAGTCCCGCAGGCCGAAGGGCTCGCCGGATCCGTACGCCTCGGGCGCGAATCCGTCCTCCCCCTCGAGCGAGGAGGCGTACCCGCGGGTCGGCGCAGCGGCGAAGCGGACGGCGATCGACGTGACGTCACCGGCAGCGAGGGGCTCGTCGAGGGTGACCGTGAGCGTGCTCCCCCGGCGACGGTGCGCAAGGACGCGCCCATCGGCGTCCATCACCTCGCGCACATCGAGCGCCCCCGCATGGAGCGTGATGTCGCGGGTGGCCGGGCGCAGGGCCCGAAACTGGCACTCGACGGTCCCCACGACGCGCCCGCCCTCGACGTCCAGGGCGACGTCGACGACGACGTGCGTCAGGTCGGCGGGGCGCGACGCGCCGCGCCAGGCCTGCTCGCCGCCCGCGCCGCCTGCGGCGCTCAGGACCAGCGGCGCGTCGTTCTTGACCGCCGCGAGCTCACCGCTGGAGGTACCGGGAGGAACGTAGACGCACGCCGCAGCCGCCGCCCCCGCAACCGACAGGGCGAGGGCGATGAGGGGGACGGAGGCGGGCGAGTTCCTGCCGCGCTGGGGCCTGTGGCATCGCATGTGAGGCGTCGGGTAGGGCGATCATGCCAACCGTCGGCAGCGGTTCGCCGCGACCCGCGGCTTTTCGGGTGCCTTCCGGTTTCCACGCCTCGGCGTTCCCTCGCCCGGGCGCCGGCGCTACTGTCCGCGTCCGGCCGCGCGCCGTACTGCAACGACCGGCGGCGG
>JBCCSK010000241.1:0-9245 GCA_039200205.1 Planctomycetota bacterium
AGACGCCTGTCCGAGGCCGGGCTAGACGTCCAGGTCGGTGATCTCGAGCGCGTGCTGCTCGATGTACTCGCGCCGCGCCTCGACGCCCTCGCTCATCAGGATCGTGAAGATCTCGTCCGCGCCGAGGGCGTCGTCGAGGGTCACCTGGTAGAGCGTCCTGGTGGTCGGGTCCATCGTCGACTCCCAGAGCTGGTCGTGATTCATCTCGCCGAGGCCCTTGTAGCGCTGGATGTCGACGTCCGACTGGGCGCCATTCTGCACCTCGCGCGCGAGCTCCAGGAGATCCGTGCACTCGGTCTCGTTCCCCTTGGCCGTGCGGACGACGAACTTGCCGCCGCCCTGGAAGACGAGGCCGGTCTCGGAGAGCGCGCCGAGGAGCTGCTCGATCTCCGCCTGGTGCCGCAGGGTCGTGACGACGGCACCGGCGTCCTGGCGCAGGACGTCGCTCTCGGGGCCGCGGTAGACGAGGAGTTCCTCGCCGCCCGCGCTCTGCAGAGCGAGCCAGGCCTCCAGTTCCTCGGTCGTGGCGAAGAACTCCTCGGCGGGTCCCACGACGGCGTGAATCGGACGCAGGACGTTGCCGTCCCAGCGCGCGAGATAGTCCTCGAACGTCACCTCCGACCATGCGGGAACGGCGGTGTCCGCGAGATTCTGGAGCTCCTGAAGCTGGTCGAGCAGGACGTGCAGCTCGGCGCCGGTCCACTCGCGGTTCGCGTTCAGGTCCTGGACCGTGATCTGCGTGACGCCTCGCTCGATGAGCGTGCGACGCAGCGTCGGGTCGTCGAGGATGTACTGGCTCGTCTTGCCGATCGTCAGCTTGTAGAGCGGCGGCTGCGCGATGTAGAGGTGCCCGTTCTCGATGATCTCCGGCATCTGCCGGAAGAAGAACGTCAGCAGCAGCGTTCGGATGTGCGATCCGTCCACGTCCGCGTCCGTCATGATGATGACGCGTCCGTAGCGAAGCTTCTCGAGGTCGAACTCGGCTCCGATCCCGGTTCCGAGGGCCGAGATGATCAGCTGGATCTCCTGGTGGCCCAGCATCTTGTCGAGCCGCGCCTTCTCGACGTTCAGGATCTTGCCCTTGATCGGAAGGATCGCCTGGTAGCGCCTGTCCCGGCCCATCTTGGCCGGACCGCCCGCGGAGTCACCCTCGACGATGTACAGCTCGGTCTCGTCGCGGTTCTTGCTCTGACAGTCCGCGAGCTTGCCGGGCAGGTTGCCGCTTGCGAGCGCCGACTTGCGTCGCACGAGGTCGCGCGCCTTGCGGGCGGCGTCGCGGGCTTCCTTGGCCCGAACGGCCTTGCCGACGATCGCCTTGGCTGGGCCCGGGTTCTCCTCGAGGTACGTGCCGAACAGCTCGTTGACGGACGACTCGACGATGCCCTGCGCCTCGCGGTTGCCGAGCTTGTCCTTCGTCTGCCCCTCGAACTGAGGATCGGGGACCTTGAGCGACAGGACCGCCGTGAGGCCCTCGCGGAAGTCGTCGCCGGACGGCAGCTCCGTGCCTTCCTTGACGAGCTTGCCGCTACGAGCGTAGGCGCCGAGCGTCCGGGTGAGCGCCGCGCGCAGACCCGCCAGGTGCGTGCCTCCGCCGTGCGTGTTGATGTTGTTGACGAACGTGAAGACGTTCTCCTGGTACGAGTCCGTGTACTGGAGCGCGAGTTCGACCTCGTACTCCGCGTTCGGATCGTCCGGCGAGGGGACCGTCTTCGTGAAGTGGACGACCTCCTCGTGGAGGGGCGTCTTGTTCTTGTTGATGTGCCTGACGAAGGTCTGGAGACCCTCGGGGTACTCGAAGGCGGCCTTCTTCCCCGTGCGCTCGTCCTCCAGCTCGATCCGGAGGCCTCGCGTGCCCATCAAATAGGCCGTCTCGCGCAGCCGCTTCTCGACCACGTCGTAGTCGACTTCGACGGTCGAGAAGATCTCCGGGTCGGGGGTCCACGTGACCGTCGTACCGTTGCGATCCGTCGTGCCCGTGACGTGCAGGTCGGTGGTCTTCTCGCCGCGGGCGAAGTCCATCTCGTGCACTTCGCCGTCCTTGTGCACCGCGACGTGGAGGTCCTTCGCGAGCGCGTTGACGCAGGAGACGCCGACGCCGTGGAGCCCGCCAGAGACCTTGTAAGCCTGGTCGTCGAACTTGCCGCCCGCGTGCAGTTTCGTCAGGACGACCTCGACGGCCGGAATGCCCTCGGTCGGGTGGATCGTGACCGGGATCCCGCGCCCGTCGTCCTCGACCGTGATGGATCCGTCGGCCCGAAGGATCACCCGACAGGTGGTCGCGTGACCTGCGAGGGCCTCGTCGACCGCGTTGTCGACGACCTCCCAGATCAGGTGGTGCATCCCACGCGAGTCGGTGTCCCCGATGTACATCGCGGGACGGACCCGGACCGCCTCGAGTCCTTCGAGAACGGTGATCGAGTCCGCGCCGTAGTCGCGCGGCACGGGGGAGTCGGGAGTCTCGTCGAGTTCGCTCATGAGCGGCGCTTCAACCGGAAGGTCAGCTTGCGGATCGTGCCGCCTTCGAAGAGGGCGTCGGCACGTGTTCGGATGTCCTCCGCGGCGAATCCGCGGAGTTCGGAGAGGAGGGCGGTGTTGTCGACTTCGACGAGGAGCTCGCCGCGGCGGAACGAGACTGCCCGGGCTCGTTCCGCGATCTTCGGACCGACGGCCTCGTCCCACGCGTCGAGCGCGGGCGCTGCACGTCGTCGCCGGAGGAGTCCGGACTGGTCGAGGTACTCGTTCAGCGCATCGCCGAGACGCATGGTCCGACCGCGTTCCGGCTCTTCGGAGCCGCTCTTGCGGAGGCCTCGTCGGCCCGTGGTCGGTCCGCGCCTCGACATCAGGCGTCGAGCGTGATTGGCATGACGATGTAGATGTGGTTCTCGCCCAGGGTGAACTTCCCCGGGCTCGTGCGGTCGCCGTACTCGAGGATCACGCGCTCGGGGCCGCCGTTCTTCAGGCCGTCGAGGACGTAGTCGGCGTTGAACGCGATGTCGGAGTCCTCGCCCTTGAACGCCACGTCCATGTGCGCGGTCGCCTTGCCGCGGTCCGCGGAGTGACCGTAGAACTCCAGCCGCTCACCGGCGATTCGGAAGCGAACCGCCCGGGTTTCCTCGCCCGAGACGTTCGAGACGAGCCGCAGCTTCCGCGCGAACTCGTCGGCGTCGGCCTCGATCGCGTTGGAGCACTCGGCCGGGATCACGGCCTGGTACTGCGGGAAGTTCCCGTCGATCACGCGGGCGAAGACCTCGGCATTCTTCGCGCGCAGGCCGACCTGACCATCGCGCAGCGAGAGGCGCACCTGGTCGAGGGGATCCGCGATGACGCGGCAGAAGAGCTGCATGCCCTTCGTCGGGATGATGGCGCTGGTCTCCTCGGCGCCTGTCATCTCGATCGGGATCGACGCCATCGAGAGCCGACGACCGTCGGTGCCGACGAGGCGGAGTTGGTCGCCGGCGAGTTCGGTGAGGACTCCGTGCATCGCGTAGCGTCCCGGCTCCTTGGCGGCGGCGAAGGCGGCGCGTCCCACGAGGCGCGTGAAGTTGCCTCCCTGCATCGACACGGAGCCCGAGTCCTCGAAGCGCGGGACGACCGGGAACTCCTCGGCGTCGGCCGTGACGAGCTCGCAGGAGTCGTCGCCGCTCGAGATCGTGCAGCGCGTCTCGGTCGTCGAGATCGTGACCGTGTCCCCTGAGAGGTCCCGGACGAAGTCGAACGCGGTCCGCGCGGGCACGACGACGGGTCCAGGCTCGGCGACCTCGACCTCGTCGATCCGGTAGCGCACGAAGACCTCTTGGTCCGTCCCGAGCAGCTCCAGGGTCTTGTCCGTCGCGACGAGGCAGATGTTCGAGAGGATGGGCTTCGTGCTCTTCGTCGGCACGACTCCGCACGTGATGGCGAGTCCCTCGCGCAGTGCGTCTCGGTCGCAGGTGGCCTTCATGGTCTTGTCGTCGCGGTCTCGTGCCGAAGCGGGGTGAAGCGATGCCGACGGCTGTGCGCTGCGGATGGGGTTGGAGCCGAAGTGCAGCTGGCTTCGGAGCCGGCGTGCAGCGTCAGGACCTGGCGTTCGGCTCGACCGACTCGCGCTCGGTCGGGGCGCCGCAGGCGTGCCCGTGGAACGGTCCCCGTTCGGGGGCCGCGCCGGCACTTCTCCAGGGCGGTTCTCTGCTCTATATCTTCGTCTTCGTAGGGGCCCCTGTCCATCCTGCAAAACGCAGCACGTGCGGCCGCAAACGGTCTTTTGACAGTGGGTTAGGTCCGTGGGGTGGACGTGGAGCAATGCGCCGGACCGGTGGGGGAACCGTGGAAAGATGCGCAGTACTCCAGGCTCCTCCACAGCCCTCTCGGGCGGGGCTCGGAGCGGCCCCGATCATCGACGATTCGTCCACCGTTTCCCCCCTGACTCGTCCTCGACCGATCCCCGCTCCTCCCCACTCCGGAGCGCCCTTGTCGACGGTCGTTCAAGGCCTTCTCCACGGTGGATCCACGCGGTTCTCCCGGGATCCACGCGGTTCTCCCGCGCTGGCCAGGGACTCTTCGCAAGAGCGCGGGCCGCCGAGGAACGACTGTTCCCCGGCGGCCCGCGCTCGCTCCGTCGAGGCGGCGATCATCCGCGTCCCGCGCTGCCGAGCCGGTCCATGAAGTGCTGGAGCAGGCGCGAGAACTCGCGGTCCTTGACGATCTCGCCCTCGATCTTGTCGACGGCGTACAGCACCGTCGTGTGATCGCGGCCGCCGAAGAACCCGCCGATCTCCTCGAGCGAGTGACGGGTGAGCTTCCGGGCCAGGTACATCGCGACCTGACGCGGGAACGCGAGCGCCTTGGTGCGCTTCTTCGACTGCAGCTCGGAGAGCTTGACCTGGTAGTGGTCCGTCACGACCGAGATGATGTCGTCGACGTTCGGCGCGCCGCGGCGGACGTCGATGAGCCCGACGAGCGCTTCACGCGCGAGATCGACGTTGATCTGCGCGTCCGTCATCTGCCGGTAGCCGAAGAGGCGCGTCACCGCTCCTTCGAGCTCGCGAACGTTCTCCTCGATGTTCTCGGCGATGAACTGCGCGACCTCGTCGGGGATGTCGGCCCCGCGCTCGCGTCCTTTGCGCTTGACGATCGCCATGCGCGTCTCGAACGACGGCGGCTCGATCTCCGTGACCATCCCCCACTTGAACCGCGACACGAGGCGATCCTGGAGCGTCGGGATGTCCTTCGGAGGGCTGTCCGACGACAGGACGATCTGCTTGCCGGCGTTGTAGAGCGAGTTGAACGTGTGGAAGAACTCCTCCTGCGTCCTCTCCTTGTTCGCCAGCAGCTGGATGTCGTCCACCACGAGGACGTCGATGTTTCGGTACTTCTCCCGGAAGCTCAGCATGTCCCCGTTCTCGAGAGCGTCGATGAAGTGGTTCACGAACGTCTCGCAGGACAGGTACAGGATCCGCGACCCCTCGTAGCGCTCGAGCACCGAGTAGCAGAACGCCTGGAGGAGGTGGGTCTTGCCCACGCCGACTCGACCGTGGAGGAAGAGCGGGTTGTAGTTGTTCCCCGGCTGCTCGGCCGCACCGAGCGCCGCCGCATGACCGAAGCGGTTGCACGGGCCGACGACGAAGTTGTCGAACGTGCACTTCGAGTTCAGGACGAAGTCGCTCGCACGGTCGAGCTCGCGCTGCGCGGGCGACGCGTCGGCGTTCGCATTTGGCGTCGGCTCGACGGGAACGTTCGTGGGCTCGTCCGCGACGATCGGCTCGATCGCCGCCAGCGCCTCCGGCTGCTCCCGCAGGACGACGCGACGCGGAACGCCGAGAATCGTGTTCACGGAGGCCACGACCTCGTCGAAGTAGTACTTCGAGATCCACTCCTTCGCGAAGGTGTTCGGCACCGCGATGACGGCGCACTCGTCGTCGACGCGGACGAGGCGTGAGCGCTTGAACCAGGTCTGGTACTGCTCGGGTGCCAGTGCCGCCTGAAGAGCCCTACCGAGCGAGCTCGCCAGGTCGTCGATCATCGGACCCTCCCCGATCGGAGAGTCGTCGCTCTGGCGGTTCCCGTCGGGATCGCCGTCGTTCCCCTCGAGCCTCGAGAAGAGGTCGGGTTCCGGTTGCTCGTTGCGCGCCGGCCGGGTTTCGGGCTGGCGTGCGATTCGGGGACGCGGCCTCCGCGGAGGCTCGTCGGAGGAATCACTGGAACGGGGCAAGGGCTGCGCGGTGGTGATGGAGGAGGTCTGATCGTCCATTCGGTGAGCGAGGTCGTCGGCCAGAGAGACCTCCAACGACGCAAGGGGGGAAAGGACTGCCAGGACGGGTGCGGGGACGGGGGGGCACCACGGGCCTCGACGGACGCTCCACGTGATCGGACGAATCACGTGAATCGAGTCGTGGTCCTGGCGAGGACCACGGCGGTACGGCGGGGTCGCGGCGTGGGGTCCTTGCGATGTCGTGCGTCGGTCGTGGGGCCTGCCCTCAGCAAGTCTGAGTAGGGGGCGGGGCGGCCTCGCGTCGACCGGCGTCAGCGGCGTCGAGGGATCTGAGAAACGGTGCGAGAGAGAGATCGCGGCGCGTCAGCGGGGGGTGCGGTGCGCTCTCGTGCAGTGTGCAGCCTGCCCGAGAGCGTCGGCGACGTGTGCTTGATCCGCGCCGCGAGTGCTCGCTCTTCGATGTGGATTACACGCGTGCTCCGGAAGATCGTCAACGGGCCTCGAACGACATCCATCCGCGGTTTCGCGACCGTCCACAGCGCAAACGGACTTACGACGCTTCCCCCAAAATTCTCCCCAGTCGCTCAACACACGTGTGGATATCCGCGCTCGTGTTCCCAGCTCCGAGCGAGATCCGAAGACCGCTGAGCGCGCGTTCGTCGTCGAGTCCGATCGCGCGCAGCACGTGCGAGGGCTGCAGCGATCCGCTCGCGCACGCGGATCCCGCGGACACTTCGAGTCCCGCCAGGTCGAGGCGCACGACGAGCGTGCGCGCGTCGCCCGTCGCCGCCGAGACGTTCAGCGTGTTCGGGAGTCGCGTCGGGTCGTCGAGACCGGGCCCATTGAGGCGCACATCGGGCACGAGTGCGACGAGCCCTTCCCACAGCTCGCTCACGAGCCGCGACGTGTGACGCGCGTACTCGTCCGTCTCCCGAACCGCGAGATCGATCGCCACGGAAGCCGCAGCGATCGCCGGGACGTTCTCCGTCCCGGGTCGCAGCTCGGCCTCCTGGCTTCCGCCGAAGAGCTGCGCACGGAGCGGGACCGCGCCTCGGCGCACGAGCACGCCGATGCCCAAAGGACCCCCGACCTTGTGGGCGGAGAGCGTCATGAGGTCGACGCCCGCGGACGTCAGGTCGATAGGACGTTTCCCTAGGAGCTGGGCGCCGTCGCTGTGGATAACTGCTCGATCACCCGCCGCTTCGCGCAGGCGGGGAAGATCGACGGTCGTGCCGATCTCGTTGTTCGCCGCCATGACGGACACGAGGCTCGGCCGCCTGCGCGCGATGTCCGCGATCGCTTCGAGGTCGACTTGCCCCTCTCGATCGACCCCGATCTCGTCGACCCGGACACCCTCCTCGGACATCCGTGCGGCGGGCTCCAGGATCGCCGCGTGTTCGATTGCGGAGGTGACCAGGCCCATCCCTCGCGGCCCTGCGGCCAGCGCACCGCGCAGGGCCAGGTTGTTCGCCTCGGTCCCGCCGCTCGTGAAGACGACCTCGTCCTCGCCGATGCCGAGGGCTCCTGCGACGCGTTCGCGCGCATCGTCGACCACGGCACGCGCCCGCCGACCGGCGTCGTGGACGCTCGAGGCGTTGCCCAGGCCCGCGTCGAGTGCTTCGAGGAGCGTCTCGCGCGCCTCGGGCCGCAGCGGCGTGGTGGCGTTGTGGTCGAGGTGGATGCGCTTCACGGGCACGGTCCGACACGCTCGATCAGGCGGGCGTAGAGCTCCTCGTACTCCGCGACCACGCGGCGCCGGTCGAAGCGCACCTCGGCTCTCTCGCGTCCCGCGGCGCCCATGCGGGACGCTCGATCGCGGTCGGAGAGCACGAGGGCGAGGTGACGCGCGTACGTCTCGCGGTCCTCGACCTCGGAGAGCAGACCCGAGACGCCGTCCTCGACGACCTCCGCGAGTCCGCCCGCGCGCGTCCCGACGACCGCCGTCCCCGACGCCATCGCCTCGAGGGCGGACAGGCCAAAGGACTCCTCGACGCTCGTCAGACAGAACGCGTCCGCAGCGCCGAGCAGGTCGGGCAACGCGTCGCGCAGTCCGAGGAACGTCACGCGCTCCTCGACCCCGAGCTCGCGCGCCGTGCGCTTGGCCTCCCCGTGCTGGGGCCCGTCGCCGACGAGCACGAGGTCGGCGTCGAGCCCGCGCGCGCGCAGGTCCTGGAGGGTCATCGCGAACGCCTCGACGAGCCACGGGACGCGCTTCACCCGCCGGAAGTTGCTCACGTGGATCGCCGTCGGTCGCTCGCCCCGTCGGTCCGTCGGTCGGAACTCGTCCAGGTCGACGAAGTTCGGAATGACCTCGATCCCGCAGGGAGCGCGTCCATCGAAGTTCGCCACGGTCCGTTCCCGGAGGTTCTCCGACACGGCCGTGACGGCGTCCGAGGCGGTGATCGCGTACTGCGTCAGCGGGGCGTAGCTCGGGTCGTTCCCGACGAGCGTGATGTCCGTCCCGTGCAGCGTCGTCACGACCCGCAGGGGAGCGAGTCCTGCGTCGGCGGCCGCAGAGCGGACGAGGAGCGCGCTGACCGCGTGGGGGAGCGCATAGTGCGCGTGCAGGACGTCGAGGCCGTCGCTGCGGTGCAGGTCGAGCACCCGCGACATGATCGCGAGGTCGTGCGGCGTCGAGTGGAAGAGAGGGTACGGGCTTCCCTGGGCCACATGGACCTCGACGGGACCCGGCGCGCGCGCGAGGCGCGGCGGGACGTCGTGCGAGAAGAGGTGGACCCGATGACCGTTCTCGGCCAGCGAGAGCGCGAGCTCGCTCGCGACGACGCCGGAGCCGCCGTACGTCGGGTGGCAAAGGACGCCGATCCGCATGCGCGCATCATGGGCCCGAGGGCCCTCGGTTCGAACGGCCGCCGGACTCGAATTCAGGGCGTGGGCGGCCCTTGGCCGTTGTTGGGACCGGCCGCGTCCTCTGCGAGCGGTCCCGCCTGCGACGGCCGCTCGGAGCGCTCCTCGCCGCGGTGCGGAAGGGGCTTGGCGCGCGGTGCCGCCTCGGTCGCGCTGGGTGCCGGGGCGGATTCCTCGGCCGGCTGATCGACCG
>JBCCSK010000242.1:0-9242 GCA_039200205.1 Planctomycetota bacterium
CTAATATTACACAAACCGTATTTAGGGACGATGGGATCGACGACCATTTCAACCAAACCGTGGTCACGCCACTGACACCGAGAGCGACTACGGCTGCAGCGTCACGGCGATCGCGTCGCTGAAGTTGCTGCCGCCTTGCCCGCCAATCGCGTCGCGGAACCATGCCTGGAAGCGCCACGTCTCGCCGGCGCTCGCGCTGACGTTGCCCGTCGGCGTGGGCAGCGACGTGACATCGATCGAGAGCTCGATCTCGCGCGCGAGGCCGGAGTTCTGCACGTTGCCTGCGTACCTACCGATGCCGCCGCCGAGGCAGAGGTTGCCCTGCGAACCGCCCGGGTTGACGACGAAGCTCGCGACCTGACTGGTCAGGAAGTAGCCGGCGGCGTTGAACGGCAGCTCCGACGCTCGGACCGTCACGTCGTTCGCAGCGACGCTCGTCGAGCCGATCGCCGAGATCACGGCGGATGAGCCGCTGGAGTTCGCGACCGCGGGACCGCACTCGTTCGTCCCGATCAGCGTCTCGCCCTCGATCAGGACGACGGCCTTCGGTGAACCGAAGTTGGTCGCGGCGACGCTCTCGTCGTAGATCGTGAACTCCTCGTTGATTCCGGAGAAGGTGCCGTCGTCGTTCGCATCGACGAGGCGGAGGAGCCGGTCGGGCGACTGATCCTCGGTCACGTACAGCGAACCGTCGTTGGCCGGCGTCACCTCCCAGATCAGGCTGCTGCCGGGCGCGGTGTAGATCTGGTCGGCCTCGAGGATCGGATCGACCGTGCCGTCGCCGTTGACGTCGGAGAAGCGCCAGATGACGTCGTTCCCGGTGTCGTCGATGTAGAAGCGCCCGGCCGAGTCGATCGCGAGGTCCCAGTGGAACGGATCGCCGCCGAGAGACGTCGGCACGAAGAAGAGGGTGTTCTCGTTCGGCTGGTCGATCGTGCCAGAGCCGTCGAGGTCTTCGAGTCGATAGACGCCCTTCTGAATCACGCCGGTCGAGCCGGTGTCGACGTAGTAGAGCGCGCCGTCCGTACCGCGGGCAATCGCCGTCGGGATCGAGTCGCCGACCGAGCCGCCGGACGCGAACACCGCGAACTCGCGCTGCTCTCCTGCGTCGTTCGCATCGCCGTCGCCGTTGAGATCCTCGAGCCGCACGATCGCGTCGTTGCCGCCCCCGCCCGTGTTGGCGCTCGCGACCCAGTGGACGCCGTCGGCGTCGCGCCACTGACCGCGACCGGAGGTGATCTCGACGCCCGTCGGGTTGCCCGACGTCCCGTCGAACCACACGACGGCCTCACCGGCATCCTCGGCGTCGCCGTCGCCGTTCAGGTCGAAGAGACGCAGGACGAAGTCCTCCGTCGTGTCGGTGATCCACAGCGCGCCGTCGTTCGAGCGGATCATCCCCGCGTTGTTGGTCAGCGCGACGGGGCCGACGGTGTCGCTGTAGAAGGACGTGACCTCGCCGGCGCCGTTGTAGTCGCCGTTCTGGTCGAGGTCGGTGCAGGCCCAGATCGTGTCGCCAGCGGTGTCGCTGACCAGGGAGGGCACGAGGCCCTGGGCGGAGGCAATGGGGGCCGCGGCGAGGCCAGCGGCGAGGAGAGGCAGTCGCATGACAGGTTGGATGGAGAGTCGTTCGGATCACGGCCGGCGGCGTCGTCGGCGCGCCGGAGGGTACGGCGGTGCAACTGAGAGTCAATCTCATTAATCCGTCAATTCGAACCCCGACGGCCTTCCCTCAGGCCTCCGATCCCGGGGTCATCCCCATCGGCAGGTCTCTGCCCACGAGCGCGGTCCTCAGGAAGTCGAGGAAGGCCCGGACCTTCGCCGGCTCGTACGAGCGGGCCGGGCGCAGCGTCCAGATCGCGTTGTCGAAGTGGCTCGCCGTGACCTCGTGCTCCGGGAAGAGGTCGATGAGCGCTCCGTCCGCGAGCTCGCGTCCGACGATCCACTCGGCCTGCAGGATCGCGCCGATTCCGGAGAGCGCGAGCTGCTTCAGGGCGACGGCGTTCGACGTCTTCAAGGGCCCGTCGACGTCGACGTGCGATTCCTGCCCACGATCGTCCCGGAAGAGCCAGCGGCCGCCGAAGCCTGGCATGTCCAGGAGGAGGCACGGCAGCGCCGTGAGGTCGTCAGGGGTCTTCGGGTGACCGTGTCGTTCGATGAAGGCACGGCTGGCGCAGACCCGTGCGCGCATCGGGGCGAGCTCCTGACTGATGTAGCTCGAGTCGCGAAGCGGGCCGAGACGGATCGCGACGTCGATGCGGTTCTCGACCAGATCGAGGAGCGCGTCGGTCAGCTGTAGGTCCACGCGTAGCCCCGGAAACTCGCCGAGGAACCTCGGCAGCACGGGGACGACGTTGAGGAGAGAGAAGCTGACCGGCGCCAGAATTCGCAGCGTGCCCTGCGGACGCTTGGCGCTCGTGCCGGCGAGCTCGGTCGCTCGCTCGAGGTCGTCGACCAGGGGAGCGACGTGTTGGTAGTACACGGCTCCGGCCTCGGTCGGAGCGAGCTTGCGCGTCGTGCGATCGAAGAGGTTGAAGCCCAGCTCCGCCTCGAGGGACGCAATCGTCCGCGAGATCGAGGACGGGTCGACGGCATGGTCCCGGGCGACGGCCGCGAAGCTCTCGCGGCGATGGACGTCCAGGAAGAGGCGCAGGTGACGGAGTTCCATTCGTGCAGGATGCGCACGAATCCGCTGCGATCAAAGGCTGTTTCTGGCGGCGGGCGCATGCCGTAGAAGGTCGTGCGCGGGCCGAATCAGCGGCCCCATGCGGCCCGAACGGGCGAGGAATCACATGTCGGAGACGAAGGAACGGGTCCGTGTGGCAGTGCTCGGGCTGGGGGGGATGGGGAGCCGAATGGCCGGCCGGATCCTGGGCGCCGGGCACGACGTGACGGTCTGGAACCGGAGCGCGGAGCGCGCCGCCGGCCTCGTCGAGCGAGGAGCGTCCCGCGCGGCGACGCCCCGAGAGGCCGCGTCGGGCGCGGACGTCGTCCTCTCGATGGTGAGGGACGACGACGCGTCGCGCGGCGTCTGGCTCGGGGCCGACGGAGCGGCGGGGGGGCTTCGCGCCGGGGCGATCGCCTTGGAGGCGAGCACCGTGACCCCGAACTGGATCGCCGAGCTCGCACGCGCAGTGGAGTCCATGGGCGCAGCGCTTCTCGAGGCCCCTGTCGTCGGGTCGCGGCCGCAGGCGGACGCGGGCAGTCTCATCACGCTTGCCGCTGGACCGCGCAACGTGTTCGAGCGTGCGCGGAGCGTGCTCGACGCGACGTCCGGCAAGGTCGTTCACGTGGGAGAGCTCGGGCACGGGGCAGCCGCCAAGCTCGCGGTGAACGCGCTCTTCGCGAGCCAGGTCTCGGCGGCCGCCGAGGCGATCCAGATGCTCCGCAGCTGCGGCATCGCGGACGATCGATGGGTGGGCCTGCTCACGGATCTGCCGATCGTCTCGCCGCCGCTCGCCCAGGCCATCCAGGGCATCGCGCGCGGCCGCTTCGATCCCGCATTCCCCGTCGAGCTCGTCGAGAAGGACCTCGCCTACTTCGTCGAGACCGCGTCGAGCAGCGGCTCGATCAGCCCCGTCGCGAGCGCCGTGCGAGGGCTCTTCGCGAATGCGATCGCAGAGGGTGACGGCGGCGCGAACATCCACGCCGTCGCACGCGTGTACGAACGCCGCATGTCTGGGACGGGGTGACGCCGGCCGTGGATACGAGGTGGTCCTCGCGTATCGTGCCAATGGAACGCGATGGACGAGATCCCCAGCTACGACACGATGGCCGAGTTCTACGCCGCGATCGGCGGCTCGCTCAGTCAGGACTACGAGTGCACCGTCCACCGCCTGGAGTCGATCCACGGTGACGTCCCGTACCGCTCACCGCTCTTCCGCGCGAACTACTACTCGGTCGTGCTGATCACAGCCGGCGCGACGAACTACGTCGTCGACGACCGGACGCACCGGACGCGACCCGGAACCGTCTACTTCACGAACCCGGGTCACGTAAAGGGCTTCGAGGTGCTCGAGCCGTCGAGCGGCTACGTCATCACGTTCTCCGAGGCCTTCCTCAAGGAGACCGTTCGCGCGGACGTGTTCGACGACTTTCCGTTCCTGATCGCCGAGACCGTGCCACCGCGCCACCTCGAGCCCGCCGCGTCGGAAGACCTCGCCTCGCTCGCGGAGCAGATGATGCGCGAGGCCGAGGGCTCCTCGGCCTACCGCGCGAAGGTCGTTGCAAGCCTGCTCGTCGTCCTGCTGCTCAAGCTGCGCGAGGAGGTCTGGGACGAGCTTGCGACGGCCCCGGACGGCGGGACGAACTCGGCTCTCGTCAGCACCTTCCGGCGCAATCTCGAGGCCCACTTCCGCGACCGCGCGCCAGAGGCGGCCGGCGAGCAGCTCCAGGTCCAGGACCTGGCCCGGCTCCAGGGCCTGCACCCGACCTACCTCAGCGCCGTCGTCCGTCGCCGCACCGGCCGCACGGTCCAGGAGTGGATCGCCGAGAAGACGACGGCCGAGGCGAAGGCGCTCCTCGGGCGTTCGACGCTCTCGGTGAAGGAGGTCGCGTATCGACTCGGGTTCACCGACTCCGGCCACTTCTCGCGCTACTTCAAGCGCCACGCGGGCGTGTCGCCGACTGCGTTCCGGGCGGGTGCAGGGGACTGAGGCGCGGGACACCTGGGAGATTGGCCCATCCGCCTGGGATGCGTCCATCGAAGGCGGGACGCCGTCGGCCGATCCTGTGTCTTCGACGGCCGCGGTCCGTGCGCGGGATCCGCGCAGCGGCGGCCGGCTCGACCACAGCCTCACCCCGAATGAACACGCGCACGCTCGGCTCGACCGGCCCCTCGACCTCGGCTCTCGGACTCGGCCTGATGGGCATGTCCGACCTCTACGGCCCCTCCGATCGCGCGGAGAGCCTCGCGACGATCCACGCCGCCCTCGACGCTGGTATCACGTTCCTCGACACCGGCGACTTCTACGGGATGGGGCACAGCGAGCTGCTCCTCCGCGAGGCGCTCGATGGACGCGCACGCGACAGCGTTCAGATCAGCGTCAAGTTCGGCGCGCTGCGCGATCCGGACGGAGGTTGGACGGGCGTCGACGGTCGACCGGTCGCGGTGAAGAACGCCCTCGCCTACTCGCTTCAGCGACTCGGCACCGACTACGTCGACGTCTACCGGATCGCGCGGCTCGACCCCGCCGTTCCCATCGAAGACACGGTCGGCGCGATCCGCGAGTTGATCGATGCCGGCCACGTTCGCCACGTCGGACTCTCGGAGGTCGGAGCGGAAACGCTGCGTCGCGCGCACGCGGTCAGTCCGGTCGCCGACCTCCAGATCGAGTACTCCCTTCTCTCACGCGGCATCGAGAAGGAGATCCTGCCGACGGCTCGCGAGCTCGGCGTCGGCATCACCGCCTACGGAGTTCTCTCGCGCGGGCTCTTGAGCGGCCACTGGTCGATGGAGCGCTCGGCGCAGTCGCGCGACTTCCGCGCGATCCTGCCGCGCTTCCAGCCCGGCCAGGTCGAGCGCAACCTCGAGCTCGTCGAGCGGCTCCGCGAGGTGGCCGAGGCGAAGGGGGCCACGGTCGCGCAGGTCGCGATCGCGTGGGTCCTCGGCCGCGATCGAGGAATCGTCCCGCTCGTCGGCGCGCGGCGCCGCGACCGCCTGGAGGAGTCGCTCGGAGCGCTGCGCGTCGAGCTGAGCCCTTCCGATCTCGATGCGATCGAAGCGGCGATTCCCGCTCATGAGGTCGCTGGAGACCGGTATCCGGGCGATCAGATGGCGATGCTCGACAGCGAGCGGTCCGCCTGAGGACGGCACTGGAGCGACGGAAACCCCGACGGGCTGACGCGCTCCACCCACGCCGCGGCATCTAGGTGTAGCCTCGGATCCGCGCCCGATCGACGGCAGCGCCTGCGCTGCCTTCGAAGCGCGCGGCCTCTCGCCGCGGCGTCGGTCGTCGCTCTTCCCGTCAACTCGTCTCCCTCCCATTGGCGACATCGTGCTGTCACACGCTTCCAACCGCTTCCTGGGGGCCGTCCTCGCGGCGGCCGTTTCTTCGACGTCACTCGCCCTGGCACGCCAGTGCCCGGAGATCTCGAACGGCTTCGGCAGTGCTGGCGCCGACGGGCCGGTCCGCGCGCAGCTCGTCGTCGACGCTGGGGGCCAGCAGCAGCTCGTCGTCGGCGGCCGCTTCGACGCGATCGGGGGAATCGTCGCGAAGAACGTCGCGACGTTCGACGGAACGTCGTGGAGCCAGCTCGGAGACGGCCTGCAGCTCGAGGTCTACGCGCTCGCGCTGTACGACGACGGCACGGGCGCGAGGTTCTTTGCCAGCGGGCCTGACTTCGTCGCGCAGCTCGTCGGCGGTACGTGGCAGGTGTCGCCGACCAACGGCTTCGTCTACGCGCTTCACGTGCACGACGACGGATCGGGCGAGTCGCTGTACGCCGGAGGTCGGTTCAGCTTCATCGACGGGGTTCAGACCGTCGGGATCGCGCGGTACGACGGTCAGTGGAATCCGTTCCCGAGCCCGGGCGGGGGGACGCGGGCCGTGCGTGCGTTCGAGACGCACGACGACGGCACGGGGCCGGCGCTCTACATCGGCGGTCACTTCTCGACCTTCGGTGGCGTCGCGACGAGCCGCATCGCGCGCTGGGACGGCGCGTCGTTGACCGGCGTGGGCGGAGGCCTCGTCGGCGCGCCGGTCCTCGGCTCCGCGGTGCGCGACATGCAGTCGACGGTCGGACCGGGCGGAGTTCCCGAGCTCCACGTCGCGGGCGGCTTCACCGGAGCCGCCGGAGTTCCCGACACGAAGTGGGTCGTCTGGACCCAGGGTGCGTGGCAGCGCATCGGCGGCACCGAGCTGGTCCACGGGCTCACGCTCCGACGTGAGGCGGGCGGTGACTTCGTGCACGGAGTTCGCCAGACGGGAGTCGATCGCTGGGACGGTGCGACGCTGACGACGACGCCCTACCCGGTCCCGACGCGGCCGACGAGCGTCGAGGCGTTCGGCGCCGCGCCCCAGGAGCTCTTCGTCGGATTCGATCAGAAGACCTCGGACGGGGCGTACCTCGAGCGACTCGTCGGAAGCCAGTTCGAACCGCCCGTCGAGACCCTCGGTCTGAGCTCCTTCGTCGGCGCTCTCGAGGTCGTGCCCACGGCGAGCGGCGAGGCGCTCGTCGCCGTCGGTCGGGAGCCACTTCTCGGCGCCGCGAACGCGGCGGCGTTCGACGGCATCGGCTGGACCCCGCTCGGGTCGGGCAACCTCGACGGTGCGCTCGTCAACGACCTCTTCTTCTTCGGCGGCGACCTCTACGCCGCAGGGCGGAAGACGTCTTTCTCCGAGGACTGGACCGTCTCGCGTCTCATCGGGCAGACGTGGGCTCCGGTGGGGCCCGCTCCTTCCTCGTTCGCGGACGAGGCTTTCGCGCTCGTCGAGTTCGACGACGGCGGCGGTCCCGCTCTGTACGTCGGCGGGCGCTTCGAGCAGTTCGACCAGGCGCTGACCGACGGGATCGCGCGCTTCGACGGCGCGGCATGGCAGAGCGTCGGCGGAGGTATCACCGCGTTCACGAGCTTCTATCGGGCGGTCCAGGACATGGTGGTCTGGGACGACGGGACGGGGGAAGCGCTGTACGCAGCCGGCACGTTCGAAGAGATCGGCGGCGTGACCGCGCAGAACATCGCGCGCTGGGACGGGACGCAGTGGAGTCCGCTCGGAGCGGGCATCGGCCTGTCGCAGAGCTCGAGCTTCGTCGTCGCGGACCTCGAGATCTTCGACTCGCCCTCCGGTGAACAGCTCGTTGCGACGGGGCTCTTCAGCGCGGCTGGCGGCCAGCTCGTCGGCGCAATCGCGGCGTGGGACGGAACGTCGTGGAGCGCGCTCGGGCTCGGCCTCGGAGCGGGCTTCGGTCGCGAGCTCGTCTCGCACGATCCGGACGGCAGCGGCGAGCGGCTCTACGCGTTCGGGAGCTTCGACACCGCGGGCACGCTGCCCGCCGACGGCGCCGCCGTCTGGGACGGAGTCTCCTGGGCCCCGTTCGGCGGGTTCGCGGAACCGAACGCCCAGCTGGCGACCGCCGTCTTCGACGACGGCGCGGGCCGCGCGCTCTTCCTCGGCGGATCGTTCTCGTCCTTCGGCGGCGTCGCCTCGTCCTACGTCGCGCGCTACGCCGACCCCTGCGGACGCGTCCTCGGAACGCCGCGCTGCACGTCGACCGTCAACGGATCCGGAGTGCGCAGCCTCCTCCGCGCGTCCGGGTCGGCGAGCGTCGCCGCCGACGACGCCGTCTTCACCGTGGACCGCCTTCCGGCGGGGGTGCTGACGCTGCTGGTCAATGGCACGGCCGCCAACCTCGCTGTCGCAGGTGACGGCACCCTCTGCGTCGGCGGCACGCTCCGGCGGATGTACCCGGCGGGCGTGACGGACGCGCAGGGGAGGCTCGACGTACCGCTCGACTACGGCTCGGTCTACGCGAACGGGATCGGGCCCGGTACGTCGCGGATCTTCCAGGCCTTCTTCCGCGACGCGCTCGGCGGCCCGGTCGGCTTCAATACGACGGACGCGCTGGAGATCGTCTTCCGTCCCTGAGGGGCGGAGGGCTCGACTCGAGCGCCTCCGTTCGACCTCCACCCCTCTCGACCCCATGGCCCATCGCATCGACCGTCGCACCTTCACCGCGACCGCCGCCGGGATCCTCGTCGCCGCACCGACTTCCGCCAGCGCCCTCGCGCTCAGCCAGCAGGAGGAGGAGCCGGACGAGCCCGAGGAGGTCCCGCGTCCCCGCGAGGCGCAGTTCGAGCGCGACTACGATCCGCCCGGCTTCCAGCCGGGCTGGAAGCGTGAGCAGGTCAACCGGACGCTCGTCCAGGACTTCGTGATCTTCGCGCACTCCGACCTGGAGATGACGAAGACGCTCCTCGACCGCGAGCCAACGCTCGTCAACGCAGCCATGGACTGGGGCGGCGGCGACTGGGAGACCGGCCTCGGCGGCGCGTCGCACATGGGCCGCAAGGACATCGTCGAGCACCTCCTGTCCCGGGGCGCGCGGATGGACCTCTTCTGCGCGACCATGATGGGGATGCTGGACGTCGTGAAGGCGATGCTCACGCTGCAGCCCGCCCTGATCGACGCGAAGGGGCCGCACGGCTTCAACCTCCACTTCCACGCCCAGGTCGGCATGGAGCCGGCGAAGCCGGTGCTCGACTACCTGCAGAGCGTGAAGGAGATCGAGCTGCGCCCGAACCC
>JBCCSK010000243.1:0-9234 GCA_039200205.1 Planctomycetota bacterium
CCGCGTACCGATCGTGCGGCGCTATTCGGCCCGGTCGGGGTGAACGAGACGCTGGAGCTCTGCCGCCGCTTCGACGATCCCCAGTCCCGCGTCGCCGAAGAGCGCCTCGTCGAGCTCGACGATCCGGCCGTCGGGCCCGCACGCGCGAAGCTCGCGCAGCATTGCGTGTGAGCGCAGGGACTCCGCCGAGCCTTCGACGGTGACGATGAGGGGCGGGTTCATCGCGACGAGGTCTTCGATGGCGTACTGGGGCCAGTCGACGTACCCGCGTTCGGCGGCGAGGTCGCGCACGCCGCCGTGGAGGAGCACGTCGGCGTAGCTCGTTCCCGTGGTCCCGCCGAAGAACGTGTCGGAGAAGACCGAGACGTAGATCCCCGGAACGCGCTCTTCGGCGGGGACGTTGGCCGCGAGCGCCTGCAGCTCCCGCACGTACGACGCGTCGAGCTGCGCCGCGCGCTCCCGCTCGTCGACGAGTGCGCCCAGCGTTCGGATGTTCGCGCGCGTCGTCTCGACGCCGCGCATCTCGCCGAGGTCGAACGCGCGGACGTCCGCTTCTCGGAGCCGCGTCAGGTAGGACTCGTCCGCGAAGACGTTCACGAGAACGAGGTCGGGGCGCAGCGCGAGAACCGCCTCCAGCTGGCCCGAGCTGTCGATCGTCGGCCGCTCTCCGAAGCGCCATGCGTCGACGTGGGTCTTCGCCGTATAGCCGGTGATCGAGATGAGCCGATCCGGCTCGACGATCTCTAGCAGGACGTGGTCCGCGACCGTGCTGAGGGAGACGATGCGCTCGTAGCGCTCGATGGGCGCCTCGAAGCCGCTCGCGTCGATGACGGTGGTCGACTCCACCGGCGGTGCTTCGACGGCCCTCGTTCGCGGGGCGACGGGCGTCTCGACGCGCCCCGGCAGGATCGCGAGCCAGGTGGCGAGCGCGAGCGTCGCCAGGAGCAGCGCGGAGTTGAGCAGGTCGACTCGTCTCACGCGCCCTCCCCAACCATCCGGAACCCGAGCCCGCCGCCTTCGACGAGCTGAACGCCGTAGACCGCCTCGACGTACTCGCTCGAGACGATCGAGGCCGCGTCGCCGCTCGCGTGCACGCGTCCGCCCTGGAGGAGCACCGCGCGGTCCGCGAGGGCGCGCACCTCGGAGAGGTCGTGGAGGCTCGCGATGACCGCGGTCCCACGCTCGCGAAGCGCGCGCAGGACCGCGTGCAGCTCGAGGACGTGACGCACGTCCTGCGAGCTCGTCGGCTCGTCGAGCAGGAGGACGCTCGCGCCCGTCGCGAGCGCGCGCGCGAGCAGAACGCGCTGCTGCTCGCCTCCGGAGAGCTCGGTGAACGGCCGACAGGCGAGCGGTTCGATGTCGGCGTCGACGAGCGCTCGCTGCACAGCCTGCCGGTCCTCGGCGTCGAGCTGGCCGAACGGACCGCGGTGGGCGAAGCGTCCCTGGGAGACGACGACGTGCACCGGAAGCGGCGCCGTGAGCAGCGTTCGCTGGGGGACGTACGCGATGCGGAGGGCGCGCTCCGCCGCGCTCAATCCCGAGAGCTCCTCGCCGTCCAGCAGCACGCTGCCCTGCGCGCGCACTAGCCCGACGAGCGCCTTCAGGAGCGTGCTCTTGCCCGAGCCGTTCGGCCCGAGCAGAGCGGTGATCTCGCCGTGCTGAGCATCGACGTCCACGGAGTGCAGGACCTCGGGTCCGTGCCGGTAGCGCGCGACGAGGTCGCGGCATGCGAGCCCGTCGGTCACGCGATCCGACCTTCGCGCGAAGCGCGAGCGAGCAGGACGAGGAACAGCGGTGCGCCGACGAGGCCGGTGACGACGCCGAGCGGAACCACTCCGCGCGTCGGGATGATCCGCGTCACGACGTCGGCGCCCGCGAGGAACGCGGCCCCTCCGATCAGCGCGGCCGGCAGCAGGCGGCGGTGCTCGACTCCGACGAAGGGACGCAGAGCGTGGGGGACCACGAGTCCGACGAACGCGACGTTGCCGCCGATCGCCACGGCCGCGGCCGTCAGCGTGGCGGCCCACACGATGACCCAGCGCCGAACCACCGTGACGTCGACGCCGAGCGAGCGCGCCTCGTCCTCGCCCGACAGGAGCAGGTCGAGGTGGCGGCTCCAGCCGAGTGCCGCGGTCGCCGTGATCCCGACCATCGGCAGGGCGAGTGCCGCGTGCCGCGGGCCCTTCGCGTCCACGCCGCCGAGCGTGAAGGCGACCACCGCCCGTCCGAGCTGCCAGCTCTCCTGGGCGATGCTCGTCAGGAGGCCGCCGATGCTCAGGAAGAGGCTCGAGAGGATGAACCCGGTCAGCAGCACCGTCACGATCCCCGCGTCCTTGCCGGTGACGGCGAGCAGGACGATCAGCGACAGCCAGGCGCCGGCGAGACAACCGACCGGCAGAACCAGCTCGGGGGGGAGCCAGCGTCCGATGCGGCTCGCGAAGACCCCGTTCCAGAGAACGAGGACGAAGATGCCGCCGAGGCTGGCGCCCGCGCTCGTCCCGAGGATCGAAGGGCTCGCCAGCGGGTTCCGGAACAGCCCCTGGACGAGCACGCCCGCTCCGGCGAGCGCCGCGCCGGCGAGCACGGCGTTCGCCAGCCGCCACGCGCGCAGGCGCAGGAACGTCGCGCGCATCTCGGGGTCGGAGAGATCGCCCTCGCCGACGAGGAGCGACGCGACGCACACCGCCGCGAGGCTCGCGACGAGCACGAGCCAGGTCTTCCCTGCGCGCGTCACCTGGGGTGGGGACGTGGCCCGGCGCCGACGTGGTCGAGCGCGGTGGCTGTCTTGGATCGAAACACGCGTGTCCCTGAACGGGCGGATGACTCCGCGGCTCCGCCTGGCCGCTGTCAAGTCGTCGCGGTCCGATTCGAGATCGCGGTCGCTCGTCCCGATCCGAGCCGCTGAACGTGCACAGCAGACACGGCTCGCTCCCGGGTCGCATCAGTCGAGCCGCGCGCGCGGTCGAAGAGGGAGACACCATGGACCCCACCCCGGCGGATCCCCACGCGTCGGCCCCGGTTCCCGAGACGAGTCGCGTGCTTCAGGTCGACGCCGCGGTCGGGATCGCGGCGAAGCTCGTGTACGTCACGACGGGCCCCCAGGCCTCGCGGCGGATGGGGGAGGACGTGATGCAGGTCGCGCTCACGCCCGTCGTGGCCGCGCGCATCGCCGAGATCCTGAAGGTCGTCCTGCAGTACGCCGACCTGATCCAGCGCCAGGAGATCGTTGCGGCTTGGTCGGCGGGAGAGGCGACCCAGTTCCCGCAGGGCCGCGTCGAGGTGGACCTCCTCTGCGTCCGTATCGGGATCGAGCCGCTCGGCGCGGGCGCGCGCGTCGTCGTGCTGTGGGAGCACGTACCCGCGCTGGTGCTGCAGCTCGAGAGCTGCGTCGCCGTCGTCGGTCCGTAGTCTCCCGTTCACCAACGTCGCTGGTGCCAGGCCCACTGCTCCGGCGTCTCGGCGATCCAGCGCTCGAACGTGCGGTTCTGCGCAGCGAGCAGCTCCGCCTCGGCTGCGTCGCGCGAAGGGGCGTCCGGGAGAACGAGCGGTGGATCCACCGACAGCCGATAGCGGTTCGCGCCGGCGGGACGCACGCACCGCACAGGAACCAGCGGAGCGCCGTGGGTGCGAGCGAAGGCCGCCGGCGCCGTCATCGTCAGAGCAGGCTCGCCGAAGAACGGAACGGAGCGTCCTGCGAGGCGCTTGACCCGCAGGTCGGTGAGGAGTCCGAGGATGCCGCCGTCCCGGAGCACGCGCAGCGGCTCGCGGGGTGATGCGTCCTGGGCGATCGTGTCGACCCCGTAGGCGCGCCGCATCTCGACGAGCCAGCGGTGGCTCGAGTCGCGCCGCCGCACGCGTCCGACGACCGCGCCGCGGTGACCGCGCCGACGAAGGCGCGCGCAGAGCAGCTCCCAGTCGCCGATGTGCGCGGTCACGATGATCGCTCCGCGGCCGGCGGCGAGCACCTCGTCGAGGCGCTCGATCGAATCGTCGATGTCCACGAGGTCCTCGATCCAACCGCCGCTCTTCTCTCCCGGGGCCGCACCGCGCGCGAGGCGGATCCAGTGCAGCGCCTGCTCGACAGTGAAGTCGGCGACACGCCGTGCGAACGCCTCGGGGTCCGCGCGCAGGCGCGCCGCCATCTGGGCGTCGAGCGCCTGGAGTCCGGGGAGCGCGCGGGCGAGGTTGTCCTGGACGACCGTCGCGTAGCGCCTCGCGAACGCCGCGCGGGCGATCGGGCGAAGGGTCGCTCCGAGCGCCGACGTCGGCACGAAGCCCGCGCCCCCGACGAGCCCGCGAATCAGCGCGGCTCGTGCGCGGCGCCGCAGCGGCTCCGGCCGCGCGCCGCTCAATCGACGGTTTCCTCCAGCGGCTCGAGCAGCGCGCGCACGCCGACGTGCGCCGTGCCGCTCTCGTCCTCGAAGAGATCGCCGATCACGACGAGGCCGCGGTCGGCGAGGAGCTCCTCGAGCCGCGCGATGCTCGCGGTGTTGCGCGCAGGGGCCGCGTCGATCGGCACGTCGAGTTCGACGAAGCAGGGCGACTGGAGCGCGACGCGGCGCGGCCGGGCCGACGGGATCCCGTGGAGCGTCGCGCGAACGGCCGTGCTCCAGATGGCGCGGACGGCGTCGCGGTCGCCCTCGATGCGCTCCACACGCCATCCGGCGGCGGGCTCGTCGCCGGCGGCTCGAACGCGGACGGTTTGCCGGCCGGCCTCGTCCTCGTCGACGGCCGTTGCCGAGCTCGTGCGACACCAGACGTCGACCCGTCGCTCGACGTCACGCCGCTGACGGATCCGGGCCGCCGCCTCGATCGCGTGGGGGTCCGGCGTCTGGGTCGCCACCCGGTGCTGGCGCAGGAACGAGCGGAACACGAGGGCGCGGAAGCGCTCGCTCGTCGACTCGCGGATCCGCGCGCTCGCCACCACGAGCATGCGCCGGAAGCGAATCGGGTCGGCGAACCAGAACCGGACGCGGGCGAGGTCGATCAGCCACAGCTTGCCGTCGGCGTCCACGAGGACGTTGCCGGGGTGGGGATCGGGATGACGCATTCCGACCCGCTCGCAGTCCGCGACCAGCGCGCCGATCCGGCGCGCGAGGTCGGTCCGCCGCACGTGGGGGTGCGCGCCCGCCTCGAGGACCTCGTCGAGGCGCTTGGCGCCCTCGATCCACTCGAGTCGGAGGGACCAGCCGCCCTCGTCGTGGTTGAGCGCCAGCACGGCGGGGACGGGGAGCCGGCACGAGCGCGCCATCTCCAGGGCGTCGGCTTCACCGCGGGCGCGGAGCCAGTCGCGCAGGCGCGACAGTCCGGGCGCATGGAAGCGCTTGACCAGCGCGACCGGCGCGCCGGCCACGCTTTCCACGTAGACGGTCCTCTTCGCGTTGCTCTTGATCGGCGTGAGCGTCGGGCCGTCGTCGGGGGCATCGGGGGCCGGCTCGTCCACGCGGGTCGAGTCTACGCACCGGCCCGCCAGCGTGTGCCGTTCCCCTGGCTGTGGCGGGCGCCGGCGCCGGTACACTCCCGCTCGCCCGCACCGCACACTCCCCTGAAGCTCCACCTCTACATCCTGCGCCAGCTGGTCGTCGCGTTCCTCTTCGCTGTGGCCGCGCTGCTGTTCATCGCGCTCCCGGGGATCGCGGTGAGCACCGTCCACAAGCTCCCGAACGTGGACGCGGCGATCCTCCTGCGGTTCCTGCCGATCGTGCTGCAGGGGCTGGCGCCGTACGTGCTGCCGCTCTGCTTCATGCTCAGCACCGTCGCCGTCTTCGGGCGGCTCGCGGCGGACAAGGAGTGGATCGCGATCCACATGGCGGGGATCCACCCGCTCCAGACGTTCGTGATGCCGGCCGTCATGGCGACGCTCCTGGGTGGGTTGACCTTCTGGATGGTCTCGAACGAGCTGCCGCAGCTGAAGAAGCGGCAGAAGAACTTCATGGTCGACGCGACGGCGTCGGTCGTCGAGAACATCCAGCCCGGCCGGACGAGCCTGCAGCTCGGCGACTTCTTCCTGAAGGCCGACTACCGCGACGCCGTCACGGGCACCTTCTACAACGTCTACTTCCGCTACCTGAAGCAGAAGGGCCCGGGGGAGCAGCGCCGCCCCGTCGACGTCTTCGCCGGCACGGTCGATCTGTGGATCGACGGCGACTTCCTGCGGCTCCGCGCCTTCGACCTCCAGCTCTTCAACGCCGAGACGGGCGACACGGGTCAGAAGGATGAAGTCCAGGTCGACGTCAACATCGCGGCGCGCTTCGATCCCAGGCCGCGCAGCTACGACCGCGCCAAGTACCTGGTGTCGTCGGACATCCGCGAGAAGCTCGAGGAGGGAGGCCTGACGGAGAAGAAGGAGCGCGAGTACCGCTTCATGCTCCACTACCGCGCGAGCATGTTCGCGATCTTCTTCCTCTTCCTGCTCCTCGGCGCCTCGACGGGGCTCCTGATGCGACGCGGCACCCAGCTCGGTGCGCTCGCGGTCGCCGCCGGCTACGGCATCCTCTACTACGTGTTCAGCATGCGGCTCGGCAAGGAACTCGGCCAGTCGTCGTCGCTGCCGCCGTGGGTCGGCGCCTGGGGCGCGACGCTGGTCGGCGGGGTCGTCGCGACGCTCCTGACGAGGAAGGCGATCCGTCGATGAGCCCGGCCGCCGCAGCGAAGAAAGGGCGTCGGAAGACACAGCGGCGCCCGCCCTCACCGCGGGAGCCCGCGAGGGCCCTGCCGCTCTTCGGCCGGCTCGACCGCTACGTGCTCGCGCACTTCGTCCAGTCGTACCTGACCGCGATGCTCCTGATGACCGGGCTGTTCATGGTCATCGACATGGCGTCCAACCTGGACGACTACCTCGAGCCGTGGCCCGACGGCTCAAGCGTGCCCGCGTCGGTCCTCCTGCGGTACTACGTGCTGAACATGCCGTACCTGTTCCTGCAGGTCGCGCCGTTCGTGACGCTGATCGCGGGCATGTTCACCGTCGCGAAGATGCTGAAGGCGCGCGAGGTCACGGCCGTCCTCAGCGCCGGGATCAGCGCCCGACGCATGCTCCTGCCCGTCTTCCTGTCGGGCGTGGCCCTCGCGATCGGGATGTTCATGCTCCGCGAGGCAGTGGGGCGCGGCGTCGCGCGCGAGCGCGAGGCGCTGCGCGACGTCCTGGAGCAGCAGCGCTTCGAGGAGCAGTACAACGACCTCGCCGTCGTCGAGGACTCGGGCAGCATCGTGTTCCTCGATCGCTACTTCCCCGATCCCGCGGACGGCGGCCCGCCGCGCGCCGAGGGCCTGACGGCGATCCTCCGCACGGACACACGCGTCGGCACCGGCAAGTACATCCGGATCGACGCGCGCGAGGCCCAGTGGACGGGCGAGGGATGGGATCTCGAGGGCGGCGTCCGGGCGACGATCGACCGCGACTCGGACGTTCGGGTCCACCAGGACGAGGCGATCTCGGCGCTCGACGGCTACGAGTTCACCCCGGACATCGTGCTCATGTACCGGCGGGCCATCCAGGCGCCGCTGGAGCTGTCGTTCTCGGAGGTCCAGGAGCTGATGAAGCGCGACCCCGACGACACCTCGTACCAGACGCTGTGGCACTACCACCTCACGTTCCCCCTCGCGAACGTGATCCTGCTCCTCATCGGGATTCCCCTGATGTTCAACTACGAGCGGAGCCGGGCGACCGACCGGATCGCCATCGGGGGGCTGCTGTGCGTCTTCTACTACGCCGCGGACTTCGTGTTCCGTACGCTCGGGATCAAGGGCCAGCTGTCCCCGCTCCTCTCGGCGTGGATCCCGGTCCTCGTCTTCGGGGCGATCGGCGTGATGCTCTACGATTCCCTGAAGAGCTGACGCGAGGCGCCCCGGGATTCCCCGCGGCCCGGGAAGATCGTCGGCCCTCGCTCGTCGACGCCCCCATGACCCGGACGCTCCTCCTCGCCTGCGCCGTTCTCGGCGCCTGCAGCTCCGTCGGGACCGGACCCAGCGCCCAGCTCGCCGAGGTCCAAAGCCTCACGCGGGCGGGCGACTATCGGGCCGCCGCGGAGCTCTCGACCGACCTCGTCGACCGGCTGGACGTGGACCACCCGCTTCGCCCGGCCGCCGAGCAGGCCCAGCGAGACGTCTCGCTCGCGTCCGGGCTGGACGCCGCGCGGACCCTGACGCTGAACGACCGGGACGAAGAGGCCCTCGAACTCCTGGACGAGCTCGACGACCGCTACCCCGGATCGACCGCGGTTCACGCCTGGCAGACGCGGACGCGGCGCAAGCTCGCGAACCGCTGGTTCGAGGTCGCCCGCGAGTCACTCGCGAACGAGCGCTTCGAAGCTGCGCGCGCCGCCTACGAGAATGCCATCCGCTACGACGAGTCGGCGACGACGGCGCCTGCCGCGCTCCGCCGCCTCGGGATGGTCGAGCAGTACCGCGCCGAGCTCGCCGAGGAGTACTACTACGACGGCGTCCGCGCCCTGAACGACAACCGGCTGACCGAGTCGGGCAACGGCTTCGAGAAGGCCGAGAAGTACGCGGAGGACGATCCGCGCACGAAGCTCCGCATTCGCCAGGTCGACCGCGAGCGGGCGAAGGCCCGGGCGCTGTACGCCCAGCGCCTCGCCGACGATGGTCGCTTCGGAGCGGCTCGCGCCGAGTACCTCGAGGCCGCTCGGCTCGACCCGTCGTCAGCCGAGATCGCGAAGAGTCTCGAGACGATGACGGTCGAAGCCGAGGTGGCCGCGCAGATCAATGACGCCGAGAGCGCGATCCTTCGGAAGGAGTTCGACCGCGCGGAGGAGACGCTGCGCGACGCCCGTGAGCGCACGACGCTCCAGCGTGACGAGGTCACGGAGATCCTCGAGTCGATCGACAACACGCGGATCGCTGCGGACTACCAGCGCGCGCTCGACCTGGAGTACGACTACCGCTTCCCGCAGGCGATCACGGCCTACTCGTCGATCCTCGAGAAGCGCGACTTCTACAAGGACTCTCGCGCTCGACTCGACACGCTGCAGCAGTACGTGCGCGAAGCCGCGCGGCTCTACGAGGAAGCCGAGGGGGAGAGCGACGCCGAGAAGAAGCTCGGCCTCTACCGGCAGATCGAGGTCTTCTGGCCGGAGTACCTCGACGTGCCGGAGAAGGTCAGGAAGCTCCAGCAGGAGATCAAGGCGTCGGGCGACCCGAGCGACTCCTAGCGGCGAGCGCCCCTAACCCGGTTTGGAGCGTCGGCGTCCCTCCCACGCCAAAGGCGCGGGAGGGACG
>JBCCSK010000244.1:0-9223 GCA_039200205.1 Planctomycetota bacterium
GGCGGGATCGCCGGGGGGTGGCCCGTGTGGGGTTCCATCGCGCGGCCGACTCGCGTTCGACCCCGGCGCCCTGCGCTCGACCGCGCCGGGGCGGGCGGGGGCCGGGCGGGCGCCCCGACCCGCCACGAGATCGAGGCGCGTGCCGGCGGCGACGTCGATCCACTCGTCCTCGCCCGTCTCGGCTCGAAGCGCTCGGACGGTCGCGCCGAGACGACCGGCGAGAGGTCGATCGCCGTCGTCGAGACGCACGACCGCGTACTCGGCGACGCGGCCGGCCGGGGGCGACGGGTCGACGAAGCTCGCTCCGGCCACCCGACCGACGGTCGACCACCGACTCGGGGCGCCGGCGTCGAACGTGCGCCGCTGAACGGAGTAGCGCGGCGCATTCTCGGGTCCGGTATCGAACGGTGCCCAGGTGAGCTGACAGCCAGCGGGCTCGAACGAAGCGGTCAGCGCGAGGGGGTCGCGGGCGATCTTCGCGACGTCGCCCGGCACTCTGACGAGCTCGAGGCTCAGAGAACGTTCGGCGACGTCCAGAACGCGGGCGTAGGCCCAGTTCGGCGACGTGGTTCCCGGCGCCTCCGCCGCCAGAACGACGTACTCGTCGCCGACGGCGATGGACGGGGTCGATTCCGTTGCCTCCGCCGGGGCGGGCCGCGCAACGGTCGGGGCCGGAGGATGCAGTCCGCCCGACCGGATGGGCTGGACGAGGGACGCCCCGATGAACCTGAGCGGCGTCCGATCGAGGATCGTCCGCGCGTCCTCCGCAGCGGTCGGGGCGAGGCCGAGACCGCCCTCGCCGAGATCGAGCTGGTCCCCGACCGCGAGCTCGACGACGGGCGTCCACCCTCCGAACGGATCGTCGGAGGGGAGGTCGGGCGTCTCGACGCCGGGGCGCGCGAGTGCGGGGGAGCACGCGAGCGCCAGGAGTACGGCCCGCAATCGCGAGTTCGGGGGGCTCGGGCGCATCGACGAAGCGTATCTCGCACTGCCCCGTTCGGTCGCCGGGCGCGCGGTTCGGGATCCGGGGCGCACGAGTTCCGTGCAGGAAGGCTGGCCCCCGAGGGTCGGATCCGTATCATTCGCGGCTCGAAAGGGGACGTAGCTCAGTTGGTAGAGCGTCGCGTTCGCAATGCGAAGGTCAGGGGTTCGACTCCCCTCGTCTCCACCACTTCGACCTCGAGCGGCGCCTGCGCCCGGTTCAGGCTCGGGTGCGGCGAGGCTTCCTGCGCCGCGGACGGATCGCGCCCGAGGCCGCATCGCGCTCGAATCGACGCACGACGTCCAGGATCGCGTCACCGAACATCTCGCTCTGCCACTGCGCGAAGCCGTCGATGGCGCTGAGCGCGTCGCTCGTCGACGGACGCTGGCGCGCGATATCGAGCAGAACGTGCCGATTGATGAGGTACGACGATTCGATCCCGCGCGCGTCCGCCTCGTCCTTTCGCAGTCGCTTCAGTCGATCGTGGAGCTCGGAGCCGAGCTCGTCGAGCTCGATCGAACCGTCGCGGCGCGAGTGTGAGGGGAAGCGCTGGAGCGGACCGCGTCGACCCGCGCGTTCCAGCGCACGACGGATGCGGTCGCCGATCCGCGAGAGGACCTTGGGGGTCACCCCCTCGACCCGCAGGAGCTCCTTGTCGCTCCGCGGGCGCCGCTGAGCGATCTGGATCATCGCCTTGTTCCCGAGGATCCGGAACGGCGGGACGTCGTTCTTCTCGGCGAGCTTCTCGCGCATCGCGTAGAGCTCGCGGAGAGCGCTCGCGGCGCGCGGGTCGAGCGCACGGGCGCCCTTGATGCGCACGAAGTCGTCGGCGTTGAATTCGTTCGGGGGCGGCTCGAGGCGCTCGAGGCGGCGACACTCGGCGTCGACGATCATCGCGCGATCCTGCTCGCGCAGCTCGTCTCGCTGTCGGTGCATGAGCGGCACGAGGAACCGCGTGTCGAGGCGCGCATACGCGATCTGCTCGTCGCTGAGCGGCCGCTGCGCCCAGTTCGATCTCTGCTGAGACTTGTCGAGCTGGACGCCGAAGTGGGAGTGAAGGACGGACGCCAGGCCGGGCGTACTGCTCCCGAGCACCGCCGCAGCCACCCGCGTGTCGAAGAGCGACCGGAACGAGAACCCGAATTCGCGGCGCAGGATGAGGACGTCGTACTCGGCGTCGTGGAAGACCTTGGTGATCGACTCGTCCGCGAGGATCGCACCGAGACCCGCGAGATCGAGGTCGGCGAGCGGGTCGATCAGCCAGTCCTCACCGCCGGCCGACACCTGGAACAAGCAGACCTTGTCCCGGTAGCTGTAGAAGGAGTCGGCCTCGGTATCGACGGCGATCTCCGTCTCCCGCTCGATCCGTCCGAGGAGGTTCTCCAACCCCTCGGGAGTGGCGACGAGCGTCGGCGGAGGAAGATCCTCGATCTGCGCGTCCATCCGCTCACCTTATGGACCCAGCCGCCGGGTTTCGAGCGGGCTGGGGCAGATGGCGGGCCATCAGCCCAGGCGGGAGATGGCGAGCCACCCGCGGAGGCGGGAGCGGGTGATGGCGAGCCACCCGCGGAGGCGGGAGCGGGCGATGGCGAGGATGACGGGACTTGAACCCGCAACCTCCGGCGTGACAGGCCGGCACTCTAACCAATTGAGCTACATCCCCGCGTGGGAGGCGCGCGAGTGTAGCGGCCGGGACTGGGGTGTCCAGACCCAGGGCGGAGTTCGCGAGGAGAGCGTGGGCTACTCGCCGCGGGCCGCGCCACCGAACGCCGGGAGCCGGACCGACAGCGAACCCGTGCCGCCGTCGGCCGACGGCCTCTGCCCCGAGCGTTCCCAGGGCCAGGGATCGATGGCGGCGCGGCCGGGTCGGTCGACGCGAATCGTGTAGCTCGTGTCCGCGTCGAACACCGGGAGGCGGACGGGTCCCTGCTCGAAGCGGCGGGTGTAGATCACCTCGGCTGGGACGCCGTCGCGCTGGACGCGGACGACGACGGGCCCCTCGACGTCGAGCTCGGGGAGCCAGCCGACCGGGCGTCGCCCGTCCGCGTCCTGGAGCGAGGCGACGACCGGCCACCCCGCGTAGGGCCGCGCGCCCGGAGCGCTCGGATCGACGTGGCGCGGCCAGGCCTCGAAGCGAACCGTCCCCTCGCCCCGTTCGACGCGGACGATCCCGTAGCCCGGTGCCCGCTCGTGGAGCCGCCTGGGCTCGACGCCGTTCGAGCGCGGATTGGCCACCGCGTGGACGGTCATCCGATTGCCGAAGCCGTCGAAGTAGCGCCCGGTGTAGCCGCCCGCGTCCTGGTCGACGTCGCCTCCCTCCTGGCGATCGGCGGGATCGGGGAACCAGCGCCGCGGCCACGTGTTCGCGACCGCCGGCGACGAGAGGACGTAGCCGGCGTCGTCGAACTCGGTCACGCCGTACCGGAGCGTCGATCCGAGGTGCTGGTCGCCCGCGAGATGGAAGGCGCCCGCGGCGCGGAGCAGCCGCACTGCCTCGTCGCGACCCGATCGAGGCCAGCCGTTCGAGTCCATGTCCGCGGCCCGTTCGTCGCCGACGACGTAGACGCCAGGCTCCGGCACCTCGAGGGTCGGGATGACGCTCCCCGAGTTCGACCCGGCGGGCAGCGTCGCGACGTTCGCGAACGGCGTCTGCGACAGGCACGCCTTGAACCAGGTGTCGTCCGCCCAGTCCCCTCCCCATGCGCGGAGCATCGCGGTCTGGGACGGACCGAGCAGGACCGCTCCCGGAACGTCGGCCTGCATGAGCGGGTCGAAGTCCGGGTTCTGAGCCCAGCCGTTCCTCACGTCGCCCTCGGGGACGAGCACCGTCGGCGGCGACTTGTCCATGCGATCGCCGAGGATCGCGAAGCTGCCGCCGCCCCAGCTCAACAGCGTTTGGTAACGCGTGATTCCGCCGGGGAGGGGCGTCGGATCGAACGGCGGCGGCAGGTGGGCCGTCTGCGTTCGGTGCACGGCGTTCACGAACCCGACCGGCATGACGTAGCCGCCGCGGTCCTGCGCGCTCGTCCCCTCCGGAGCGTCGAGTCGCACGCCACCGTTGCCCCAGATGTTGCCGTGGTAGACATCGTGGTCGTCGGGCACGACGACGGACGGCAGCCTGCGCGTCAGCTCGCCGAACGACAGGCCGTGCCGGTACCACTTGTACAGGTAGTCGAGGATCGCAACGTCGAGCGGGCGGCGGATCGCCGGCGTCAGGTCGCCCTCGTAGATCTGATCGCCCGCGAAGTAGAGGAGGTCCGGGTCGTGCTCGAACGCGTGTTGCGCGACGTCGGCGTGAGGGAACCACAGCCCGCTCTCGTTCCAACGGAGATCGCCCGTGAACGACTTCTGGCAATTGAGCACCGCGATCGTCATCGCATCGTCGTCCGGCCGGGGGGCGATGACGCCCGAGTACGACTGCGAGGCGCTCGGATCCGGCTCGCCGTCCGGCGAGCGCGGCACGTAGCGAACCCTGAAGGGAGTCGTACGGGTCGCGTCGATGCCCTGGACCGAAAAATGGAAGGTGGCGCTCCCGGGCACGAAGGGCGCCGTCGCGACCTCGCGAAAGCGTCCCTTCTCGGTCTCGAGGTCGAGGCTCGCGACGAGCGTATCGGTCGTCCCGAGCGGAAAGGACTGGGCGGTCAGACGCAGGAGCGCATCGCGCGGTCCTCGCGTCTCGTCGACCGTGTAGTGGACGAACGCGATCGGACCGAAGCGTCGCGAATCATCGACGACGACGAGCTCGCCGGACATGCGCCAGTCACGAAAGCGATACCCGCGCGCCGCCGTCGGCTCGTCGCTCAGTCGCGGACCGCGGTGCGAGACGAGTGCGACCGCTCCGTCGAACGCGCTCTCGGGCGCGTCGTCCCAGACGGCGGTCGACAGGACCGTGCGATCGGCGGCGTCGCGGACGACGAGCGTCAGCGTATGGCGTCCGTCGAACCGAGCGCCGACCAGCTCGAGGTCGACGTCGCGCGGGTCGGTCTCGCCGAACCCGTCCCCCTCGCGCGCAACGCCGACCGGACGCACGAACGCGTCGAGCTCGTGGTTCGTTCGCAGCGTCCAGGGGCCGCCCGCGTCCCCGACGGGCTGCTCGAAGTCGCAGAACGTCGCGCGGCCGTCGCCGTCGACGAGGGCGAGGAAGCCGCCGTCCTCGGCCGGGGCGCCGTGAACCTGCGCCGAGAGGAGTGGGTTCACGTCGGTCCCACCGGCACCGACGAGGAATCCGGCCGCGCTACCGCCCCGGTCCCCTGGGCCGGCAGCGACGCGGACGGTCGCGCGGAACGACCCCTCCTGCCCCGGGTCGATTCGGTGCGTGAGCAGGTGCAGCGTGCGGACGCCGAACCGGGGCCGCGCCTCGACACACTCGACGCCGCCGTCGACGAGGCGCCAGTCCTGAAGCCGGTTCGCCCAGTAGCGCTCACCGATCCAGACGCGGTCCGCGAGCTCGAACCAGTCGCTCTCGAACGCGTCCTCCTGGTCGGGCGCCTCGACGCGGAGAACGCTGCAGGCGGAAAGGAGAGCGGCGCAGGCGACCAGGGCCGTGGATCGTGTCATCGTGTGCGGACCGCGCGGACGGCGTCGACGGTGTGCGCGCGCCGGATCGGATAGAGCGCGGCGAGCGCGGCGACGAGTACCGTGCCGCCAAAGGCGATCGGGATCCAGACTCCGGCGGTGCGACGCGGGAGATCGAGGCCCGCGATCTCGTCGAGGGCCGAGACGACGAACGGGGTCGCGGCCACGCCCAGGACGACGCCGAGGCCCCCACCGACGATCCCGACCGCGATCGCCTCCAGCATCATCGCCCCGCCGATCTGGCCCCGGCTCGCGCCGAGTGCGCGGAGGACGCCGAGCTCGCGGGAGCGCTCGAGCGTCGCCAGCAGCATGCCGTTGAGCACGCCGAGCGACGCGAGTCCGGCCATGAGCGCGAGCAGCAGGTCGAAGACGAAGAAGTCGCGGCCGATGTCGCTGAGCGCGTACGCGCGGACCGCGAGGCCGCTGCGAAGGGTGAACGAATCGGCGTTCGGCAGGAGGTCTCGAATCGCGGCGTCGAGCACGCCGAGGTGCCCGGCGTCGGTCATCGGACGTGAGTCGTCGAAGCGGACGGAGACCTCGGTCACGACTTCGCTCGCGAGACAGAAGTCCTTCTCCATCCAGCGATCGGAGATCACGCCGTACATCCGCTCGTCGGGACTCGTCCAATACCCGTACGCGTCGGTGATCGCGAGGACCGCGTAGGAGCGCATCTGGCCGTTCGGGCTCTGCATGCGCACGACGTCGTCGACGGAGTAGTCGAGGTCGCGCGCGAGCCGACGCGAGATGACGATCGTGCGCTCGTCGAAGAAGCGACGCGAGAGGGCCGGGTCTTCCGCGAAGGGCCCGAAGCCTGCCATGCCGTCGCGCGATCCCGCGACGATCAGGAACGGAGCGTACTGCCGCGCCGAGGCCTTCTCGACGCCGACGACCCCCGGGAACCCGGAGAGGTGCTCTCGGAGTTCCTCGAAAGACGTCGGCGGCAGGTTCTTCACCCACACCTTGTCGTCGAGCGCCTCGGCGGACCAGTTCGTCACCTCGCCGCGCAGGCTTGCCGTCATGCCGTGCAGTCCGACGAAGCCCGCCGCGACGAGTCCGAGCGCGCAGGCCGAGACGCCGACGCGCGCCGGGGCATCGCGCATGGAGCGCACCGCAAGTCGGCCGGCGAGCGGCGCCACTCCGGCGAGCGGCCGTGCGACCGCTGCGCACAGCGCACTCAGTGCAGCCGGCAGCAGCAGCGACAGGAGAACGACCAGCGTCAGGAGACCGACGACGCCGAGCAGCACCGTGACCAGCTCGCCCGTCATCTCGCCGACGACCGGGACGAGGACGACGTAGAGGCCCGGGACGAGGATCGCGAGCAGCGCCGCGTAGACGAGGTGGAAGCGACGCGCGTGCCCCCGGCTCCGCTCGAGGGCGTCCTCGCCTCGCAGCGCGGCGAGCGTGTTCGCGCCACCGATCGCGACGAGCGGGTAGACCGAGCCGATGAGCGCGACGACGAACCCCGTCAGCGCCAGTCCCACGACCGTCGACCACGGAACGGGGAAGCCGCGGACGTACTTGCCGACGCCCAGCGTCGTGATCCCGAATCGGGCCGCGAGGTAGGCGAACGCGAGTCCGAGGACGACGCCGAGCGCGGCGCCGGCGCCCGCGAGCAGCGCGGCCTCGGTGAAGAACACGCGGCCGATCTGACGTCGCGTGGAGCCGAGCGCGTGCAGCGTCCCGACCTCGGTGACGCGCTCGGTCAGCGACATCGAGAGCGTGTGGAAGATCACGTACAGGCCGAGGACGAGGGCGAGCAGACCGAGCATGCGAACGCCGGTCCGGAAGGCTCGCTCGTCGGCGGCCTGGCCGGCGACGATGCCCTGGTTGAGCGCGTACGAGTAGCTCGTCGCGAGCGAGCGCCGGAGCCGCTCGAGGTCGACGCCGGCGTCCTTGACCGCCCAGAAGCGGGGCTGGATGTCGACGTCTCGGAAGAGCTCCCGCCCCGCCTCGAAGTCGACGACGGCGACGGCGCCGCCCGCGGAGCGGCCCATCCCCTCGCGCGTGAGGACACCGGCGACCCGGAACGTCTCGGCGCGCGGCCGGTCGACCGAGCCGTCCTCGACCTTGACGAGCACGCCGTCCTCGCAGCGCTTGCGCGACGGGCGCCGCGGGCGCGAGAGCACGACCTCGTCCCCCACCGCGACCCCGTGTTCTTCGGCGAGGCTCGGGCCGACCAGGACCTGCCGCTCCCCGCTCGACGGATCGAGATCGACGCCGGCCGCAACGCCGAACAGTCCGAACGACGCGGCGTGGCGCGCCTCGATCGCGACGAGCTGGACGCGGATGCGCCCGCGCTCGGCCTCGGGCGAGGGCAGCGTGACGACGGCCTCGTTCTGGAAGTACTGCGCCGCGACGGAGATCCCCTCCAGGTTCTCCAGCGCCTCGGTCGAGCCCGCGACCGCACCGGACGCCGCGAGTTCGATGTCGGGGCGATCGCCGGCCTGCAGCGGCCTCGCGTACCCCTCGATCGTCGCGTGGTCGAGGGTCACGACCCCGACGACGGTGGCGACGCCGAGCGCGACTCCGAGGATCGAGAAGATCGACCGTCCAGGCCGCTGGAGGAGGCTCCTCCTGGCGACGGTGAGTGCGAGTCCCATGGGTCCGGCCGAGCGGGCGTCAGATCGAGAGGCGCGAGAGCGTCTCGTTGATCTGGGACTCCGGGATGTTCGGCCCGCGGAGCCCGTCGGCGTCGGCGAGCTCGCCGTCGACGAGGAACAGGACGCGGTCGGCGAACGAGGCGTCGCGCGGGTTGTGGGTGACGAGGACGACGGTGCGCCCCTCTTCGTCGCACACCCGGCGCAGCTCCTCCATCACCTCGCGCCCGGCCGCCTGGGCCAGGTTGCCCGTGGGCTCGTCGCACAGGAGCAGGGGCTGCCCCCCGATCAGCGCCCGCGCGATCGACGCACGCTGCATCTCGCCTCCGGAGAGCTCGTGCGGGAACGCGCTCAGTCGATCCTCGATCCCGAGCTTCTTCGCGAGCGCGGCGATGCGCGCGGACTCCCGCGCCGGGTTCTTGCCCGCGATCGCGACGGGGAGTCCGATGTTCTCCTCCACCGACAGGTTCGGCATCAGGTGGAAGAACTGGAAGACGTAGCCGACGTGCTCGCGGCGCAGTCCCGTGCGAACCGCCTCCGGCTGGCGAGCGAGGTCGGTGCCGCCGAGGACGACGGCTCCCGCGGAAGGCTCGTCGAGGCCGGACAGGAGGTGCAGCAGCGTCGTCTTGCCAGATCCGGACGGACCCATGATGCAGACGAACTCGCCCTCCTCCACATCGAACGTCACGCCGCGCAGGACCGGGTGGTCCTCGCCGGTCCCCGCGTGGATCTTGTAGAGGTCCTGGACCTCGAGCACGCTCGTCATCGGGTCGTCTCCAGCTCGGCCTTGGCCCGCACCCAGGCGGACATCATCTCGCTCAAGTCGCGGCCGGCGAGGGTCCCGCCGAGCTGCGACTCCATGTTGCGGAAGCGCGCCTCGAAGCGGCGCAGGGCTGAGCGGCAGAGGGTCTCGGGCTCCAGGTCGAGGTAGCCGCCGAGGAATGCGGAGGCCTCGCGCTGCCTACCTAGAACCCCTCTACCGCCAGTGACTTCCTTGCCTCCAGCGCATGAGAGTCAATCTAGTCTTAACCATAGCTCAACATTCGCGCAGACGGGTACCATCCCTAAA
>JBCCSK010000245.1:0-9182 GCA_039200205.1 Planctomycetota bacterium
CCGCCGGGGGGGCGCGGAAGCTCCAAGCCAGTGGGTTTGGGCCGCTCGCCGCGTACCGCCTATCCCAACGAGATCGGCCGCCCCTCCGCCGCCGACTCGTCCGCCGCGAACATCACGCGGTGCGTATCCAGCGCCGTCGCGAAGTCGGTCCAGCGCATCGGCTCGCCCTTCTTGGTCGCGTCGACGAACGCCTGGAACTGGGGCTCGTACGGGTGGTCGTCGACCGCGCCCGAGTCGATCAGGAACGTCTCCAGCGTCGACCATCGGCCCTTGTCCATCCCCTCCAGCTTCGCCGAGTAGAAGCGGTTGTCGAGGATCGAGCCGTGGCTCCCGACCACGTGCACGTGGAAGTAGTACGGCTGGAGACAGTCGATCACCGAAGCGCACTTCGCCGTTCGGCCGTCCGCCATCCTGAGGATCGAGACCTGGGTCGTGTCGTACTCGTACGGCGCGAAGATCTCCGAGCGCGAGCGCGTCGAGTAGGACGTGACCTCGCTGACCGCCGGCGTCTTGCCCTCGGAGTCGCCGAGGAAGAAGAGCAGCGCGTCGAGCGCGTGGCAGCCCGCCGTCGCGAGAGACGACGTCCCGATGTCCTTCTTGACGTTCCACGGGAACTGCCCGTACCAGGGCCCGATCCCGTGGTAGTAGTCGACCTCGGCGTAGTGGACGTCGCCGATCAGGCCCTGGTCGAGGATCGAGCGGATCATCCGAAAGTGCGCGCTGTAGCGGCACTCGAAGCAGACCATCGCCTGGACGCCGTTCGCCCGGATCGCGTCGGCGACGCGCTCGCAGTCCGCGAAGTTCGTCGCGACGGGCTTCTCGACGATCAGGTGCTTGCCGGCCTCGGCGGCCTGAACGGCCTGTGCCGCGTGCAGGCTGTGCGGCGTGCAGATGTCGACGACGTGGACGTCGGGATCGGCGAGCATGTCCTCGTAGCTCGCGTACGGCCTTAGCGGCGTTCCGTACTGCTCTTCGAGCTCCGCGGGGTCGAGCGCGCGGCGCGACGAGACGGCGGTCACCGACGCTCCGTCGACACTCTTGAAGGTCTCGATGTGTGCGCCCGCCACGGCTCCGAGGCCGACGATTCCAACGTTCAGGTCACCCATGCGGGCATGGTAGCGACGCGCCGGCCCTTCCGCGTAGCATCGCCGCCATGAGCACACCTCGCCCGACACGTCGGACCGTGCTGCGCGGCGCTACGGCGCTCGGCGCTTCGCTTCCGTTCGTTCGCACCGGCCCGCTTCGCGACCGGCTCCAGCTCGCCGCCGTCGGCGTGGCGAACCGCGGGGCGGCCAACATCGCGGGCGTGCTGAGCCACGACGTGGTGGCACTGTCCGACGTCGACTCGAACATGCTGGCGCGCGGCGTCGGACAGGTCGAGCGCGCCGAGCAGCCGACGCCTCGCACGTACGCGGACTGGCGGGAGCTCCTCGATCGCGAGAAGGACCTCGACGGCATCGTCGTGTCGACGCCGGATCACACGCACGCGGCGGTCGCACGGGCGGCGCTGCGGAGGGGCCTTCCGGTCTACTGCGAGAAGCCGCTCACGCGCACCGTCGCCGAGTGCCGCGAGCTCCAGGCGCTCGCTCGCAAGGCGAAGGTCCCGACGCAGATGGGCACCCAGATCCACTCGGGGGACAACTACCGCCGCGTCGTCGAGGCGATTCGCGCCGGTGCGATCGGGGACGTCCACACGGTGCACGTGATCTGCTCGAAGACCTGGTCGAACGGCCGCTTCGGGGAGGAGAAGCCGAGCGCGCCCGAGGGACTCGACTGGGACCTCTGGCTCGGCCCGACCCCCGAGCGCGCGTACTCCGAGGGCATCCACCCGGCGTCGTGGCGCAAGTTCTGGGCATTCGGCTCCGGCACGGTGGGGGACATGGCCTGCCACTGGGTCGACCTCGTCCACTGGGCGCTCGACCTCGGCGTGCCGAAGACGATCGAGGCCGAGGGCCCCGAGATCCATCCCGACGGCACGCCCGAATGGCTGCACGTCCGCTGGGGTCATCCGGCCGAGGGGGAGCGCGGCGCCGTCGACGTGCACTGGTGGGACGGCGGCATGAAGCCCGAGTTCGCGCCCAAGAGCGACTGCCACGTCTTCCTCGGCACGCGCGGCCGGATCGTGTCGACCTACGGTTCGATGGAGGTCGAACTGGCCGACCCCGACGCCCTCTGGACGCCGCCGGAGCCTTCGATCGCGAGCTCGCCGGGCCATCACGCCGAGTGGCTCCAGGCGATCCAGTGGGGGAACGCCGACGACCCGCTGTGCCGCTTCGACTACGCGGCGCCGCTGACCGAGACGGTGCTGCTCGCGACGGTCGCGTACCGCGCCGGCGGCAAGCTCACGTGGGACGCCGCGACCGGAACACCGAGCTCGGGCGCCGAGTTCCTGGAAGAAGAGGAGAGGGACGGATGGAACGTCTGAGGACGGTGCGCCGCGCGGCTCGCTCGGAGAAGGTCACGTTCGAGAACGCCGACGGCGAGACACTCGCGGCGCGGCTCGACCTGCCCGCGCTCGACGAGAACGGCGGCGAGCCGCTCGCGTACTGCATCTTCGCGCACTGCTTCACCTGCTCGAAGGACATCCACGCGGCGTCGCGCATCGCGCGCACGCTCGCGTCGAAGGGCTTCGGCGTCCTGCGCTTCGACTTCACGGGCCTCGGCTCCAGCGACGGCGAGTTCGAGAACACGAACTTCTCGTCCAACGTCGCCGATCTCGTGCACGCGGCCGGCTTCCTCGCCGATGACCACGGGCCCCCGCAGCTGCTCGTCGGCCACAGCCTCGGCGGCGCGGCCGTACTCGCCGCCGCGCGCCGGATCGACACCGTCGAAGCGGTCGTCACGATCGGCGCGCCGTCGGACCCCGGGCACGTCGCCGAGAACTTCTCGGCCTCGATCGGCGAGATCGAGTCGCGCGGCCAGGCGGACGTCACGCTCGCCGGGCGGAAGTTCACGATCAAGAAGCAGTTCCTCGACGACCTGGACGAGCAGAGCCTCGGCGGCGAGATCGGCGACCTCGACGCCGCGCTGCTCGTCATGCACGCGCCGCTCGACGACACCGTTCCGATCTCCGAGGCGCGTCGGATCTACGAGTCGGCGCGCGGGTTCAAGAGCTTCGTGACGCTCGCGACCGCCGACCACCTCCTGACCAAGCGCGAGGACGCCGAGTACGCGGCCGACGTGCTCGCGGCCTGGGCCAAGCGCTACGTCGACTTCGCCGACCCGTCGGACGCCGCGGACGACGCACCGGGCGAGGGCGTCGTGCGCGTCGAGGAGATCGAGCGGCCGTACACGAACCGCATCCGCGCCCGCTCCCACGAGCTGCTCGGCGACGAGCCCGAGTCGGTGGGGGGCAAGGACAACGGACCGGCGCCGTTCGAACTCCTCCTGTCTGCGCTCGGCGCGTGCACGTCGATGACGATGCGCATGTACGCCGACCGCAAGGGCTGGGACGTCGACCGGATCCAGGTCGATCTCACGCACGACCGTGAGAAGACGGACGAGCCCGGCGTCCTGCACGAGCGGTTCACGCGCGACATCACGCTGTCCGGGAACCTCGACGACGAGCAGCGCGCTCGGATGATCGAGATCGCCGAGCGCTGTCCCGTCCACCGCGCGCTGGAGAACCCGAAGACGATCGAGACGCGCGAAGTGAAGGGGTAGGGCCCTCACAGCCTGGGCAGAAATCTCCGATTCTGCTGCCCAGGCCGTGATCTGACCTTGCTGGCGCACCCGCGAACGCGGGTGCGCTGTTCGCATGGGCAATTCTTGCCCACGCTCTCAGGCGCGCGGGTGCGCGCGCTCGTAGATCTCCTGCAGGCGCGCGACCGACACGTGCGTGTAGATCTGCGTCGTTGCGAGGTGCTCGTGGCCGAGCAGCTCCTGGACCGAGCGCAGATCCGCGCCGCGGTCGAGCAGGTGGGTCGCGAAGCAGTGGCGGAGCGTGTGCGGCGTCGCGCGGCGCGTGATGCCGGCGGTCAGTGCGTGCTTGGCGACGAGCGTCTCCAGGCTGCGCGTGCTCAGTCGGCCGCCCTGGCGGTTCAGGAAGACCGCTTCGCCCGCGCTCGCGCTCGGTCGGACCCGAAGCGGGTCCGCGAGGTACGCCTCGATCGCGTCCGCCGCGAAGCGCCCGATCGCGACGAGCCGCTCCTTGCCGCCCTTTCCGATCACGCGTCCGACGCCGCGCTCGAAGTCGAGGTGGCTGCGGTCGAGGCCGACCGTCTCGGCCGCCCGCGTGCCCGCGGAGTACATCAGCTCGAGGATCGCGCGATCCCTTCGACCGAGCGGCGTCGTCGGGTCGGGCGCGGCGAGCAGCGCTCCGACCTCGTCCTCCGACAGCACGCCCGGGAGGTGACGCGGCGTCCGTCGCTGGCGCAGCCCGAGGGCGGGGTTCGCCTCCAGCACGCGGTCCTCGACGAGCGAGCTCAGGAACGTGCGCGCCGCAGAGAGCCGCCTCTGGATCGTCGCCTTCGAGAGGCCGCGTTCGTCGAGGTCACCGAGCCATCCCCGCAGCGCACGGGGCGTCACGCGCTCGGCCTCGACGACCTCCCGCGATGCGAGGAAGCCGACGAGGTCCGTCAGGTCGATCGAGTACGCGCGCAGCGTGTGCTCGGACGCGCCGCGCGCGACGCGCATCCGCTCCAGGAACGCGTCGACGTGCGGCCAGAGCGCGGACTCCAGCCTTTGGCCGGTCATCGACGTCGACGGATCAGCGGCCGCGGCGGCGACCGCGCTGGCTGCGCGGCTCCTCGACCTCGTCCTCGTCACCGCCGCCGGACTGCATCGCCTCGGCGGACGCTCGAAGACCGGCGAGGAGGATCTCGCGCGAGCGGGGGTTGATGCCCGCGGTGAAGCCCTCGGCCTCGGACTTCGCGAGCGAGTCCATCAGCGAGGCGCCGGCCTTGGACTGGGCCGCCATGTAGGCGTCCATGGCGTCGACCTTGCTCTCCAGGTCCTCGACCTTCGCCTTGAGGGCCGCGACCTCGGGGTCGGGGTCCTGGGGCGCGAGGCCGAAGGAGAGGGTCGCGGCGATCAGAGCGCCCGTGGCGCAGGACAGGAGAGTCGTTGAGCGGAACATGACGCCGGTCTCATCGGCTCCATGGGCGCGGGGGTGAAGGGTGGACTCGGATCCCTCGGGGGAGGCCCCTGGGAGGGGCCTCAGGAGGCCTCCGGGGCGGGCAGGCGCCGCGCCATCGCGATCGGTGCCGCGAGCACGATCGCCCCCGCGACGTACGGCGCAATGCTCCCGAGCCCGTAGTACAGGAGCCCGCCGGCGATCGGGCCGACGACGCGGGCGAGGCTGCCGAAGCTCCGGAAGACGCCGAGCGCGAACCCCTGCCGGTCGTCGGGGACGTAGCGGCTCGCGAGCGAGCTCAGGCTCGGCATCACGAGCGAGCTCCCGACGGCGACGAGGGCGAGGCCGGCGTACAGGACGGCGGCCGACTCGGTCCGCGTCACCGCGGCGATCAGGAGGAAGCCCGGGAGCGTCAGCGCCATCCCGGTGAATGCGACCTTCCTCTCCCCGAGGCGCGGCACGAGCCGGCGCACGATTCCGCCCTGGACGAACGCGATCGTCAGCCCGATGAACACGAACATCCACGCGTTCTCCTTCGGCCCGTAGCCGAGGTGCTCGTCCGCGAGGAACACAAGGGTGAACTCCATCGCTCCGAACGCGACGAAGTAGACGAGGTACGCGACGTTCAGCGTCGCAACGCCCGGGAAGTCGATCCGGCGCATCGCAGCGAACGGGTTCAGTCCGCGCCGCGGCTCGGCTTCGTCGGCGAGCGCCGGGTCGCGCGTCTCCGGGAACTTCAGCGCGGCCCAGACGAGGTTGAACAGCGCGAGGGCGAACGCCGCTGCGGCCGCCCCGCTGAACGGGTTGACGCCCGCGGCACTCGCTCCCTCCCAGAGGTTCGTGAGGTCCCACCCGGACGCGAAGCCGCCGATCGCCGGACCGACGACGAACCCCAGTCCGATGCCGGCGCCGAGGACGCCCATGCCCTTCGCGCGCTCTGCGCCGGAGTGCGTGTCCGCGACCGCGGCCGACGCGATCGAGATGTTCCCCGCCATGATCCCGCCGACGAGGCGCGCGACGACGAGGAGCGCGAACGTGCCCGCGAAGAACCACACGACGTACGACAGCGCGGTCCCGGCGAGCGTGAAGAGCAGCATTCGCCTTCGACCGATCCGGTCGGACATCCCGCCCCACACCGGCGCGAAGACGAACTGCAGCGCCGAGTACAGGGACCCGAGCAGGCCGCCGAAGAGCACGATGACCGCGAAGTCGTCCTCGACGAGACCGCGCAGCCAGGAGGCGAGGCGGCCAATTCCGCTCTCCGCCCCCTCGCGCCCGACGTACCACTCGAGCATGTCGGGGAAGAGCGGGAAGATGATGGAGAACCCGACCATGTCGATGAACACGGTCAGGAAGACGAGCCCGAGGACTCCCTTGCGGGAGGTGCCGGGTGCCGGGGGGGCGCTGCGGTCGGCCATGGGGGGGTTGTACGTTCCGGGCGTGCGCGACGCGAACGCCGGGTAGCATGCGCGCCGCATGACGAACACGGCGACGGGGATCGGACGCCACGTCCTCGAGCTCCGCGTCCGTTCGCTGGAGCGTGAGGTCGTCTCGTCCGGGCTCGACGTGCCGGGGGTTCTCGCGCGTCTCCGCGGGCGTCCGGGACTCGCTGCGCTCGAGAGCGCGGGCGGCTCCCCGCGGCGCTGGTCGATCGTGGCGTTCGACCCGGTCGAGGACTTCGCGGCGTCCGATGGCGCGCCTCGCACCCTCGACGAGCTCCAGCGACGGCTCGCAGCCGTCGAGGTTCGCGGCGACGTGCCGCCCGGCCCCTTCGGAGGCGGATTCCTCGGCGGGCTGTCGTACGAGGTCGGGGTCCGGGGTGAGTCGCAAACGCTGCCGGCGCCGGCCTGGCCCCAGCCGCCGATCGCGGGCGGCCTCTACGGCAGCTGGATCGTCGTCGAACACGACGACGACGGGGGCATCGCAGCCGCCCACCTCGTGACCGACTCGGGGACCGAGGACGCGGCGGAGTTCGTCCTCGGGGATCTGTCGAGGCCCGCACCCGCCCGCGCAGCCGTCGGCGCCGGCCCTGCGGTCCGTCACGTCGAGCCGGACGAACACCGCGCGCGCATCGAGGCCGCGCGCGCGCTCATCGCCGAGGGCGAGATCTACCAGGCGAACCTCGCCCATCGGCTGACCGCCCCCGTCGCGTGCGACGCGCTCGACCTCTACCTCGCGCTGCGCGAGACCAACCCGGCGCCCTACATGGGCCTTCTCCCGTTCGCGTCGCCGACGGGGGAACGCGGGGCGGTCGTCTCCTCGAGTCCCGAGCTGCTCCTCCAGCTCGACGTGGCCGAGGACGGCGGCCGGATCGCCCGGACGCGGCCGATCAAGGGCACCGCGCCGCGAGGGTCGAGTCCCGCCGAGGACGAGGCCCTCGGCGCTGCGCTGCTCGCGAGTCGGAAGGACCTCGGCGAGCTCGCGATGATCGTCGACCTCGAGCGGAACGACCTCGGGCGCATCGCGCTGCCCGGAGCCGTTCACGTCGAGGGCTTCCCCACGCTCCAGCGCTACCCCGCCGTTCAGCACCTCGTCGCCGACGTCGTCGCGCGGGTCCGGCCCGGCCTCGGTTCGATCGACGTGCTCGCGTCCCTCTTCCCGGGGGGCTCGATCACCGGCGCGCCCAAGCTCCGGAGCATGGAGGCGATCGCGGAGATCGAGGGGGAGGGGCGCGGGTACTTCACCGGGGCGCTCGGCTTCGCGGACGCGCGGGGCCGCGCGGCGTTCAACGTGCTGATCCGAACGATCGTTCACCGCGAGCGGCCGGAAGGGGGGCGCGAGGTGTCGTTCCACGTCGGGAGCGGGGTCACGTGGAGCTCGGACGCCGCGGCCGAGGACCGCGAGACGATGCTCAAGGCCGAGCGCTTGCTCGCGGCGCTGCGGGGCTGACCTCTGAGGAGGACGCCGACCCGAAGGGCGCCTCCCGCGCCCGAGGGCGGGCCTCGGCACGTCGTTTGCGGCTCTTGCGCGGACTTCACGTCGTCCCACGGAGGGGCGACTGCGCTTGCGACGGCCGCGTTCGGCGCCGACCATGCGCTGGACGCCCCGACCCCGCTTCCGGATCAAGCCATGCTGACACCGCTGACGCTCACGCTCCTGACCGCCGCCGCGCCGTGGCCCGCGGAGGCCCATGGCCAAATCGCCCTGCCCGCTACGGAGCCCGCGCCCACGGCAGCGCAGGACGCCAAGGACGAAGAAGAGGAAAAGCCTGACGAGCGCGAGGAGATCGAGGAGGCTCTCGACTCGCTCAAGGACCACGTCCGCGCGCGAGGCGACGAGGACAAGCAGGCGATCTCGATCATCGACGATCTGCTCGTCGAGTTCCCGAAGTCGGGGCCGAAGGATCGCAAGGACATCGTCGCCGGCATCGCCGCGTGCTTGAAGGTCAAGCGCAAGGACCTCGACGCGGACCTCAAGAACAACGGCCTCTTCATCGCCTCCGCGACCGCGCTCGGCGACATGGGGCCAGAGAGCGTCAAGCCGCTCCTCAAGTGGCACGACCACAAGAGCTTCTCGAAGGACCTCGCGACGCAGCGCGCGCTTCTTCTCGCACTCGGGAAGACGCGCGACGAGGATGTCGTCGAGCCGCTCGTCGACCTCTTGCCGCACCACCTCCCGGAGGTTCAGGCGGCGGCGGGCGAAGCGCTCGGCAACTTCGCTCACCTCGACCAGAAGGTCCGCAAGGACATCTTCAAGGAGGTCCTCGACGAGCTGACGGCCGTCAAGAACCGTGTGGACGTCGACCAGGTCGATCAGATCGAGATCCACCGCTACAACACGATCTCGGGACCGATGCTGACCACGCTCGAGTCGCTCTCGGGCTACGACTCGCGCAACCCGCTCGAGTACCGCACCTGGTGGAACGACAACAAGAAGAAGAACTGGGACGAGGGAAGGAAGGGCTGACGGTCGGCGTCCAAGGCCGCCGATGAGCCCTGACGACGACGTCGACGCGCGCGAGCGCGCGCGCCCGCGGAGCGCGAGCGGCGAGCCGCTGCCGCCCTATCAGCCCCTCGACTTCACCGCTCGGTCGCGCGCGCGTGCGTCGCGCGTCCTCTGGGTCTTCGTCCCGGTGGTCGCGCTCCTCGCATTCGCGGTCTGGCAGCGC
>JBCCSK010000246.1:0-9168 GCA_039200205.1 Planctomycetota bacterium
GCCTGGCCGTTGCGCGGACCGTCGACCATCAGGCCGTCGTCGATGCCGGCGATGATCTCGTCGAGGTCGTCTTCGCCCGGCTCGATGTAGGTGTTCCGCATGCGGATGAGCGGCTCGTCGTCGTATTCCCACGCGCGCGCGTTGCCGGTCGGGTCGACGCCGTATCGGGCGGCGGTGTGGCGGTCGTGCAGGTAGCTCTCCAGCACGCCGTCGCGGACGATCGTGACCGCTTGCGCGGGGACGCCCTCGTCGTCGACGTCGAGGGTGCCGCCGGCGCCGTCCAGGTGCTCGCTCCGGCCGCTGTCCTTCAGCGTCACGAGCTCCGAGGCGACCCGCGTGCCGATCCGGTCGCGCGCGCAGCTGCCCGCCTCGACGAAGTCGGCCTCGACGGTGTGCCCGACGGCCTCGTGGGTGAGGAGGCCGACCATCGACGGCGAGAGCAGCACCTTCCGGCGGCCTCCTTCGGGATAGCCCGCGCTCAGGAGGTCGACGGCCATGCGGGCCGCGTCGTCCCCGAGCTCGTCGGCCGAGGCGCCGCGGAAGAGGCAGTCCCACGCCCCGGTGACGCCGACCGTCCGCGCGCCGCGCTGCAGCTCGCCGTCCGCCTCGGCGACGGTCATCACGCGGAGCTCGGGACGCGCGACGCGCGTCCAGGCGCTGGCGCCGTCGCTCGTCACGATGCCCTTCTCCTCGAAGAACTCGGTGTAGCCCGACGTGGCGCTGACGATCTTCGAGCTGCCTCCGCGGGCCCTGCTCTCCAGGTCGAGGACGAGCTTCAGGCGCTCGTCGATCGACGCCCCGGCGAGCTCCTCGTAGCCCGGCGCGTCGAAGCGTCCCTGCGCCAGCCGCGTCGCCGGCGGAGGCGAGAGCTTGTCCGATCGAGCCGCAGCCGAGGCCTGCGCCGCCGAGCGGGCGGTCTCGATCGCGCGAACGATCGCATCGGCGTCGAGTCGATCGGTCGAGGCGAAGCCCCAGGTCCCGGCCGAGAGGACGCGGACGCCCACGCCCGAGTGCTCGGAGACCTTGGCCTGGTCGACGCGTCCCTTCTCGACGGCGACGCTGCGGGTGCGCTTCGCGTGGTAGCGGAGCTCGACGTGGTCGTCCGCGCCGTCCCGGTCGAGGGCGGCGTGGAGGAGGGGGCGGGGATCGGCTTCCATGCGCCGAGCGTAGACCATCCCGGGCCACGATCCGAGGACGGGAGCGGGCCCGGGCCGTAGACTCGCCGGGCTCATGGCCGCCGATCGGAGGAGCAACGGGCGCGGCGGCGACGATTCGCGCCGCCGCTCGATCGCGCGCAACCGCCGCGCGACGCACGAGTACGAGGTCCTCGACGAGCTCGAGACGGGCATCGTCCTCGCGGGAACCGAGGTCAAGAGCCTCCGGGCCGGCCGGGTGTCCCTGCAGGAGGCCTACTGCGTCATCAAGCGCGGCGAGCTGTTCATCCTGCGCATGCACATCCCCGAGTACGCCCAGGGCAACGTCCACAACCACGAGCCGACGCGCGACCGGAAGCTGCTGGCGAAGAAGCGCGAGATCCTCAAGTGGGAGAAGGCCGTTCGGGAGAAGGGCACGACGCTCGTGCCGCTCGAGATCCTCTGGGACGGCTCGCTCGTCAAGGTGCGCGTCGGACTCGTCCGCGGCAAGAAGCTGCACGACAAGCGCCAGGCGAAGAGGGAGAAGGACGACAAGCGCGAGATCGACCGCGCGCTGAAGGCCGGCCGGCGCGACGTCTGACCCCGATCCGGCCGGCATCCACGTCCAGCTTCGGTCCCGCGGACGGGGCGCTGGCCGCGTTCACCGGTTAGCGTTTTGCGGGGCCGCTCACCCCCGACTCCCCAACCCCACACGCGTCTCCTCCCGATCCGATGATTCCGAACGAGGTCGAAATCACGTCCGAGGCGAACGAGGCGGGAACGGCCACCGCGCCGCCCCCGCGCCGAGGCGACCCCACGCGGTGTCCCGTCTGCGGCTCCGAGATCCACGAGGAGGCGTACCACTGCCCGCACTGCGGCAGCGACTTCTGCTACCACTGCCGCGCCCGTCTGTTCGACGACGACATCCAGACGCAGTGCACGAACCTCGAGTGCGAGTACTACGGCAAGACCATCTGTTCGGTCTGCAACGCCGCGCACGAGAGGGAGGAGGAGCCATCCGTTTACTACGAGCCGATCGACGGGATCTGGCCGCTGATGGTGCTCGTCTACCTCGTCCTCTTCGTCGTGCTGTGGATCAAGGCCAGCTTCATAGCGTCGATCGGCCTGACGACGCTGATCGTCGTCGGCGTGGGTTTCCTCCTGCAGAAGGTCGGCATCAGCGTTCTCGGCGCGAGCCGCGAGGTCGTCTACCGCCGGCGCACGACGGAGTACCCGTGCATCGCGTGCGGTGAGCCCACCCGCGTGCTGCGGGCACACGCGTAGGGCGTCGATGGCCAAGTTCCGGATCGGTGAGCTCGAGGGCACGCGCTTCGTCGAGGTCCACATGGACCACGAGATGGTGCGCGCCGAAGCGGGCGCGCTCTCCTACCTCAAGGGCGAGATCGAGGTCCACTCCAGCCTCTTCACGTCGCCCGGCCAGTACGTCCGCTCCGTCATCGCACAGGAGGCCGTGTACCGGCCGACCTACTTCGGGACCGGCGTGCTCACGCTGGAGTCGTCGCTCGGCGGCTACCACGTGCTCGAACTCGGCGGCGAGTCCTGGATCCTCGAGCGCGGTGCGTACTGGGCGTCGGAGGGCTCGGTCGAGCTCTCGTTCAAGCGCGAGCGCTTCATCACGAGTCTCTTCGCCGGCGAGGGCCCGATCTATCTGCAGACGCGCGTGCGCGGCCACGGCAAGGTCGTGCTGACGACGACAGGCCCGGTCGAGACGATCGAGCTCGACGAGGGCCAGCGCGTCGCCGTCGACGGCAAGACCGTCATCGCTCGGACCGGTAGCGTCCGGTTCAAGGTGAGGCAGACGACCAAGAACTTCCTCGGCCGCTTCACGGCCGGCGAAGGACGCGTCCGCGTGTACGAAGGCCCGGGTCGGGTGCTCCTGACGCCGACGCACTTCTGGCGCTACAAGATGATGAGCGACCGCCAGGGCAACGACCCGGCGCTGATGTCGTAGGCGGCGGTTGAGCCGCTGCGGCCCGCGGTCCATACTGCGTGCCGGCGCCCGCTACAGGCGCCACTCCGGATGGGGGCGCACTGGTTTCGACCGGTTTCCGTCGCCGCCGGGTTGCGTGCCGGGGATCCCAGGTCACCCCGCCAATCCTCCCGGGAAAGGCAATTCACTTGCCGACAACAACTACGCACTGGCTGCCTGATTGACAGCCCGTCTCCGCGCGGAGTGCCCGCGGCTGCGCGGAGACGCCAATAGCGGGCTGGTCGCAACGCTGCGCCTCGGGGCCGCGCGACGAGACTTCACCGAGGCTGGCTCCGACGCAACGTGTCCACGGGCGGCCGAGGAGCGAGATCCATGCCGGTGGACTACGCACGTAGACGCTCGGTGAGCACCGACTCTGGGACGGGGGTTCGACTCCCCCCGCCTCCACCATCCGCACGTCCCGGGACGCCGTCGGCGTCGCGTCAGGCTGCGATGAATGGGTCACGGCCTCTGTGAGAGGAACGAGGTGATCACAGGATCGTCCGGCCGCTGGACGTCGATCAACACGGCCTCCGCCGGACCGTCGAGAAGCTCGGGATAGGTCCGGAAGCCGCCTCCAGTGAGGACGTAGCGGCCGCGTGGATCGACGGAGATCGAACTGCCAGTCCGATACCAATACGCCGGCGACACGACCCGCGCACGACTCGTGCACTCCGCACTCGTCACGATGTCGACATGGGAGAGCACCGACTCGCCCGTTGCGCCAACGGCAAGATCCGGGTGTCCGTCGTCGTCCGCATCCACGGTGAACGCCAGCGTGCGGCCGTACTCCGTGGCCCACGTGCCGCTGCGGTCGTCATCCTCCGCCCAGCCGTAGGGGAAGACGAAGCGTTCGATGCCAGTCCTTCCCTCGGAATCGAAGGCGACGAGCCCAACGCGTCCGGAATGATCGCTGAACATCGGTGTTCCGATCGCGATGAGGTCCGTCCCGTCGACACGCCGCGCCGCAACGTAGAGCGGATAGCCGCTTCGGGGAAACTGCGTGGCCACTCGCACTGCTCGATGGGCCGAGAGGTCGACGCAAGTGGCGAAGACCTGACCGCGTTCGTTCGTGGCGACCACGGCGGCCTCGGGGGCTGGGGTGTTCGGCGGAGAGGTGACGAAACACGCCGTTGCGGGTGGGGGACCGGTGTCGATCAGCATGGTCTGTTCCACAGCGCCACCCGCGGGCTCGACGACCGCGAGGTCGAGCGTCTCGTCTCGTCGGACGAGAACCTCGAGGCGGCCCTCTCGAACGCGGGCGTCTTCGAGAACCGTCACCTGCCTGAGGCGTGCGACCTCCTCTCCGCGAGAGAGATCGTGAACGACGAGATCCTCCGACTCTCGATCGAGGACGACCAGCCAGCTTCCTTCGCCGGACTCCAGGACCCGCCAGGGCACTCGGTCGCCCCAGGTCGCCAAGGGAAGCACGCGGAAACCAAGCTCGATCACCTGGTCCGGCTCCCCGAGCACGCTTCGATCCGACAGCGTTCGCTCGTACAGCGCGACGCCCGTCAGCGTGGCCGTCGCGAATCGCATGGTCCGTGGTTCCTGCTCCGTGACTTCGAGAAGCTGAACGTGCCGAAGCGCACCGATCAGCCCGTCGGGCTGTCCGCGCTCGCCGGGTTTGGCCTGGAGCGCGGACAGGACAGCCCCGATCGCGAGCAGCGTGCAGATCTTCATTCGCAGTGAGGGCGCGGGTGCCGTCGACTGGACGCAGGTGCTGTCGAGACCTGCGCCGAACTTCGAACGCTCGGAAGACGCACGGCGATGCGCTCTCTTCCGCGAATTGGGCCGTTGGAGCGTTCGAGCGATCCACGCGCCCTACGGCAGCTCCCAGCGATGGACCTCGTACTCGCCCGACGCGAATCCGATCCACAGGCGGCCGAGGAACAAGATCCATGCCGGTGGACGACGCACGTAGACGATCGGTGAGCACCGACTCTGGGACGGGCGTGCGACTCCCCCGCCTCCACCAACCGTTCCTTCCCAGGACGTCGTGGACGACGCTCCCGCTTGCAGTCGAGCGATCACGGACGCCTAGGGAAGATTCGAGGTCCTCGGCCGTCGATGAGCGCGATGCTCGCGATCGACGACCTTCTGATCCCGGGAGTCTCCTGATGCGCACCCGAGCACGGCCGCGCCACTTTCGTGCGGCAGTCAGCGTGGCCGTCCTCTTGGCCAGCTGCGCCCGCCCTGCGACCGTTCAGCCATTGGCCGATCCGGCGAGTGAAGAGGTTCCGCTGTCGTCGCTTCTCTGGGAGCTCGGTTACTTCCGAAATCTCTTCGACGCGCTGAAGGCTTCCTTCGAGGAGCTCGGTGTCCCCCTTGGACTCGTCAACGCAGATCATCGCGACTGTCTCGTCCGGACCGACCCGGAGGTCTGGTCCCGCGTCTTCGATGCGTTCGATGAGCCTGGAGTCGTCCGTCTACCTGGGGCAGGGATCTCTCTCGGGGCCTTGACCTTGATCCGACGCCTCCAGGGACGCCCGGACCCCCTCGAGATCGTGATCGAACGCGTCGACCGGGGCTCGACGAACTCCGGCACGATGCCCGTTCTCTACGTCTGGATGCGCAGCGCGCCCTCGGAGTGGGTTCCATTTAGGGAACCGGCCGGTCGACCGGACGAACACTCGCGCTCTCGACGCTGGGACGTCCTTCTGCTCGAAGAATCAGGTGTCGAGGCGGCGACGCTCGACCTCGATTCGACGCAGCCTCAGCGCATCGGCGGGTCGTGGGGCGGGCTTGTATCGCCCGGTTGCGTCCTCGGTGGCGGAGTCGAGTGGATCGAGGGCCCGATTCGGCACGGATTCGAACAGGACCTAGAGCGGCTCCCGCGTTCCGTTGAATCGACCTGGCCAATGACACTTGCGACCGGCCTCTACCGAACACCACGCAAGAGTGGCTCGTACACGCTGCGGGTCGTGTTGGACGCAAGTCAGACTCTTCCGCCAGAGTCAGGTCCGGCGTGGCGTGAGGATCGCGTCCTCATCCTCTCGAAACCCGATCCACTCACCTACTGATCCTGGTTCAGCGGAAGAGGCTCTCGAGCACGATCTCCCCCGCGTCGTCGAGGAGCGGCCAGTCGAACGTCGCCGTGAAGAAGTCGAGGTCGGGCCCCTTGGCGTTGTTCGACCACAGGACTTCGTAGGTGCCTCCACCCAGCCGAAGGTCGGCGAAGCCCAGCGCATCGGTTGTGATCTCGGAGCGTGCGCCCTCGAGCTTCACCTTTACGTGCGCCAGCACCGTGTTCCCCGCACGGAATCGCACTCGGTGTTCGGTGAGCGAGATGTCGAGTCTCACCGTCAGATCCTCGCCCGCGTCGAGCTGAACGCCGCGGCGTACCGCCTCCCAGTCCTCGCCGGAGATCCACACGTCGTACGTTCCCGCTTCGACCTCGAACGCACCCAACTCCGAGACCTGTCCAGATCGCACGGCGTGGGCGTCGTCCTGCGGTGGTCTCCTCAGGGTGACGACGACTGGCGAAGCGGCAAGCTCGGCCGGGGTGAGGTCAAAGGTGACGCTCGCCGGCTCGGCGTGCGGCGCGAGGACGTTGACGACGGTTACCTCGCCATCGACGATCTCGACGTCACCGAGGAAGTCGGCGCCGGTGACCACGCCGCTCGAGAGGCTGACGCGACTTCCGGTCTGTAGGTAGAGCCGGTACCGGTCGGCCGCTATGGACCCCATCTCGAAGTGCCCATCCGCGTCGAGAGCCGCGCGTGCAGTTGCCCACGGGAGTGTTGCTTCACTCTTGAAAAGAACGACCTGTCGCCCCTGGACGCTCACCCCGGCGGGGAACTCGACCTGTCCCCGGATGCTCCCACCTTGCTTGACCTCGAGCGTGAGCTCGTCGGGAATCGCGCGGGTGTGAAAGGGGGCGCTCTCGGCAGTCGGTCCGGCGATCCTCCGGAACTCGGTCAGACGACCGCCCGCGATCACGATGCGTCGGCCCGGCTCATTGGTGGGAAGCTCGAACGTGCCTGTTTCGTCCGTCGTCGTCCGCGCGAGCTCTCGACGGACTCGCTCGACGTTCGACGTCCCAGCACCGGGCCCGAGGACGATCGTGGTCGGTGAGTCGTCGACGGTCGCTGGCACGACGAGTCGAACGAAAACACCGGCCGCGGGCGCGCCGTCGGGATGCAGCACGCGCCCGCGAACGAAGACCTCGTCCTCGAGTGTCACTCTGATGGCCCGGCTCTCGCCGGGCGCGAGGTTGACGACGTCGACGCGCGCCGCTCCTCCTCCGCTGCGGATGGTCAGGACATAGCTGCCAGGGAACATGCCCTCAATGCGGCCGGTCGACTCTTCGGTCGCCTCGACGCTGCGATGGAACTCCCATGGCCTTCGGCCAGGTCGCTCGACGGAGCCCTTCACGATAAAGGCCGTCACCGACTCGCCTGCCGGAGTACGAACGTCGAGCTCGAACGCCGCACTCGCAAGAAGGTGCGTTCGGAGGTGCATTCCCGCGGTGACGTCGTCGCGCGACCACTGCTGATAGGCCGGGTCGCGAACTTCGACGCGGAGTGTCCCCGGTCCAACGTCGTCGAACAGGTAGCACCAGCTCCCGGAGACCTCGCGACGTGCATGTCGACGCTGACCGTCAGAGGCAACGAGCCAGACATGCTTCTCGTCAGGCACTCGGCCGTCTGGACCCGAAGGCGTGATGAGACGGACGGCCACGCGGCTCGCAAGGGGCTCCGCCTCGCGAAGGACGATATCGTGGGACCGCGTCTCACCAGCCACGATCGTCACGACCTCCGCTCGGGAACGACCGAAGCGCTCGTCGAAGACGTCGATCTCGACCCCGCCAGCCGGCAGCCGATCGATGCGGTACGTGGCCGTCGCGGGGTCCGCCGAAGCCGACCCCGAGGCAGGGCGGCCGTCGATCCCGTGCGCTTGTCCCAGCTCGGACGCCATGACGTTCCAGGCCGTTCCAACGAGAGGTGCGCCATTTGAGTCCACGATTCGCCCGGCGACGCTGCCGCCGGGACGGAGTTCGATCGTCCCGAGCTGCTCGACCTCGTCCGCGGCCAGGCGCCCCAACCGCTTGCCCTCCGTGACGTAGTCCTCGCATTCGACCTTCAGCACGAATTGGAAAGAAGGGGGGGGCTCGAAGCTCGCCACAAGACGTCCATCGGCGCCGATCGTGGCCTCGAGATCTGTCCACCCTGAAGCTGCATCGCGACGCGCCCCAAGGTCGCGGCGGTCCGGCGAGCCCTCGAGCGTCCAGACAGCCCCAGCGGCAGGCGCGCCTCCGGGTAGCAAGATGCGAGCCGATAGACCGCCCTCGGGTCGAGCTGCCGCGCCGGTGATTCCTGGCTCGAGTGCGACACGGCTCCCGGGAGGCGCAGGCTCGGCAAGCTCGACCTCGCCCGATGGCTGCGCCACCTTGCGCGCTTCGACTTCGACTCGAGCCAGCGGACGCGCTGCCGGCGAGGATTCCCGCTCCTTCCCCTGGGCCAGAACGGCGAGAGTCACGGCACCGGCGAGGGGGAGCCCGATCGCGAGTGCCGCCAGGCTCGCCGTCATGTGCGTCGCCGCAGCGCCCGACGGCACGAGCGGCGCGAGGACCGAAGCCCAGGCGCGACGGTCACCGTCGTAGGCGCGGTCCAATCGGGTCCGCAGTCGTGCGAGCCCCTCCTGGATCCGATCGCTCGCGGTCGAGCGCGCGACCCCCGTGCGCCGTGCGACGCTGCGCACGGACTCGTCTTCGACGAACGCGAGGAAGAGAGTCGTTCGGAACGGCTCGTCGAGCGCGAGCATCTCCTCCAGCGCGCGGCGGCGCAGCTCGAGCTGGGCAACGACCTCGTCCGTCGGGTCGGAGGCGGACGACGGCGTCGTGCTCCGCTCCAGCTCGCGGCGCCGCGACTCGGCCCGGTACGGACCGCGCCTCGCGCGGCTGGCTCGCCGGCGTGCTGCGAAACCGCGAGCGCGCCACGTACCGGGCCGAGTCGCGGGGCCGCGCGCGGGAGCGGGGGACGCCGCCCGCGGGCCCCGCCCACCCCCCGGGCGAGGTGGTTTCCCCGCACCAGCTGCGCCGCC
>JBCCSK010000247.1:0-9156 GCA_039200205.1 Planctomycetota bacterium
CGCCGCGGGAGATAGTGCGCGTTCCAAACCGGGTTCAGGCCGCACACGCCGCTGCCGGACGCCCCAAGCCGGTGGGTTGCGGTCTCTCGCCTCCCTCAGTCGCCCTTCGACGCACCGGCCTTCCGCGCCACCACGAACTGGAACCGGCCGCGCAGCGCCGTCGCTGACGGAAGTCGCTCTGCGAAGCGCGCGGCGCTCGCTGCTGCGCGCACGGCTCCGGCGAGCGGGCCCCGCATGTTGCGCGTGCGGAACGCGACCTCCTCGGGCGGCGGCGCCGCCTGCGTTCCACGTCGCTCCTCGATCGCGAGACCGGCCCGGCGGACGAGATCGTGGATCGCCGAGGGCGAGAGGGGCTCGAAGGGGCCGATGTTCGGGTCGGGAGCGAGCACGTACTCGACGCCCTTCGGACCGCTGCCGCGGGCGCGGAGCCGCTCGGTCAGTCGGTGGTACGAGCGGCTGGAGACGAACCCGAGCAGGAGCTTCCCGTTCGGGGCGAGCCACGAGGCCATCGCTCGGACGAGCTCTTCACGGTCCTTCGCGCGCAGTCCCTCCAGCCGGAAGAGGCACGACACGACGTCGTACGACTCCGGCTCGGGCGCGGGGAAGTCGGCGTCCGGCTCCGGCCACGCGAGCTCCTTCCCGCGTGGGCTCACGCGTCCGGCGCAGAACTCCGCGACCTCCTGCGTGCGCTCGACGACGTCGAACGTGAAACCGCGCCGCAGCGTCGCGAGCTTCGCGGTCACGATCCCGGTGCACGGGAGCACGTCGAGCCAGCGGCCTCGGTCACCGACCTCCGGCTTCTCGACGCCCTCCGGAACGAGTGCGTCGAGCGCCTCGCCGAGCGCGCGCTGCTCCCACGGCCGCGGCTTGTTGTGCCGGAGCCCGTTGAGTACGCGCGCACGCTGGTAGGTCGCGAGCAGGTCGGGCTCCCAGTCCTCGGGGTCCTTCGAGCTCGGGATGACGCGACCCGCGTAGTGGTCGTGGTGCGTGACCTGGTCGAGGGGACGACGCTTCGGGCCTCGCTTCGGCTGGACCTTCGGATACCCGAGGGCGAGCACGGCGATCACCATCCGGTCGTACGGCAGGCCGACGACCTCGCGGACCTTCTCGGAGTCGCCGGTCTGCGTGATCCAGAACGTCCCGAGCCCGAGCGCGTGCGCGGCGAGGCTCATGTTCTCGATCAGGGCAGACGCCGACTGGATGTTCGCCCAGGCCTCCTCGGAGAAGTCGCGCCCGTAGCTGACGACGATGTTCACCGGGGCGTTGGCCATCTGAGTCGACAGCCCGGCGAGCGTCCGGTTGACGTCGGGGTCCGTCACGGCGACCAGGTCCCACATCTGATAGTTGCAGGAGCTCGGCGCCCAGATCCCCGCGTGCATCACCTGGTCGACGAGGGCGCGCTCGACCGGACGATCCGAGAATTTCCGGATCGACCGGCGCCCGTACAGGACGTCCCAGAAGTCGACGGCCGGGAGGTGCTTCAGGGGCCGGTGGGACCCGTCGTCCGCGGCGGACGCGTCGAACGTGGGGTTGCCCTCCGGGACGTCGGGGATCCCGTTCAGCTCGGACTGTTCGCCTTCCGGATCGAGCGGCATCATGTCGGCGCCGAAGTCTACGGCGGTCCGCATGCCCGAGCCCCTTCGCCGTTCGCTCCCCGCCCTCGTCGCGATCCTGTGCGCCTGCTCCGGGCCGCCGCGGGAGCTCGTGGAGGCCGCGCAGTACCGGAACTGGCGGCGCGCGCAGCCCGTCGAGCCACGGTTCGACCGCGAGGTCGAGCGCGATCCCGAGACGGGGCAGCGGCTTGTCGACCGCGGCTATGTCGAGGTCCCCGGCGGCACGCGGCTCAACCACGGAGTCCACCGAACCTGGTATCCGAACGGCCAGCCGGCCTCTCTGCGCGAATTCGCGGACGGCGATCCGATCGGGACCTGGTGGACCTGGTGGCGGGTCTCGGGCCTCCTCCGCTCCGCCTACGAGTACGACCCCGACCGAGCGACTCCGATGTCGTGGTGGCACGCGAACGGGCGACCGGCGTCGTCGGGCCTGGCGCTCCTCGGCAAGCGCGAGGGGCCGTGGCGCTTCTGGCACGAGAACGGTCGACTGAAGAGCGAGGGGTCGTTCGTCGGCGGCCGCAGGAACGGGCCGTGGGTCTTCTACGACGAGGACGGCGAGTGGACCGAGCGCGGCGACTACCGCGCGGACAAGCGCGTCGGGTCGTGGGAGTTCCGGGGCGCGATGAACCGCTGACCCGACCGGCTCACTCGTACCGCACGCCCTCGTGGTCGATCCAGCCACCCGGGTGGCTGCCGCCGCGCGTGTTGCGGTGGGTCCAGTGGACGACGCCGCCCTTCTGGTTCCACTCGTACTCGCCGCGGAAGCGGACGGTGTCTCCCTCCTCGAGCGGGATCGTCGGCGCAATGTCGATGTTGTGGCTCAGCTTCAGCGTCTGTCCGCTGGAGAGCTCGACGAGGAAGAGCTGATGCCGCGACCCGCGGTTGTCGGTGGGGAGGATGTGCACGACCTCCCCGGCCGCCTCGACGATGACGTCCGAGCGCATCCCGCTGAAGAGGCGCTGGATCTTCTCCGTATCGTCGACCTTGGTTTCGACGTCCTCCGACGGCGCCGCAGCGACCGTCGTCGTCCCGTCGAGCGGATCGATGCCGAGGGAGCGGCCGACCGCGAGGAGGATCGCGGCGGCGGCGACGACGACGATTCCCGCGAGACGCGAGCGGCCGCCGACGAGGGCCTGGGGATCGGACGCACTCATCGCCTCCCAGCCTAGCGACCGCCCCCGGCGTTCGCAGCGGCCCGCCGCAGGGAGAGTCCGAGATCGGCGCACGCTACCTCGCGCGCCGAAGCACCCGCCCGATCGCTGCGCCTGTCCAACCGCGCAGCTCGAGCCGTGCGCGCAGGCGCAATTCGCGACGGTGTCGCGCTGCGCGCTGCCTCTTCGCGCGTGCCTTGGTCCGGAACACGCGCCGCGTTCCGACGGCGCCGAGCGCGGAGGGCATCGAGAGCTGCGGCCCGCCGTCCTCGCCGCGCGTGAGCGCGAGGGCGCGCCGCTCTCGCTCCTGGACCCGCTCGCGCAGCTGCGTGATGCGCAGCGTGCGGGGGGAGGGCGTGATCGTGGGGAAGCCTGCGCGCTCGATCACGACGCCCCAGACGGTCACCTTCTCCTCCAGGTTCGCACGCAGCTTCTCGTCGAGGCCGATGCCGGACTGAAGCTCGCGGATCGACGCGCTGCGCAGGACCTCCTGGACGCCGAGCATCAGCATCTGGTGCATGCCCTCGACGAGGTCGTCCACCATGATCAGCGCCTTGGGCACGTCGACGATGCGGTAGACCACGTTCGCGTCGGCCACGAACACGTAGCCCTCGAAGGTCGCGACGCGCTGGGCGCCGAGGTCGAGCGTCCGCGAGCGCGTGGGGACCCGCCGCGCGCGCTGGAGGAACGGGATCATCGGGTGGAAGCCCGGCTCGAGCACGGTCCGCGGTACGCCCTCGAGCCAGGGGAGTTGGCGGATGAGAGGCAGGAGAGGCCGGAAGAGAGCGGGGACGGGGCGGTCGATCCGGCCCACCGTGTAGAGGAGCCCGGTCGTCCCGCTCTCGACGGTCACGCCGCTCGCCTTGAAGACGGTCGCGACCGCGATGAAGATCAGGTAGAGGGCCTCGGCCCCAAGCGAGAAGATGTCCGGCACGGCGCTCGCCCGCGATCAGGTCTCGTCCTCGTCTTCGTCGTCGCGGCTGCGCCGCTCGAGTCCGGGACCGCGCTCCTTCTCGCGCCGCTCCTCCTCTTCGTCCGCGAAGGGGTCCGCTTCCTTCGGGTCCCGCAGACCCTCGGGAGCGTTGCGCTTGAACTTCTTCTCGCGCGCCTCCTTCTCGAACCGCTCCAGCTCCGCCTGCGCAAGCTCGGAGCGCTTCTCCATCGACTCGTCCATCTCGCGGCGCAGCGGCGCCGGCTCGTCCGGGTGTACCGAGACCACGGCGCCGGACACGAGCGCGACCGAGGCCTCCTCGCTGAGTCCCTTCTCCCGCATCCCGTCGTAGAGGCGCCGCTTCTCCGCCGTCAGCAGCTCCAGCTGCGTGATCTCCAGCGTCGTCGGCGAGGGGGAGATGTTCGAGAAGCCGAACTTCAGGATCCGGACGCCCCACTGGTCCTCGACGGGCTCCAACTCGGCGCGGATCGCGTCGCACATCGCGTCGACGTCCGTCACCGTCTCGCGCGTCTGCCGCGCGACCACGGACTGGACCGCGATCACGACGCGGTTCTGCAGGCCGGTCACGAGGTCGTCGATCTCGATGATCGCCTTGCGCAGGTTGACGATCCGGTACACGACCTTCGCGTCGACCTCGTAGACGAGGTCGTCGTCGAGCTGGATGACCTGGGGTTCCAGGTCGAGCGTGGTGTGCTTGGTCTCCTCGACCTTGAAGGTCTGCAGGAGCGGCCATTTGAAGTGGATGCCGGGACCGACGACCGCGCGGGCGCGGCCGAGGGTGAAGCGCAGGGCGTGCTGACCGTCGTACACGACGACGAACAGGCCGGTGATGGCGCCCAGGATGTCGAGGGACATGGTCGCGAGTGAAAGGAGAGCTCGTGGGCCAGGACGCTACCGGATGCCCCACCGGGCGAGTAGGCTCCGCCCGCCGGGATGGGGGATCGAGTGCCGCACGAGAGCCTTCAGGGCGGGAACGGCGGGGCTTCGATCCCGCGGGGGCCGCGCGACGAGGAGCCGTCGGCCCGCTGGGTCGCCGCGCGGCTCGCGCAGGCGGAGGCGGCCGCCGGGGGCGCCCTGCCCCACCTCGCCGGCGCCCCGGTCTCGCCCGAGCAGGCGCGCGGGAACATCGAGAACCTGGTGGGCTGGGCCCAGGTCCCGATCGGACTCGCCGGACCGCTCACGATCGACGGCGGCGACGGACGAGCCGAGGTCCTGGTCCCGATGGCGACGACCGAGGGAGCCCTCGTCGCGTCGACCTCGCGGGGGATGTCCCTGGCCGCGGCCGGCGGCGGCGTCCGGGCGCGCGTGGTCCGCGACGAGCTGTCCCAGCACCCCATGCTCGTCTACCCGACGGCCGCGGCGGCGATCGCGGCGGCCGACGTGGCGCGCGCGAGCCTCCAGCGCTTCCAGGGCCTCGTCGCGGGGATCACCTCGCACGGGAGACTGGCGCGCGTCGAGCCCGACGTCCTGGGTCGCCGCCTCCTCGTGAGGCTCGTCTTCACGACGGGCGACGCGATCGGGATCAACATGGCGGCCCACGGCGCGGAGCTGTGTGCCCGCGACCTCGCCGAGCGCACCGGCGCGACCGAGCGGTACGTCCATGGTCAGGACGTCGAGAAGCGCGCGAACGCGCGCGCGCTGGTCGACGGCCGGGGTCGGAGCGTCGTCGCCGAGGCGACCGTGCCGCGCGCGGTGCTCGAAGAGCGCGCCCGGACGACGCCCGAGGCGATGGTGCGCGTCATCCGCACCTACGCGGTCGGCTACGCGCACCTCGGGACGCAGAACTGGACCGTCCAGGCGGCCAACACGATCGCCGCCGTGCTCCTCGCCTGCGGACAGGACGTCGCGTACGTGACGGAGAGCGCGACCGGGCTCCTCGACTTCGACGTCGACGGGAGCGGCGACCTTCACGCCACCTTGACGCTTCCCTCCCTCCTCGTCGGCACTGTGGGCGGGGGGAGCGGCCAGGGGACCGCGGCGGAGTGCCTGCGGATCCTCGGCTGCGCCGGCGCCGGGCGCGCCCGCGCGTTCGCGGAGATCGTGGCGGGGACGGTCCTGGCGGGCGACCTGTCGCTGGTCGCGGCCTTCGCCAGCCATGAGTTCGTCGGCGCCCACGAGGCGCTCGGTCGAAATCGTCCCGAACCGGGTCAATAGATGGCCGGGAGGCGCCGACGGAGGGGGCGATCCCGCGGCGACCGATCCCCTCGACGGCCTTCCCCTCGATCCTTGACGGGGCGGCCGCCATCCCTACTCTATTGGGCTTCGATTCCGCAGGAAAAGCGCTCGCGGGGCGCGTCTGACACATCGTCGGGCGCGCTGGAGGGCGGTCCACTGCGAGTCCCCTCACCCCTGTCGCGAGACAACCCCTCTCGCCAGCCAACTTCTGTCGCGAGAACCGCGGACGCTCGCGGATCCGAGTCCGCGGCGCCGACCAACGAGCGCAGACGAGCGCTCACCCATGTTCCGATGAGCACCACTGTGGAGAAGAAGGACGTCTCCCCGCGTCAGTATCCGGCCAAGAAGAACGACCCGCTGATGAAGCGGAACATCGGGATCATGGCCCACATCGACGCCGGCAAGACGACGGTCACCGAGCGGGTCCTGTTCCTGACGGGTCTCGTGCACAAGACGGGCGAGGTGCACGAGGGTGAGGCGACGATGGACTTCCTGGAGGAAGAGCAGAAGCGCGGCATCACGATCCAGTCGGCGGCGACGACCTGCAACTGGAACGGCTACATCGTCAACATCATCGACACGCCGGGCCACGTCGACTTCACGGTCGAGGTCGAGCGCTCGCTGCGCGTCCTCGACGGCGCGGTCGCGGTGTTCGACGGCAAGCAGGGCGTCGAGGCGCAGTCGGAGACGGTCTGGCGCCAGGCGGATCGCTACGGCGTCCCGAGGATCTGTCTCATCAACAAGATGGACAAGATCGGCGCGAACTTCGAGTACAGCGTCGGCACGATCCGCAAGCGCCTCAACGCCAACCCGGTCCCGATCCAGCTTCCGATCGGCGCCGAGAAGGACTTCGTCGGCTTCGTCGACCTGATCCGGATGAAGTACATCCAGTTCGTCGACGACGAGAAGGACCAGGGGCGCAGCTACCTCGAGAGCGAGATCCCCGAGGAGCACCTCGCCGCCGCAGAGGAGGCCCGGCACCACCTCGTCGAGGCCGCCGCCGAGGGCGACGACGAGATCATGAACAAGTACCTCGAGGGCGAGGAGCTCACCGAGGAAGAGATCATCAAGGGCCTCCGCGCGCAGACCCTCGCGCTGAAGGCGGTTCCGGTCCTCGCCGGCTCCGCGCTGAAGCACAAGGGCGTTCGCTTCGTCCTCGACGCCGTCCTCGATTTCCTCCCGGCTCCCCAGGAGGTCGGGGACGTCAAGGGCACCGTGCCGCGCTCGAAGGAGGAGATCACCCGCAAGCCGACGACGGACGACAGCGTCTCGCTGATGGCGTTCAAGACCGTCGCCGAGCCGACGGGCGACCTGACCTTCGTCCGCGTCTACTCGGGCGTGCTGGAGAAGGGCGCCAAGCTGCTCAACCCGCGCACCGGCAAGACCGAGCGCATCGGGCGTCTGGTCCGCATCCACGCGAACAAGCGCGAGGCTGTCGACGCGGTCCCCGCCGGTGACATTGCGGCGATCATCGGACTCAAGAACACCGTCACGGGCGACACGCTTTGCGACGACGAGAACCCGATCGAGCTGATGAAGATGACCTTCCCCGAGTCGGTCATCTCGATGTCGCTCGAGCCCGAGAAGGCCGCCGACCGTGACAAGCTGAGCGAGATCATCGGCCGGATGATGCGCGAGGACCCCACGTTCAAGGCGTTCACGAACGAGGCGACCGGTGACCTGATCATCTCGGGGATGGGCGAGCTCCACCTCGAGATCATGGTCAACCGCATTCGCAACGATCACAAGTGCGACGTGCGGACGGGCCGGCCCAAGGTCGCGTTCAAGCAGCGCATCAAGAAGAAGATCACGACCGAGGCGCGCCACGTCCGTCAGTCGGGCGGTTCGGGTCAGTACGCGGTCATCTCCGTCGACGTCGAGTACGACCCCGAGGTCGACGGCTACGAGTTCATCGACGGGATCAAAGGTGGCGCCGTCCCGCGGGAGTACATTCCGAGCGTCGACGCGGGCCTGCGCGAGTCGTTCACGACCGGCGGCAACACCGGCATCCCGTTCGTCTCGACGCGCTGCCGACTCTTCGACGGCAAGAGCCACGAGGTCGACTCGAGCGAGATGGCGTTCCGCGCCGCGGCGAACCTCGCGTTCCGCCAGTCGATCGAGAACAACACCGTGCTCCTCGAGCCGATCATGAAGGTCGAGGTGAACGTTCCCGAGGAGTTCGTCGGCTCCGTCGTCGGCGACCTCAACTCGCGCCGGGGTGAGGTCAGCGAGATCGAGCACCTCGAGGACATGCGCCTCGTCCACGCGATGGTTCCGATCGCGGAGATGTTCGCCTACTCGTCCGCTCTGCGCGGCTCGACGCAGGGCCGGGGCCAGTTCTCGATGGAGCTCGCCGAGTACCGCGACGTGCCCCCGGGCATCGCCGCGAAGCTCATGGGCGAGTGATCGAACCGCCTCTACGGCGCGCGGCGCCCCCCGACGGCCACGGCCTGCGGGGGGCGCCGACCGTTGTGCCGACTGTTGCGCCGATCCGGGGCTACTCACTTCGAACACGAAGCCGCAGGATGGCGCGCGCTCACTCCGCCGCGACGGAAGCGTAGGTTGAGACCTGCGCGAAAGCGCCGACCGCGATCCCCGAGGAATGATCCCGGACCCGCGGCGTACGGATTCCAGAAGGACCGCTCCGCTCCCGACCCGCTCCGCCCCGATGTCTGCCACCTGTCCCCGCTGTGGCGCCGACGTTGCCGTCGACGCCCGCTTCTGCCACGCCTGCGGCGCGATCCTCGGGGGTGGGGAAGGAGATCTCGTCGGCAAGACGGTCGCCAACAAGTACCGCGTCCTCGACGCGATCGGCGAGGGCAGCATGGGGCGGATCTACCTGGCTGAGCACGTCAGCCTGGAGAAGCGCGTCGCGCTCAAGGTCCTGCACCGCGAGGTCGTCCTCGGACCCGAGGGCCTGCAGCGCTTCCGCCGCGAGGGCGTGGCGGCCGGCAAGCTGAGCCACCCGAACGCCATCGAGGTCTACGACTTCGACGTCACCGAGTCCGGCGACGCCTTCCTCGCGATGGAGTACGTCGAGGGACGCGATCTGCGGCGGGTCCTGGAGGAGGACGGGCCGTTCACGCTCGAGGCCGCGCAGGACATCGTGCTCCAGGCGCTCGACGCGCTCGACGCCGCCCACCGCCACGGCATCGTCCACCGCGACCTGAAGCCCGAGAACATCATGCTCGTCCAAGGGCGTGACGGGCTGAAGGTGAAGGTCCTCGACTTCGGCCTCAGCAAGCTCGTCGACACTCGCATGGAG
>JBCCSK010000248.1:0-9111 GCA_039200205.1 Planctomycetota bacterium
GGCCCCCCTGGGTGTGGTCGGACGGGCTGGAGCCTTCGCCGCTGCGGCGACTTGGGTTCGCCGAGCCTCGATTCGGGCCTCGAATCGTCACAGCGCGTCCGCCCGCGCAGGCTTCCGTTCGCCCCGCCACACCCAGGGGGGCCAGTGCGTCAGGGGCGGTAGGTGTGGCCCTCGCGGAGGGCCTCGCTCAGCTCGTCGAGCGCCATAGGGCCGAGGTGGCGCTCGAGGGAGCGCTCCTCCTCGCGGTACTTGGAGCGTCCGGCCATCGGCGTGCGGCGGCCGAGCTCGGTCACGATGCGCGGCAGCGCCGGACCGTGATAGCGCCAAAGGAAGGCCATGACGGCCATCGCGTGGCTCTCCAGCGGCTCGGCGGGAGCCTCGAGCCGGACGCCGCTGATCTCGTAGAGGCTCACGTAGTTCTCGCCGAGGTCGCTCTCCGCGCGCGCCACCTCGCTCTGGACCGAGCGAAGGGTGCGCGTCTCGCCGTCGACGAGGGCGCGTCCCGTCGTCTCCTCGGCGATACAGCTCGCGAGGCCGTCGGCCATCCAGGCGGAGAGGTGCGGCTCCTCGAGCTCCAGCTGAAGGTGCACGATGGCCTCGGCCAGCCGTGCGTCGACGGCGCGGCGTTCGGTGCGCGGTGCGTCCTCGACGTACGCGACGAGGTGCGCCGCGAAGCCGAGCGCCTCGGCGGCGCGCACGGCGGTGTTCAGGTGGTCCTCGTTCGATGCGCGGAGGACGACGATCGGGACCTCGTCAGGGGCGCCGAAGCGCTCGAGCTCATGGAGCACTCGCTCGACGACCGTGGCGCTCGCGCTGAAGTGTCGGAAGCGCTCGGCGTCCGACACGACGAGGACGCTCTGCGTCTCGTCGAGGTCGACGCGGTAGCCGCGGTTCTTCGCGAACGTCCGCCACGTCTCGATCGCCTTCTGCGCGGGCTGGCTGAGTCCCACGATGGCCTCGCCGCGCTCCACGACGTGTCCGTCCCAGCGTGCGACCGCGGTCGTGCCCAGCGACGTCATTGCGCTCGCGCTGCCGCACAGCAGCAGGCTTCCCAGAGTCCATCCGCTCTTCAACATTCCCCTTCCCTCGGCTGTGGACGCGTTTCCGCGCAGAGGAGCCGGGCGCACCGGCATCTCCCTGTATCCGTTGCGTTCGGATGCCGGAGACTTACCTCTGGAGAGAAAGCTCCCTCCTCGTCCAGAGCGATGCGCGCAGAGACGCGGCTGCGCCGAAGCGGGACGCGCGCTCGCGTCCCGCCGTGCGCAGGGTGGACGGGCTGTCGCAACCGCTCTCGTGCATCCACTGCTACGGTCTCGTGCCTCATGCGGAGACCGCGCCACGCTCTCTCCGGTCGCCATTCGCTCGAGCCAATCGCGGGTTGAAGTGGACGTGGCAAGGCGTGGCGCGGTCCATCAGCGGCCCAATGGACGTCGCGAATTCGAACCACAGGAGATCGACATGTCCGTTCTATCGAGAGTCATCGCACTTTCGCTCGTTGCCGGGTCCATCGCCTCGACGTCGTGGCTGGGACAGGAGATGCAGCAGACTGGTCCGCCCACGAAGTCGCGCGAGCAGCGGCAGATTCACCGCCACACGATTCCCACCGGCTGGGAGACCGAGATCTACGTGACCGACGAAGAGGGGGCTGAGCGAGCGCAGAGCATTCTCGATCTCTACGACGTACTGCAGAACGAGCCGACGATCGAGAACGTCGCCCGTTTCGTACGGCCGGACTACATCCAGCACTCGAGCATGATCCCGAACGGCCCCGCTCCGCTGGCGATGCTCTTCTCGACCTCGGTCTCGCAGTATCCGGTGAAGATCGATGTCTATCGGATCGCGATCGTCGGCGACTTCGGAATGGCCCACGTCAATTTCCGCAACCTCGACAACGACGATCCGAGTGACTTGGGGATCGCCGCTGTCGACATGTATCTGTGGGACGAGAACGGAATGATCGCAGAGCATTGGGACACGCTTCAGGAAGTCCCGGTCTATTCGGCCAACACCAATACAGAGTTCGTTCGTCTGTACGAGGGAGGGCGGTGAGATGCGGCTTGGACACACTGGCATCACCCTTCTGATGGCGGGCGCAGCCTCCTCGGTCGCCCTGGCGTTCGTCCAGGACGTCCCTTCGCCCCCGGCCGAGGATCTGGCGATGCCCTACTACGATCGTCACCGGATCGACATCAGCAACCTCCGCGACTACTACAACGGACTGCTCGTTGCCGACGCGATGATCCACGCGGACGGGATGTTCGACGAGAAGTCCAAGTGGCACCTGACCCTGCGCCAGATGATCCTCGCAGAGAGCCGTCATCAGCAGGCGCGCGCGGCGCGTCAGCTGTCGCTCATGGGCGTGCCGCTCGAGGACATCAGTGAGACGTGGGCAGCCTCCTACGCCGACTCGGTCGAAGACGCTCGACTGTGCGCCGCGTTCCGTTACATCGATGCCGTTGGGAGACTACCGACCGCGGTCACCGCCGACACGCACGCCATGCTCCGAACGCACTTCGTCGACCGGCAGATCGCCGAGCTCTTCGACATGGCGGCCGTGAACGCGTCCCTCGCCGTCCACGACCGAATCCTCCCCATTCCGACGGATCAAGAGACGCTCGACTGGGCGACCGAGAACCTCGCAGCGGTAGGGTGGAGCGTCGGGCCCAACCGCGCGTCGAGTCCCGAAGAGCAGCGTGCGAATGCGTTCGTGGGTGAAGCGCTCGAGAGAGCGCGGGCAGAAATCGCCAGCGGCTGGAGGCCGGACGACATTGCGGCGATCAATCCGGAGCTGAAGAGCGACTTCATCGGCGAGCTGACGGGCTACGACATCTCACCCGTCACCTTCGACGGTGACTTCGACGGTATCGAGGAGCCCTTCGATGCCTTTCCCGTCACGTTCGACGAGTGGCGGACGGAAGAGATGCGGGCTGCGAACCTCCCGAACGATCAGACCCCGCCGTTCGATGTCGAGGCCTACGATCACGTCTATTTCGTGCCGGCGACCGTGCCGCAGTCGCGCTACCCGTTCAGCGACCGCTCGTACTTCGACACCGAGTGGACGCGTCAGAGTTCTCTCGGCACGCTGGAGATGGACGCGTACCTATTGACCCGCGATCGGGCGCTCGATCTCAAGCTGCGCTGGTCGCTGTTCTTCGTGTACCAGCTCTCGAGCGGCTGCGTTCATTGTCAGGTGCACGGTGCCTACGGCGTCTTCCAGGAATTCGAGGCCGACTACGTCGACGATGAAATTCCCGACGCGGATCTCCCGGGAGTTCTCGCGCACATTCACGGCCTGATGGACATCGAACGATCGACCTCGATCACCGATGCCGAGAGAGCGGCGCTGCGTCTGGCGCGAGACGCGGGCCGACTCCCTGGGATCAACACCGCTGCGCACATCGAGGAGCTGCGCCGCTACTACACCGATCGCGAGATCCAGGAGATCGTCGCGTCGCTCGGGCTGACCGGATGGCTCGCGACCAGCATGCAGTCGCAGGCGACCGTGACCGATCGGTTGAGCATGTCGTGGGCGCTACGCCACCTGACGCCGAAGGGATGGAGACCTGGCGTTCATACCGGGCTCCCGAGCGAGCAGCGGCCGTACCACATGAGCGAGCTGTTCTCCGTCGTGCTCGGGAAGATCAACATGGGCGATGTCACCGACGCCGCTTCCGAGTGGGTCGGGATCGACATCCCGCTCGCCGTCGACACCGACGAGGACGGCGTCGAGGACGCCTTCGACGGGTTCCCCCGCGATCCCTCGCGATGGGAGGACACCGATCGCGATGGCATCGAGGATTCGAACGACGACGACATCGACGGCGACGGAATCGACAACGAGACCGAGCGTGCCAACGGGACGTTCCCGTACAAGCGTGACAGTGACGGGGATGGGCGGGACGACGCGGCTGAAGCCCGCGCCGGCACGGATCCTCTGGATCCGAGGCGCCTCTGAACTCAGGTCAGCTCGCGGCCTGGGCAGCAGAATCGGAGACCGCTGCCCAGGCCGTGAAAGACGACTACTTCGCGTCGTCGACGTAGTCGCGAATCGCTCCGAGGAAGGCGGGGCCGAGGTCCTTCGCCTTCTTCTCGCCGACGCCCTTGATCGCGAGGAACTCCGCCTCGCTCGCGGGCTTGTGCGCCGCCAGGTGGGCGAGCGTGCGGTCGTTGAAGAGGATGTAGGGCGGAACGCCGCGCTCGGAGGCCATCGTGCGGCGCAGCTTGCGGAGCTCCTCGAAGAGGCCGGAGTCGACGTCGAGGTGCTCTTCGCTGGCGACGGCGGCCGCCGAGCTGCGGCGCCGCCCGGACTTCTTCGCAGGAGCGCGGGGGAGCAAGAGCGACACGTCGTGCTCGCCCTTCATCACGTCGATGCCGGTGCGCGTCAGGTGCAGGGTCGGGTAGTTGCCGGACGCGACGGCGACGTGTCCTTGGGCGATGAGCTGATCGATCCACGCGCGGATCGCGCTCGCCGCGTGCTCCTTCATCAGGCCGTAGGTCGAGAGCCGATCGTGTCCCTTGCCCCGGATCCGCTGCGTGTCGGCGCCGCGTAGGACCTCGGTGACGTGCGCCGCGCCGTAGCGTTGGTCGCAGCGGACGATGCACGAGAGGATCATTTGCGCGATCCGCGTCGGCTCTTCGACCGCGCGCAGCTCGCCGAGGCAGACGTCGCACGCGCCGCAGCCGCCCTCCTTCGCCTCGAACTCGCCGCCGAAGTACTCGACGAGGTAGCGGTGCCGGCACACGCCGCCGTTCGCGAAGTTCCACAGCTCGCCGAGGCGGCTCAGGCTGCCCGCGAGTTCGTCCATCGCGCCCGTCGCACCCTCGAGCTCGGCCTCCTGCGCGCTGCGCTCCATGATCCCCTTCCAGCCCTGGTAGTCGGAGCCGCTGAAGAGCATCACGCACTCGGACGGGAGACCGTCGCGGCCGGCGCGACCCGTCTCCTGGCTGTACTGCTCGACGCCCTTGGGGAGGCTCGCGTGCACGACGAAGCGCACGTCCGGCCGGTCGATCCCCATGCCGAACGCGACCGTCGCGACGACGACGTCGAGGCCCTCGCCCAGGAACGCGTCCTGGACGCGCGTCCTCTCCTCGGCGTCGAGGCCGGCGTGGTAGGGGAGCGCGCGGACGCCCGCCGCGGCGAGCTCACGCGCGAGCTTCTCGGTGTCCTTGCGTCGGATGCAGTAGACGATGCCCGCCTCGCCCGAGTGCCTGCGCACGACCTGCATCACCTGGTCGTAGAGGTCGAGGCGCGGGAGGACGCGGTAGGTCAGGTTCGGCCGGTCGAAGTCGCCGATCACGCGCACCGGGTCGACCAGGCCCAGCGCGGCTTCGATGTCCTCGCGGACGCGTGGGGTCGCCGTCGCCGTCAGAGCCATGATCGGGACCTCGGGACGCCGCTCGCGCAGCGCGCCGAGCTGGCGGTACTCGGGCCGGAAGTCGTGGCCCCAGTGGCTGATGCAGTGCGCCTCGTCGACCGCGATCGCGGTCAGGCCGGCGCGCTCGAGCCGGTCGATGAAGCCGTCCGCGGCGAGTCGCTCCGGCGAGACGAACAGTAGGTCGAGCTCGCGCCGGTCCATCGCGGCCCGGACCGCGGATCGCTCGTCGTCCTCGAGCGCGCTCGACAGCATCGCGGCCCGCACGCCGTTCGCGAGGAGCGCGTCGAGCTGGTCCTTCATCAGCGCGATCAGCGGGCTGACGACGAGGGTGAGTCCCGGGCGCACCAGGGCTGGCGCCTGGTAGCAGAGGCTCTTGCCGCCGCCGGTGGGGAGGATCACGAGGCAGTCCCGCGCCTGGAGGGCCGCCCGCATCGCGTCCTCCTGGTAGGGGCGCAGCGACGAGAAGCCCCAGGTCGTCCCGACGCGCCCTCGCAGTTCGTCCATCGCCCCGTCGACGTCCTCGACGGGGCCGGGGGTCGGGAGCGGCGCGGCCGGTGGGACGACCTGCGCCTCCGCGACGAACCAGCCGTCGTCGTAGTCGTGCGCCGCACTGCCGGGACGCGCAGGAGCGGACGCGGGTGCCTCGTCGAAGAGACCCGCGAGCTCGTGCGCGGCCGGCTCGACCGGCGCTTCGTCGTCGTCACTGTCGAACGGCCCGTTCCCTCTCATGTCGTCCCCCGTACCACCTGGACGATCCAATCGCGGCGGCGTTGCGGTTCAAGAAGAACCGCCCAGAAGTGTGGAGGGGGGGGCGGGCGCTCGCCTACTCGAACGTCACCGTCACGCGGTCCGTGAAATTCGACGTGATGTTCGGGTTGGCGTCCCGGAACCACAGCTGGAAGGACCAGGTCTCACCGGGCAGGATCGCGACCGAGGTCGGGACGCTCGGCAGAGAGAGCGTGTCGACCGCGATCGAGATCACGCCGGCCGAGCCCGAGCTCTGGACCTGGTCGAGGACGCGGCCGATCGTGCCGCCGAGGCAGAGGATGCCCTGGCTCGACGGATTCGTGGAGAATCCGGTCGTGGTCGAGCTGATGAAGTAGCCGAACGAGAAGCTCGGCAGGTCGGAGGCCGTCAGCTGCAGCGGCAGGCCGCCCGCGAGGAACGACCCCGCGGCCGAGATCGTCGCCGGCCGGCCCGTCGAGTTCGGAACGGCCGGTCCGCAGCCGTTCGCGGGCGTTCCGCCGAAACGCGTCAGGTCGACGCCGTCGTTCGCACCGGGCTGGGTCGTGACGGCCACGCCGCGCGCCCCGCTGAACGCGAGGTCGTACGGCGACGCGGTGATCAGGATCGACTCGACCAGCACGGTCGACGTCCCGTCGAGACGGACGCGCGCGACGCGGTCGCCCGCCGCGATGAAGAGCTGGTCGCCGACGCGCTCCTGGAACGACGGGCGGCCGGGGAGCGGGACCGTCGCGACGCGCGCCATCGTCGTCTCGTCGAGGACGGCGAGGCGATCCGAGCCGAAGCCGTACTCGCCGACGTAGACGAAGTCGCCGTCGGTGTCGATCCCGAAGCCGTCGAGCACGCCGTTGGCGGTCGCTGTCACCGACGACGTCGCGCCGCTGAACGCGATGCGGCTGACCGTGTCGCTGAAGGCGTTGCTGACGTAGAGCGCGCTTCCGTCGTCCGCCCAGCGCGCGCGGATCGGGAAGTCGCCGACCGGGATGCTCGCGAGCTGCGTGCGCGTGCCGACGTCGATCAGGCGCACGCGATCCTCGAAGGACACGCACAGCGCGAGCGTGTTGCCGTCGGGCGACAGCTCCAGTCCGCTCGACTGGCCGCTCGCCCAGCCGATCGTGCCGAGCTGGCCGGCGATGATCGAGCCGCTGACGGTGCTCGCCGCGCCCGCGAGGTCGATGAACCAGAGCCTGTCCGTGCCGGCGACGGTCGTCACGTAGGCCGCGGAGCCGTCGGGGGCGACGGCGACCTCGGTCGGACGTTCCGGAACAGGCAGCGTCGCAACGACCTGTCGCTGGACGAGGTCGATCACCGCGACCTCGCTCGACTCCGTGCTGGTGGCGACGGCGACGTCTCCGGCGGCGTCGGTCGCGACCTCCCATCCGCGGTCTCCGATGCCGTACGTCGCCAGCGTCGCGCCCGTGGCGAGGTCGATGTCCGCGACGCTCCTCGACGTGTTGGTCACGACGAGGGCGCGTGTGCCGTCGGGCGTGATCTCGACGCGGCGCGGCGCGTCGACCTCGGGCTCCTCGCCCGACAGCGCGCGGCCGAGGAACTGGCTCGACGCGCCGTTGGTCGTGTAGAAGTGCAGGTCCTCGCGGAAGCGGTTGTTGAGCCCGACGAGGCGATGCGAGACGGGGCTGATCGTCGCGTCGGCCGTTGCCGCGAACGACATCGAGTCGACGACCGTTCGCGTCGCGAGCGAGATCACCCGCGTCGTGAAGTTGGTGACGACCAGGAACTGGTCGTCGAAGGTGAACTCGAGGTCGCCGACGCTGCCGGTGTTGACGGTCGCGACGCTCGTCGTCGAGGCGAGGTCGATGAACTCGACGGCGTTCAGGACGGCGACGACCGCCTCCGTGCCGTCAGGCGTGATTCGGACCTGGGGGGTCGACGCGCTGTTGTTCGTCGGCGTCGTGCCGACGATGCTCGGGACGCCGCCGACGAGTGCGATCTCGACGACCGCGTCCGTCGTGCCCGCGAGGGAGACGACCGCCTTCGAGCCGTCGCCGGAGATGTCGACGAACGACGGCACGTCGCCCACCGCCGAGCTCCCGAGCAGCGCCCCCGTCGCCACGTCGTACGAGTTGAGGACGTCGCCGCCGCGGTCGGGTAGCAGGACGAACGAGCCGTCGCCGCTCAGCGCCCAGTCGGTGTAGAGGTTGCCGAAGATTCCCGGCTCGGGCGTTCCGAAGAATCCGAACGCGCCCTGCGACGAGGTCGAGAAGGTGAACGTCTCCGCGTTCGTCCCGAGGTCGATGACGGAGAACCGCGACGTCGTCGCGTCCTCGATGATCCCGACCAGGCAGAGCGACGACGCGTCGTCGATCGCGACGCTGTACGGCTGACCCCCGTTCGTCGCCGTGACGGGCACGGTCGCCGCGACCGCGAGGCTGCCGAGGTCGATGATCGAGACCGTGTTCGACAGCACGTTGGGGACGACCGCGACACTGCCGTCCGGCGTGACCGCGACGTCGACCGGGAAGTCACCGACGCCGATCGTCGCAACGATCTGGCGCGTCGCAAAGTCGAAGATCGTCACCGTGTCGGTGTCGCGGTTCACCACGACCACGCGCTGGCCGTCGGGGGTGAAGGCGGCCGCGCGCGGCATGTCGCCCTCGGGGTCCTGATTGAGCGAGAGGAACCCGGTCGACGGCGGGAGCGCGGCGGGGGCGAGTGGCGCGACGCGGCGCGGCGCGTCGTAGAGGCGCACCTCCTCGGGCGGAGCGCCATCGTTGGAGACCGGCGCGTCGACCTGGGCGAGGGCGACGCTCGTGAGCGCGGTGAAGAGGGCGAAAACAGTGGAGAGCTTCATGCGAGGGACCTCGGGAGAGAAGGGCAGCGAGCGTAGAAGCACGCTACAACACCCGCCCGAATCCGACGAGGGAACCATGATCCAGAGACGAGACAACAACGTCCTCGGCGAGGAGCTCCAGGGGTGCTGCCTCGACCCGATGACGGGCTTCTTCCGGGACGGGTCCTGCCGCACGGGCCC
>JBCCSK010000249.1:0-9102 GCA_039200205.1 Planctomycetota bacterium
CACGGCCTGGGCAGCAGAATCGGAGATTGCTGCCCAGGCTGTGAGGGACAGCGTGGACGTCCTTCGCTGTCCGAGCTTTGGCGGGCGTCGCCAACGCATCGCGACGATCGTCGCGCGAACGACCCACCTCCACTCCATCTGCTCTTCGGGGCCTGCCCGCCGAGCCTCGAGAGCTCACGCCCGACTCGCAGTCCCCGGCAGCTCCCGTCGCGAAGTGCAGCTTGGACCACTGACCCGAATACGGTGTCGTCGACGCGGAGGTCCCCGTGCCTCTGAACACCCCTGAGGGGTCGGTGAGTCCCATCCTTGCCGCTCCTCAAGATCGGCAAGGACCCCTCACATCAGAGGAATGTCACGCAGATCGCGTTGGTGAAGTTCGACGTCGCCGAGCCGCCCACGGCATCGCGATGCCAAGTCTGGAAGTACCAGGTCTCCCCGGGTTGTGCCGCGACGGGGCCGGTCGGAGTCGGAAGGTTCGTCAAGTCAACCGGGAGCAGGAACGTGCCCGTGCTCCCGGAATCCAGGATCTGGCCTGGACCGACGAATCGCCCGATGCTGCCCGAGAGGCAGAGGACTCCCACCGAACCAGGAGGTTCCGAGCTCCCCGAGAACCGAGACGTCAGGAAGAACCCGAACGTGTTCGGTGGCAGCTCGAATGCCCTCAGTGAGAAGTCGGAGTCGACGAGCGCCACTGAGCCGATCGGACAGATCAGCCCGGGTTGATTGGTGCTATTTGGCTCACCGGGATCGCACAGGCTGGTCCCCAGTCGAATCCAGAGCTTTCCACCCTGATTGCCGCCCGTCACGGTGTGGTGCCAGGTCGTTCCGCTCGACAACGATTCCCAGACGACGCAGTCCCGACCACACGGGTCGACGACAGTGCCGTTGGTTAGATTCTCGAGCGAGTCGTCCGTGACGACCAGATCGACGTGCGGCGAGATGAGCGACCCAGCGTCGGGCGGCCCGAACGAGTTGAATTCGCCCGGTAGAAGCGACCCGCCGCCCCGAAAGCGAATCGGAACCGGAGCCGAGAACTCGAACGTCAGGCTGGCTCGGCCAAGCCGGTAGCGCTCTCCCGGACTCATGAGTCCCGTCAGGAAGGGCCCGACCCCCTGGGACGGCCCTGCTGGGACCGCTGTGAGAGTGAGGTCGATGCCGACGAGCAACGGTTCACCGAGCGATGTCCCGATGTCCGTCATCGTCTGCCCGCCCGGCGAGAAGACCATGGCCTCACTGAACCCCAGCGCACCGAGGTCGACGAAGACGTCGCTCAGCGCAGGTGATGTGGTCAGGAATGCAACGCAGGCAAGCCTCAGCGGGTGTTGCAAAGGCGTGGGTCGTGACTCGGCGCGGATCAGCGTCATCGGCATGGCTTGGCAGGCAAGGGTGAAGGGCAGGGCGATCTGTGGCGAAACGGACTGGGACCTTGGAGCGTCCCCGTGCAGAAGGAGTCCTCTCGGTCCCCGTGAGACCAGCGCACTGCGCTGGAGCAGCATCCGCGGACACGCGAAGAAGTGCAGGCAACCGAGACCGTCCGCCGGATTCGAGACTACACGCGTTGCCGATCTTTGGGACGAACGATTGCTGCGACCCGCCCGTCGCCGTGCCGTCCCCTTACCCCGCTGCGCTGCCAGCGTGTTCTCGTGCGATCGAACCGAACAAGAGGGAACTCGCAATACGGAATTGCACACCCAGACGGACGCCGGGAATCGGCACCCGTGGCCGTAGCCGCGAGCCAACGGAGGTTCATACGCTCCGCGGAGCGTCGCCCTACCGCTCGTACGCCCCCCGATCGACGATCGCCCCCGGCCCGCTGCCCGTATCCGGCGTCTGCGGGTCGTCGATGATCCGCGGGCGGTCGTCGAGGTCGAGGGTCGAGAGCGCGTTCACGAGCGCGCTGTCCCCCGAGTCGACGCCGGGCGAACCGGCGCGCAGTCGGAGGTCGTCGTCGCGGGTTCCGAGGACGCCGTCGGGCCCGGCCGGGTCGACGAAGCTCGGATCGGCGCCCGTCGTTCCTGAGCCGGGGAACGTCGCTCCGTCCCATCCCTCGACGATCCCGAGGTCGCATCGCAGCGCGCCCGGCGCCGCCGCGTTCTGGAGCTGGGTCGCGAGACTCGACGATCCAGAGGCGGAGTTCGCGAAGACGATCGAGTGCAGCAGGTTCGTGCTTTGGCCGACGACCTGCGAGCTGTGCACGACGGCCGCCTGGCCGAGCGGTACGCGGTTGTGCGCGATCGTCACGTTCTCGAGACGCGCGCCTCCGTAGAACGTCTCGACGAGCGCGCCGGTGGAGAGGTTGCCGGCGATCAGCGAACTCGTGACGAGGACCGGGCCCGTCTGACTGGCGACGCTCAGGTAAAGGACTCTGCCGATGTTGCCAAGCGCCGAGAAGCGATCGAGGCGCGGCGGTGCGAGCGTCGGGTCGACCACGTCAAAGTTCGGGTCGCCGAAGAGCAGGACGTGGGGACGGGAAGGCGAGCGACAGTCCTCCAGCCGCAGTCGGTCGCAGCGAACGTCGCCGGTGAGCACGACGGCCGCGCCGAACCCGTCCTGCTCGATCTCGCAACCCGCCACCGTGAAGCCGTCGATCGTGATCGCGGTCGGGGCAGGCGTCCCGCCCGGCGGCGCCGACGCGAACAGGCCGGCGGTCGCGCTCGGGAGGGGAGTGATCAGGACGTTGGACGCGTTGTCGGAGCGGTTCGTGAATCCGGGCCCGTCGTCACCGAGCACGTCGGACGAGAGGACCGTCTCGAAGTGCAGCGGATCGCGGTCCGCTTCGTCGGTCGTCGAGGTCGTGAAGCCGCCGAGGAGGCGCACGCCGCGCGGCACGATGAACGGTCGATTCTGGCCGAACACGAGTGGGACCCGGTGCACTCCCTCGGCGACCCAGAGCGTCGTCGGAGGCTTCGAAGGCAGCGCCCACGTCCGGGCCAGCGTTTCCGAAAGGCCAGAGAAGGCGCCGGGCCAGGTCGTCCCGTCGCCGCCCGTCGGCCCGCTGTCGACGACCCTCACCGTCCGGCCCGCTGCGACGATGGGCCCCTGGTCGCCAACGAGCAAGAGCGTCGCGGGAGCGCCGAGGCGCAGCAATCCGGTCGCGTCGACCACGATCGGCTGGAGGCGGTAGGACTCGAAGCCGCTGAAGGGCGCGTCGGGGAGTTCGAGGTCGAACTCCAGCACTCCGCTGGCGGGGATGACCCCGGCACGCCGGCGCTCCAGTCCAGGCCCGACGCCCCAGAGCGTGCCCGTCGAAGGGTCGAGCGGGACCACGCCGCTCCCGCGCGAGAGGACGTACCCCGTCCCCGAGCCAGGTTCACCGACGAGCCGCAGCCGGACGGACTGACCGCCGCCGACGTGGTGCGGGACCTCGATGCGGCTCGAGCGGCCGGGGGACTGGACGCTCGTCCCGCCCCCGGTGACGTCGCCAATGAGCCTCGCGTCAATGAGGTCGACGCGGCTCCCGCCCGCGACGCTGAGGGCGTCGCCATCCGGTCCGGACCAGCAGACGCTGCCGAGCGGCGGCAGTCCGCCGAGGCCGCGTGCGAGCGTCGAGCCAGCGACCCGGACCACGCTTGCAGGTCCGACGACGAGAGCGTCTTGGCCAGGGAGTCCGTCGGTGCAGTTCGTGACGATCCCGCCGCCGGTCCCATCAAAGCCGTTGCTCCCCGTCACGACCGAGTCGTAGATCTCGACCCTCGACTGCACCACGCGCAGGGTCGGATGGAGCGAGCCGAAGGTGGTCCCGAAAAGCTCGCATCGGTCGAAGAGAACGGCGCTGCAGTTCGTGACCTCGGCGAGCTGCGGATCGACAGCGGCCACGCTCTCCAGAACGACGGGTCCGCTGCAGTCGGTCACCGCGAGCCACGGACTCGCGAGGTTCCCGAACGACTTCTCGAATCCGCGAACGAGCACTGCGGAGGACGCGGGCACGTTGCGAATGACGAGCCCCGCGAGGCTGGGAACCACGCCAGGCGGCGCGATCAGCGTGAGCCCCTTGCCGTCGATCGTCGCGACCACCTGGCCGGCCGAGGGCACGACGACGGTGTCACCGTCCTGGGCGAGGTCGATCGCGGACTGGACGTCAGGGGCGTCCCAGCCGACGAGGAGGACATCGTTCGCGACGGCGGGAGCGGCGAGCGCAGCGAGGGAGAGCGCGAGCGGGAGGACGCGAGCCATGGTGAGACCGGGGAAGGAAGGTGCTTTGCGAGGCTATCCAAAGGTCCCCGATCCCGCCCGATCGGACGCGTCACCCCTCTCGCAACCAATCCACGCTGGGCGCGCCCGGAAATGCGAAGAGAGTCGCGCCGGACCCCGCACGGGGGCCCTCCGGCCTAGAGTCAGCAGCGACGCCGGAAGATGGGCTCGCCCTTCTTCTTTCCCTTCGCGAGCGTGGCGGGGTCGAGCAGGGAATAGGGCCCGGTGTCGAGCCGGATACCGACCTCGACGCCCGCGACCGGTTCGCCCTTGGAACTCCAAGAGGCTCGGTAGACGCCTCACGTGGGCGTCAAAGGACCGGAGGCTCGATCCCCCTCTCCGGGCTCGCCGAAGACGAACCAGCTCGGCTCCACGAGGGAGCCGGAGTGAGCGAGCGTCATCCGATCGCCCGCCTCGTTGCGCATCTGGAACTTGACGTCGAGCTTCGTCCCGTCGGCGGTGACCTCCAGGTCGTGGTAGATCCGCATCGCGATCGGCAGGACGACCTCCTCTCCCGCCACGACCTCGACGACGTCTGCGACCGTCCCCTCCTGGATCGTCGCCGCTGCACTCCACCACCGGCCCTCGTCGTCCTTGCGGTAGAAGGAGTACCCGATCAGGTCGTAGCGTCCCTCGGGAACCGCGACACGTGAGCCGTCCTCGCACGCGTCCCAGACGACCCGAACGCTGCCAGGTTCACCGCGAGGTCGGAGGAACGCGCTCCCGACCGTCGTCGGTACCTGAAGGAAGCCGGCCGTCTCGTCGCGTTCGCCTTCGCCCCTGTAGAGCGGCGGGAGCGGCATCGTCTGCTCCTCGAGCATCGCGATCAGGCGAGCCCGATTGACCTCGGTTGCCGCCTCGTCGGTCAGGCACGCAGTCTTGCGATTGAGCTCGATCCAGCGCGCGTCGTGTGGCACGCGGCGATCCGGCGTTGCGTGGCACGCGGCACAGCCCTTCCACGTCTTCTCGGTGAACGCAGTCGGACGAGCGTCGTCGGGTTCGCTCTCCTGCAGGGGCGCGAGGAGGGCCGAACCGAGGACGAGGGCGAGGGCGAGGAGCTTCATGGCGTAGGTCGGAGTCGATGCTGAGTGGCGGAGCTCCTTGGACGGCCAGCGCAGAGCGGGCCGCAGTCGCGAGGCCCTGGGCAGCCCGGGCTCGACCGCTTTGCCCGCGTCACCCCTCCCCGACCGAATACACGTTGCGAGCGCCCGGGAACTCGGCCGCGGCGACCTCCTGGACCTTCAGCAGCACGTCGCGCTCGCGCGAGTCGCAGAAGACGTAGAACTTCCAGAGGTTGCGGTACGAGCGCTCCAGGTCGCCCAGGCGCGGGACCCATTCGTCGAAGGTCGACAGCGGCTGGACGCCGTCGGCGCCGGGCCAGCGGACGTGGATGCGCGCTTCCTTGAGCTGCATCTCGCGCGCAGGGCAGTAGACGATCACGTCGACCTTGCGGCCCGTCGCGAACTCGACGGTCTCTTCGATCCGGCCCTCGACGTCCGCCCGAGCCTCGCCGCCGCCGGCGGCGAAGTAGCGCTCGACGAGCTCGGCCTGGACCTCCTCGTTCTCGTACGCGGGGAAGACGCAGGCACGCTTGTAGAGGCGGCGCTCGCGGAACCGCGTGACGAGGTCGACGACCTTCTCACGCGTGGCGTCGGAGGCGGAGCGCTTCGCCGCTGCGATGAGTGCGTCGAGCACCGAGTGGTCGGTCGTGCCGTAGAGGTCGCTTTCGACCAGCGCGTCCTCGCGCACGAGGAGGTCGATCGCCCGCGCCACGAGCGCACCGGCCGCGACCTTCGCGTGGTGGTAGTAGACGCGCTCGCTGAAGAAGTAGCGCGTCTCCAGCATCCGTACGACCTCGCTCAGGATGTCCTCGCGCAGGAGGTCGTGCTTGGCGAGATCGATGTAGAGGTTGCCGCTCGCCCGATCGATCTTGAAGTAGCTGTGGACGCGTTCGTCGACCTGCAGCCGCAGGCCCGTGAAGTACGCGTCGCGCGCGAGGTAGTCGAGGATGTCCGCCGCGATCGTGCCCGAGAGCAGCTGGCTCCAGTACGGCGGCACGTCCCGGCGACCCTCAGTTCCCGGCTTCGTCAGGACGCTGAAGACGTCCTCGCGCAGGCCGAGGTCGTCGAGGACGCGACCGAGCGGCGTGTCCTTCGCGAACATCCGCACGTAGCGGTACGCCGAGTCGTGACGCTCGAACAGAGCGTCCTGGTCCTCGATGTTGTGGCCGAACGGGATGTGCGTGACGTCGTGCAGGAGCCCCGCCATCCGGATGACGCGCGCCTCCTCGTCGCCGATCGCGATCCCCCGCGCGGGATCGAGCTCGAAGGAGAGATTGATCGCGTCGATGATCCGCTGGGCGACGTGCACGGTCCCGATCGAATGATCGAACCGGGTGTGCACGGCGCCAGGGAACACCAGGTACGCCGGACCGAGCTGCTTGACGCCGCGCAGGCGCTGCATCTCGGGCGTGTCGAGGACCCGAAGCTCTTCGTGCGTCAGGTAGACGTCGCCATGCACAGGATCGCGCATGACGCTGAAGCGCTTGCGGGCCGCCATCGACCCCGGCTCACCCCATCAGCGACATGGCCGCCGTCGCGACGTCGCCGGGCTTCCGGAGCATCCGGTCCACCTCGCCAAGGTGCTGCTCTTCGGTCGCGAGCATCTGGCGCGCGTACTCCTCGAGCATCACCGACTCTCCCTCGACCAGCCTGCGCAGGTCGTTGTAGAAGCTGAGCGTCGCGCGCTCGTGCTCCAGCGACTCGCGCAGGATCGCCTCGATGTCGTGGTCGTGCGTCTCGAGGAGCGGACCCATCGCGAGGCTCGGGTGCTCGCCGAGCTGCGTGATCATCTCACCCGCCTGGTGGGCGTGCGTGAGCGACTCGTCCGCCTGCGCGCGCAGCCATTCGACGATCGGGAGCCTGTACGGCCCGAACACCATCAGCGAGTAGTGGGTGTAACGAACGACTCCCGCGAGCTCCATTTCCAGGATGCGGTTGAGCGTGTCGACGACGGCTTTCTTGTCCATGTTTGCGGTGGTCCTGAGGTTCGACCCCATCATCGAGCCCAGCCGGGCGCGCGACAACCCGGATTCGCCGAACGTCTCGCCGAGCTCAACGTGCACGCATCGTCCCTCGACGTCCTGTTTCTCGAACCCTGGTGGGGCGGCAGCCATCGCGCGTTCGTTGAGACTTGGTCGCAACGCTCGCGCCATCGATTCGATTCGATCGGGCTCTCACCGCACCACTGGAAGTGGCGGCAAGAAGCGAGCGCATGGGAGCTCGCGCGACGCGTCCGAGATCGGCCGGCGCCGGACGTGCTCGCGTGCAGCGACTTCGTCGACCTGCCGCGTCTGCTCGGCTTCCTTCCGCCTGCGTGGCGAGCGGCGCCGACGCTTTGCTACTTCCACGAGAACCAGCTCACCTACCCCGGCGCGAAGGACGCGCGGGACCTGACGCACGGGTTCAGCAACGTGCTGAGCGCCGTTCGCGCAGACGCGTGCGCGTTCAACTCGGAGTTCCATCGCGCAGAGTTCCGCGACGCAGCCGACGCATTCCTGGCGCGGCTGCCGCGTCCGAACCCGCGCGCCGAGCTCGCCACCGCGCTCGACGGCGCCCCGGTCGTGGCGCCGCTGCCCGAGATCGAGGCCGGTCCGCTCGGTCTTGGCGGCGACGGCCCGCTGCGGATCGCGTTCCCCCACCGGCTCGAGCCGGACAAGGACCCGACCGCGTTCTTCGAGGCCGCGCGCGCCGCATCTGCGCGGGGTGCGGAGATCGAACTCGTCCTGGTCGGCGGTCATCCGGGGTCCGCGCGCGACGACATCCGCGCGGCACTCGTCACGGTCGACTCACTCATGGCGACGGCAGGCTTCGTCGAGAGCCGCGCGGAGTACCTCGAGCTCCTCGGCACGTGCGACGTCGTCGCGTCGACGGCCCACCACGAGTTCTTCGGCGTCGCGTTCGCGGAGGCGCTCGCGGCCGGCTGCGCGCCGCTCGCGCTCGATCGTGCGAACTACCCGGCGCTGGTCGCGCCGTACGCCGGGCCGGGCGGCATCGCCGCCGACGTTCCCGAGTTCGTCGAACGCCTCGTCCGGCTCGCCGACGACCCGCGCGCCGCTCGCCACGCGATGGCCCGGACCGCCGCCCGCGCCTCCGTGCTCGAGCACGACGCGGCGCGCGGCGTCCCGCGGCTCGACGCGATCGCCGAGGACCTCGTCAGACCTTCGCCGCCGTCGCCTTGAGCGCTTCGGCGACCAGCGTCCCGACCTCGTCGGTCGGGTGCGCTCCGGTCGTCGCGGCGGTGAGGCGGCCGTCGGCGAACAGGTCGGCGATGGCGCGGTCGATCGCGGACGCCGCCGGCTTCTCGCCGAGGTAGTCGAGCATCATCCCCGCGGCCATGATCGCTGCGATCGGGCTCGCGACGTTCTTGCCGGCGTGCTTCGGCGCCGAGCCGTGGATGGGCTCGAACAGGCTGACGCGGCCGGGGTGGATGTTGCCGCTCGCGGCCATCCCCATGCCGCCCTGGATCATCGCGCCGAGGTCGGTGACGATATCGCCGAAGAGGTTCGGCGTCACGGCGACGTCGAACCACTCGGGGTTCTTGACGAGCCACATGCACGCCGCGTCGACGTACGCGTGGTCGGTCTTGATCGAGGGGTGCTCGGCGGCGACCTCGGCGAACGTGCGCTGCCACAGGTCGTGGGCCCGCACCGCATTTGCCTTGTCGATCAGCGTGACCTGCGCCTCGCGACCGGGCTGGCGCTCGCGCGTCTCGGCGAGGTGGAACGCGTAGCGGACCGCGCGCTCGACGCCCTCGCGGGTGTAGACCATCGTCTGCGTCGCGACCTCCAGCGGCTGGCCCTTGTGGGCGAAGCCGTGCATGCCGGTGTACGCGCCCTCGGTGTTCTCGCGG
>JBCCSK010000250.1:0-9084 GCA_039200205.1 Planctomycetota bacterium
CGCCGCGCAACGTCGCCGTCCTCCAGCACCGATTCGCGGACGCAGCCAACGTCGAGGTGCTCCAGGTCGACCTCGACGCCCAGAAGGCCGACCTCCGCGCCCGTGAGGTCGATGCCATCGTTTGTCTCGACGTCCTGGAGCACATCGAGGACGACGCGGCGCTCGTCGAGAGCTTCGCGGGGATCCTGCCGCCGGGGGGGACCCTGTTCGTGAAGGTCCCCGCGCACGGCTGGCTCTTCGGCACGGTCGACGAGGCGTCCGATCACCTGCGCCGCTACGGGCGCGGCGACCTCGTTCGGCTCGTCGAACAGGCCGGGTTCGACGTGGTGCGCGCGCGTTACATGAACCTCGCGGGCGTCGGGCCGTACTTCCTGAAAAGCCGCGTCCTGCGGCGCGGGGAGACGTTCTCCAACTCGTTCGACGAGCGTCAGCTGCGCTGGATTCGCCGCTCGATCGGCGCCTTTCGGGCCGTCGACCGCACGCTCGGCCTCTTCGGACCGGGGGGCGGGCCGCCGGTGGGGCAGTCCGCGGTCCTCGTCGCGCGGCGTCGTGGGTGACCTGTGCCTCTCGGCAGATCAAGGTCCTACGATTCCGGCATGGTGACCCGCGAGCTTCGAGCGATCGCCCTCCTCCTCGCCCTCTCGGCGGCGGCGCCGGCCCAGGACCTCGGTCCGACGCGCTCCGCGCCCGACCCGAGCGGGAGCATCGTCCTCGAGTCGCTCGACGGGACGCTCCGGCGTCGCGCGGAGAACGCGCCCCCGCTGACGAGCCTCGCGGAGGCCGGCGCGGCGTTCGCCCGCTTCGAGGGCGTCGCCATGGCGCCGGGCGAAGAGAGCTCCAGCGAGGTCGACCCGAAGGACCGCGCGTCGCTCGAACTCGCGGGCGGCGACCGTCTCAGCGCCGCCGTGCGCGGCGGCGACGGCGACCTGCTCACGGTGGCGCTCCGCGGCGGCGTCGAGCTCCAGCTCTCGATCGACGGGATCCGCTCGGTCGTGTTCCCCGCGCGCATCCCCGCCAGCGTCACCTCGTCGCCGACCGCGGGCGAGGAGGGCGATCGCCTCTACCTCGTCGCCGTGAACGGACTCGACCGCGCCGAGGGCTTCGTCGACTCGTTCGAGGCTGATGGCGTTCGCTTCGAGGACGCGCGTCTCGGCAGTCGGACCTACGCGTGGGACCGCGTCGCCGCGCTGTTCGTCTCGCCGCTCGAGGACGAGCGAGAGCAAGAGGACGAAGACCGCGGCGAGCGCGTCTCCGTCGCCCTGGTCGGCGGCGGGAGGATCTCCGGTGAACTCGTCGAGATCGGCTCGCCCGTCGAGGGCGTCCGGCTGCGGCTCGGGGAGGCGGCCGATGTCCAGCTCCCCGGCTCGATCGTGACCGAGGTCGCGCTCGACGACGGATCGTTCCGCTTCCTCGGCGACCTGGAGCCGACCGACCGCGGCACGTCGTCCCCCTTCGACGACGACCTCGGGTTCGTCTGGCCGATGCGCGTCGACCGCAGCTGCCGTGGCGGCCTGCTGCAGGTCGCGGGCGTGACGTACGCGCGCGGCCTCGGCGTCCACGCGCCGAGCGAGCTCACGTGGTCGCTCGACGGCGAGTGGAAGGAGCTGCGCTTCCTGTGCGGCGTCGACGACACGGGCGTCAGCGGCGCGCGCGGCGGCGCCGTCATCTTCCGCGTGCGCTCCGGCGACCGCGTCCTGTGGGAGAGCGACGTGGTGCGCGCCGGCTCGCCCGCGCTCGCGCCAATGCCCGTCCCGGTCCAGGGGGTGACGAGCCTCGTCTTGGAGGTCGATCCTGCCGGCGACTTCGTGCTCGACCGCGCGGATTGGCTGCGCCCGATGCTCGTGCGGTGACGCGTCAGCGCGCCTGAGCCGCACTCTCGGCGCCGTCGCCGCCCATCGAGCGGAAGTACACGCCCTGGTCGCCGCCGCGCGTCTTCGCCGTGTGCAGAGCGCGCTCGGCCCGCCTGCGGAGATCCTCGACGCTCGCCAGGTCGGAGCCGTCGAACGTCTCGAAGCCGAGGCTCGCGGTGACCTGGATCACCGGGGCCGGCTCATCGTCGTGCCCCGAACGTCCGTAGGGCCGCGGCGGGGGGCCCGACAGCGCTCGGAACCGGCCGGCGAGGCGAGTCACGACGCGCGCGGCATCGACGCGCTGGGTGTAGGGCAGGACGAGGGCGAACTCGTCGCCGCCGAGGCGGCCGCCGACGTCCTCCGCGCGGAGGCTCATGCGGATCACGCTGCCCGCGCGCGCGATGATCTCGTCGCCGACGGTGTGGTCGTACTGCTTGTTGACCGCGCCGAACGCGTCGAGGTCGACCAGGACGAGCGCGAGCTCGAGCCGGTGTCGCTGGGCGGCAGAGAAGTGCTCGCGCAGGCGGAGGTCGAAGGGACCGGGGCGCAGGAGGCCCGTGCGGTCGTCGTGGGAGGCCTGGTAGCGGGCCCGCTCCAGCTCGGCGACGGTCGCCGCTTGCTCGCAGAGCCGCTCGGCGCGCAGCAGGATCTCTTCCGGGGCGGCATCGCGCCGCACGAGGTCCCAGGGGCCGCCGCGCATCGCGCGGCCCGCGACGATCGCGGGGATCGGGTCGTCGGGATCGGAGAAGATCAGGACAGGCGTCGCCTCGTCGCGCGGCCCGCGCCCGACCACGTCGAGCGCTCCCGGGGCACCCGTTCCGCCCTTCGCGTCGACCACCAGGAGATCGCAGGCTCCGGCCCGCAGGGCCTCCCGGGTGCTCTCGGGGCTCTGGGTGACGAGGACCTCGATCCCTAGGGCCTCCAGCGGCCGCAGGCGGTCGTGGAGTCCGAGCGATCCGTGGTCGGCGAGGAGGAGGCGCTTCGGGCGAGTCAAGGGTGGTCCGGACCAGGGTCTCGAGGATCGAGTGTACCGCGACGCCGCGCGCCGCCCGCCTGGGCGGAATCGCCCGACACCAGCTCTCGGAGCTGGACATCGCCGTCGCGGCGCGTAGGCTATTCCGCTCGTTTTCCGGATACCGCGCGGCGCTGTGCCGCCGGGTCCGTCCATTCCGAGGACCCCATGAGCAACATCGACGCACAGAAGCTGATCGAAGCTGGCGTGCACTTCGGATGCCGCGTGTCGCGGTGGAATCCGAAGATGGCCCCGTACATCCACGGACGCCGCGGGATGATCCACGTGATCGACCTGCGGGAGACCGTGAAGGGCCTTCTCCGAGCCCAGAACCTGCTGTTCCGCATCGCTTCGGAGGGCCAGACCGTCCTCTGGGTCGGAACGAAGCGCCAGGTCAAGGGCGTCATCCAGGACGCCGGTCAGCGCACCGGCATGCCGATCGTCACCGAGCGCTGGATCGGCGGGACGCTGACGAACTTCAGCGTCATCCGCAGCCGCCTGAAGCGCCTCACGCAGCTCGAGGCCATCGACGAGAAGGCGATCGAGCAGCAGAAGCTGACGAAGAAGGAAGTCGCCCAGATCAACCGCGAGCGGCGCAAGATCGACCGCAACCTCGGCGGCATCCGCGAGATGGATCGCATGCCGGGCGCGATGGTCGTCGTCGACCCGAGCCGCGAGGGCAACGCCGTCCGCGAGGCCCGCAAGATGGGCATCGTCGTCATCGGCCTGCTCGACACCGACTGCGATCCGGACGACGTCGACATCGTCATCCCGGGCAACGACGACGCCCTGAAGTCGGTGCGACTCCTGATCGAGGAGCTCGCCGACGCCGTCGAAGCCGGATGGCACCAGCACACGGACAACCTCAAGGCCGTCGGCGCCGCCGAGCGTCGCGAGGGCGAGGATCCCGTTCCGGGTGACGAGGTCCGTCCGACGACGGGCAACGTCCTTCCCGATCGTGCCGCCGACGCGCCCGCCGCCGAGAAGGCGGCCGGCGAGGAGGCACCGTCACCGGCTCCGGCCCCCGCTCCCGACGCCCAGCCGTCGGCCGACGCACCCGCGCCGAGCGGCGAAGGCACGCCGGCTCCGAGCGCCACCGTCAGGTCGCCGGACGCGCCCGACGCGTCCGAGCGCGAGTGATCCGAGCCGGGCAATCCCGGCATCTCGCAACCCCGACCGCGACCCCGACCGCGCGCGTGTGCGCGCACCGATTCCCGACCGATGGCTGAGATCACTGCTCAACTGGTCCGCCAGCTCCGCGAGACGAGCGGCGCCGGCATGATGGAGTGCAAGAAGGCGCTCACTGCGACGAACGGCGACCTCGACGCCGCTCTCGACGAGCTTCGCAAGGCGGGCCTCAAGTCCGCTGCGAAGAAGGTCGGGCGCGAGACGGCCGAGGGCCGCGTCGGCCTCAAGATCTCCGACGACGGCACCAAGGGCGCGATCGTCGCGCTCGCCACGGAGACCGACTTCCTCGCGTCGACGCCCGACTTCACTGGCTTCCTCGACGAGCTCGTCGCGCACGCGTTCGAGAACGAGCCCAAGTCGGCGGCCGAGATGCTCGAGCAGTCCTGGCACTCGGGTGGGACCGTTCAGGAGGCCCTGACCGCGAAGATCGGCGACCTGAAGGAGAACCTTCAGATCGTCGACGCGGCGGCGTTCTCGAACGGCTCGGGCCGCGTCGCGGGCTACGTGCACCACGACAACAAGAAGGGCGCGCTCGTCAACGTGACGACCGGTGCCGACGCCGCGAAGGCGAACGACGTGCTCAAGAAGCTGAGCATGCACATCGTCGTCTTCAGCCCCTCCGCCCTCGACGAGTCCGGCGTGGAAGCGTCCGAGATCGAGCGCGAGAAGGAGATCATCAAGGACGGCCTCGCGGGCAAGCCCGAGGACATCCAGAACAAGATCATGGAGGGGCGCCTCCAGAAGTTCTTCGCCGAGCGCACCCTCGTCGGCCAGCCGTGGATCGACGACGACAAGCAGTCGGTCGCGAAGGCCCTCGTCGCCGCGCGCGGCGACGGGACCAAGATCGAGACGTACCAGCGCAGCCAGCTCGGGGAGTGACGCGCCGGGGCCCACGCTTTTCGGAGCGCCTCCGTGGAGGGGTCAGCGGCCCTGCTAGACTCCCCGCCCCTCTGCGACGCCCCTGAGCGATGCCCTACCGACGCGTTCTCCTCAAGATGTCCGGCGAGGCCCTCGGTTCGCCCGAAGGCGGCCAGGGCATCGACGCCCACGAGGTTCAGCGCATCGCGCGCCAGGTGGCGCGCGTGCGCGAGCTGGGCGTCGAGGTCGCGATGGTCGTCGGTGGCGGCAACATCCTGCGCGGCGCCGAGTTCTCCGAGCTCGGCGGCCACCGCGCCAACGCCGACTACATGGGCATGCTCGGCACCGTGATCAACGCGCTCGCCATGTCGGACGCGCTCGAGAGTCAGGGCGTCGAGACGCGCGTGATGACCGCCCTCGAGATCCGTCAGGTCGCGGAGCCGTTCGTGCGGCGCCGCGCCGAGCGGCACCTCGACCGCGGCCGCGTCGTGATCCTCGGCGCCGGCACAGGGAACCCGTTCTTCACGACGGACAGCGCCGCGGCGCTGCGCGCGAACGAGCTCGGCTGCGACGTGCTCCTCAAGGCGACCAAGGTCGACGGCGTCTACTCCGCCGACCCGAAGACCGACCCGGACGCGGTGCGCTACGACTCGCTCACCTACGACGAGGTCCTGGTCAAGGACCTCCGCGTGATGGACGGCACCGCGATCTCGATGTGCCGCGACCACGGCCTTCCGGTCGTGGTCTTCGACATGTTCGAGGAGGGCAACCTCGAGCGAGTCGTGCGCGGAGAGCTGGTCGGAACGGTGATCCGACCGACGCCGAGCTAGGCGGGCCGCACGTTCCTTTTCGTCATTCCTGATCCGTCGACCCCTTACGACGAGCGCAAGCGATGAGCTACGAGAGTGTTCTCAAGGACGCCGAACAGCGGATGGACAAGGCCCTCGGCCACACCCGTGACATGCTCAAGAACATCCGGACGTCGAGAGCGTCGTCCGGGCTCGTCGAGCACATCCGCGCGGACTACTACGGGACGCCGACGCCGCTGAGCCAGATCGCGCAGATCTCGGTTCCCGAGGCCCGCACGCTGGTGATCAAGCCCTTCGACGCCAGCGCGATCAAGGAGATCGAGAAGGCCCTGCAGAAGTCGGATCTCGGGATCTCCCCCGAGTCCGACGGCAAGGTCGTCCGCCTCACGATGCCGCCGCTCTCCGGCGATCAGCGCAAGAAGTACGCGGCCAAGGCCAAGGACCTCGGCGAAGAGGGGCGGGTGTCGCTGCGCAACATCCGACGCGACGCCAACAAGGAGGCCGACGGCCTCAAGAAGGGCGGTGACATCACCGAGGACGATCTCAAGGACCTCCAGGAGGAGATCCAGAAGCTCCTCAAGGGCTACGAGGCGAAGGTCGCCGACGTCCAAGAGAAGAAGATGAAGGAGATCCTCGAGGATTGACCGCACACTGTTCGGAGCGGCCGGGACTTGCGCGGCCGTTCGGAAGGCGTATCTTCTTCGGCTCGCGTCGCCGACGGCGGCGCTTCGCGCTGAGTTCAAGGGTGGGCGCGTAGCTCAGTTGGTAGAGCAACTGGCTTTTAACCAGTAGGTCCCAGGTTCGAGCCCTGGCGCGCTCACCACCCTACTTCGGCGCTTCGGCCGCCTTCTTCAGCGCATAGCCGGGGTCGAGGCCTCCGAGGCGCGGGTAGGCGTTCGCCCACAGGTGGGCGCGAACGGAGCCGGTGATCGCTCCGAGCGCGCAGAAAGTCGCCACTCCCGCGCCCAGCCCCGCTCGGCGGGTCACCGCGACGACCGCGGCGACGGTGACGAAGCGCGCGACGAACTCGATCGTCGCGATGCGTCGGCTCGGGCCCGGATGGGCACGCATCATCCGCCAGCCGTGCAGGACCGCGGATCCGACGCCGCGGCGGTGCCGGACGAGGCTCGCGAGCGCGAGCTCCTGGAGCGCACCCAGCTCGGCGCCGTAGACGAGCGTGAGCGTGAGAGCCAGCCCGGACAGCACGACGCCGAACGGGCCGAGCGTGTCGCCGCCCACCGAAAGCGCGAGGAGGACGAGCGGCCCGAGGAGGATGAGCGTCCCGCTGGCCATCATCCCGAAGATCTGCAGCCACACGCCGACCGCCGAGACCTGCACGCTCACGCCGGAGCGCCACGAGTTGCGGAGCGTCGGCTTCCTGCCGTCGGGTGCCCCGGGCGCAACGATGCGCGCCAGCCCGGCGGACACGCGTGCGGCGACGAGGATCAGCGGGATCGAGAGCAGGAGTGCGGCGATCGCCGCCGCCGATCCGGGCTCGGCGAGGTCCGAGCCAATCGTTCGCGACACGACGGCCGTGTCGCCGTCGGCGAGGCTGAGCGCAGTGAGCGCCGCGATGCCGCCGAGGACCCAGGCGAGGCCCATCGTCTCGTAGAAGATCCCGGCCAGGCTCGGGATCGCCGCCCGACCGATCGCCGTGCGCAGCGCGCCCTGCGCGTCGTCCGCGGCGCCTTCGACGTGGATCTGCGAGTCCGCTCCGGCCGGTGCGTTCATCGGAGTTTCAGCTGCGGCTCCCCGCGGGCGCCGCGTCGGCGCACGCCGCCTCGACGTCCTCGATCGACTTTGGAGCGGCCGCCGTGAGCACCTCGTGCCCTTCCGTCGTCACCAGCACGTCGTCCTCGATCCGGATCCCGATCCCGCGCCAGCGCTCGTCGACGTCCATGTCGTTCGGCTGGACGTAGATGCCCGGCTCCACCGTGAACACCATGCCGGGTTCGAGCGGGCGCGACGCGCCCTCATCGGTCACGTAGCGACCGCAGTCGTGCACGTCGAGGCCGAGGTAGTGGCTCGTCTTATGCATGAAGAACTTGCGATACGACCCCGAGTCCAGGATCTCCTCGCGCGTCCCGCCCAGGAGCCCAAGGTCCGCGAGTCCGCCGACGATCACGTCCAGCGCGACCTCGTGCACGCGGTCGAAGGGGACCCCCGGCGCGACGGTCTCGATCGCGGCGACCTCGGCCGCGAGGACGATCTCGTAGAGCGCCTTCTGCTCCGGGCTGAAGCGACCGTTGACCGGAAACGTCCGCGTGATGTCGGCGGCGTAGTAGTCCCACTCCGCGCCGGAGTCGACGAGCACGAGGTCCCCGTCGACCAGCGGCCGATCGTTCTCGACGTAGTGGAGGATGCAGCCGTTCGCGCCGCCCGCGCAGATGTGGTTGTAAGCGGCGCCCGTCGAGCCGGCGGCCCGGTAGCGATGATCGAGGAACGCCTCGGCCTCGCACTCGTTCATCCCCGGCAGCACGGCGGCCATCAGCGCCGTGTGCGTCTCCGCGGTCAGCGTCGCGGCGCGACGCATGCGCTCGACCTCGGCGGCGTCCTTGAGTACCCGCATCTCGTGCAGGCTCGGCGCGGTGTCGACGACCTCGACCGGCGGCCGGACGGCGCCGCGCGCCCTCCGCCGGAGGCTCGTGATCGTCTCGATCATCCTCCGGTCGCGGTCGCCGTCGTCCCCGAGGCGCCAGACGATCCGCGGGCGATCCGCGAGGAGCTTCGGCAGCTCGCCCCAGAGCGCTCCGACGTCGAAGGCCTCGTCGACGCCGACGGCCTCGGCCGCGCGGTCGATGCCGAGCCGCCGCCCGTCCCAGATCTCGCGCTCCTCGTCGCGGGGCCGGAGGAACAGGACGGAGCGCGCCGCCTCGTCGCCGCTCGCCGGGATCAGGACGAGCCAGGCCTCGGGCTCCTCGAAGCCCGTCAGGTAGAGGAAGTCGCTCGCGGGCCGGAAGCGGTGGTCCGAGTCGTTGCTGCGGACCTTCGTCGTCGCGGTGGGGACGACGGCGACCGCGTCGCGTTCGCCGAGGAACTCGAGGAAGCGAGCGCGACGCTCGGCGTGGGGGGCGTACGTCATGGGCGGCCCGTCACGATATCGGTTCGTGTGAACGGCGGCTTCCGATCACCCCCCGTCGCGCAGCCGGGCCTCGATCGCGCTGGTCACGCGCCGCCGAAGACCCTCCGGATCGCCGGCGCGGTCCAGGCGGATCGCTGTCGGCAGAGGCTCTCCGTCGCGGCGCTTCGACCGCGCGCGGAACGCGTCGGCATCTGCGGTCTCGACGGTGAGTCCGAGGGCCGCGCCCCAGGCCTCGGCGACCGCCGTCCAATCCGCCAGGTCGTCGCCCGCTGGCGTGACCAGCAC
>JBCCSK010000251.1:0-9022 GCA_039200205.1 Planctomycetota bacterium
CGATCGTCAACGAGGCCGCGATCATGGCCGTCCTCGACAAGAAGGACGAGATCGAGATGCACCACCTCGAGGAGGCCTCGGCGAAGGTGCGCTACGGTCGCCAGAAGATCGCGCGCAACGTCGAGCCCGAGGACCTCGAGATCACCGCCTACCACGAGGCCGGCCACACGATCGTGGCCGCCAAGCTGGAGGGCCAGATCGACGTCCCCCACAAGGTGACGATCGTCCCGCGGGGCCGCGCGCTCGGCGCGACGATGATGCTCCCGGCGAAGGAGAGCTACCACACGCAGCGCAAGCGTCTGCTCGGCCAGCTCGCGATGCTGTTCGGAGGTCGCGTCGCCGAGGAACTCTTCTGCGGCGACATCTCCGCCGGAGCCTCGGACGACATCCGTCGCGCGACGGAGCTCGCGCGCGCGATGGTCACCGAGCTGGGCATGAGCGAGAAGGTCGGCCCGATCAACTTCGCCGAGCGCCAGGGATCCGACTTCCTCGGGACCGAGCTGATGAGCGGCAAGTGGCACTCCGAGGAGACCGCCCGCGAGATCGACGAGGAGATCAAGCGGATCATGCGCGAGTCGTACGAGCTCGCCTATCGCCTGGTCGACGAGGGCCGCGAGGCCGTGGAGCGGTTGACGAAGGGCCTCTTGCTGTACGAGACGCTCGACAAGGACGAGATCACGAGCCTCATCGACGGCGTCGTCGACCCCGAGTCGCTGCGCGAGAAGACGGCCGAGGAGATCCGCGAAGAGCGTCGCGCTGCCAAGCCGGCTCCGCTGCCCGCCCCGAAGGGCTCGCAGACCGGGATCGACGAGGACGGCGGCTCGCTGCCCGGCCTCTCGCCCGCGTGACCGACGCGGAACCCGGCGGCTCCGTTCGCGGCCTCCCGCGGCGCGCTCCCGGCGCGCCGCCCCTCGTCATGGGCGTCGTGAACGTGACGCCGGACAGCTTCTCCGACGGGGGCCGGTACGACGCCCCGGAGCGAGCGATCGAGCACGGCCTGCGCCTCGTGCAGGACGGCGCCGACGTCCTCGACGTCGGGGGCGAGTCGACCCGCCCGGGAGCCACGCCGGTCGATGCGGACGAGGAGCTCCGGCGGATCGCGCCCGTCGTCGGGCCCCTCGCGCGCGCGACGGCCGCCCCGATCTCGATCGACACGACGAAAGCGTCGGTCGCTCGCGCGGCCGTCCTCGACGGCGCCACGATCGTGAACGACGTGAGCGCCGGGAGGGACGATCCGGAGATGCTCGGGACCGTCGCCGAGCTGGGGGCGGAGCGCGAGGTTCACCTGATCCTGATGCATCGCCAGGGCGCGCCAGCGACGATGCAGGCCGCCCCGAGCTACGACGACGTCGTCCTGGAGGTCCTGGACCACCTGGCGGAGCGTATCGAGGCGGCGGAAGCCGCCGGCGTCCGGGCCGACCGGATCGCGATCGACCCCGGGATCGGCTTCGGCAAGGCCCTGGAGCACAACCTCGCCCTGATCACGGCGCTCGCCCATCTCCGCGCGCTCGGGAGGCCGATCGTCCTCGGCGTCTCCCGAAAGGCCTTCATCGGACACCTCACGGGTGCCCAGCGCCAGGACGACTGGCTCGCCCGCGAGCGGGTCGACCGCCCCTCCGATCGCGTGGGCGGGACGATCGCTGCGATCCTGGGCGCGGACGCGGACGTGGTGCGGGTCCACGACGTCGGACCGGTCCGCGAGGCCCTGCTCGTCGCCAGTGCGCTCGACCGCCTCCGAAGAGGCTCCTGACCCGCGCGCTGTGAGACGACCGGTCCGCCTTCACTCCAGCCGCTCCCCAGGCCGATCCAGGCCAATGGAGAACCTCGCCGCCTCCGCCCTCAACGGGCGGATCCGGCGTGCGCTGCGCGTCTGCGCGCGCAATCATGCGGCGCGGTCTTCCTGCCCCCGGATCCAAGACAGCAGCACGTCCCCGCCCCATGCCCCTCGATCCCAAGACGATCGTCCAGGTCCTCATCCTGACGATGGGGATCCACGTCGTCCTGTCGTTCCTGAGGACGACGCGCGGGAGCGGGCTGATCCGGGGCGTCGCGATCGCGCTGTTCGTGATCTTCGGGGGTCTCCTCGGCCTCGCGCGCTGGCAGGGGCTCGCCGAGCTCGAGTTCATCGTCCAGAGCGTCAGCGGCTTCGTGGTCGTGATCCTGGCCATCGTCTTCCAGCCCGAGCTGCGGCGCGGGATCGTCAGCATCGGCGACAGCCCGCTCCTGCGACGCGTCATCGGCTCGCGAGCGGGCGACGCCGTCGACGAGGTCGCCGCGGCCTGCGTCTCGATGGCGAAGCGCAAGCAGGGCGCGCTCATCGCATTCGAGCGGCAGACGTCTCTCGACCCGTACGCGCAGACCGCCGTCCGGATCGACGGGCGCGTGCAGAAGGACCTGCTCGACAGCATCTTCCACTCGGGCGCCGCGCTTCACGATGGCGCGGTGATCATCCGGGACGACCGCATCGCGTGTGCGATGGCGATCCTGCCGCTGTCGGACAACGACCAGCTCGCGAGCTCCGTCGGAACGCGCCACCGCGCGGCGCTCGGGCTCACCGAGGAGACCGACGCCGTCGTCGTCGCGGTGTCGGAGGAGACCGGGCTGATCTCCGTCTTCCAGGGTGGGACGATGGAGCGGCGCGTGATGCGGGACGAGCTCGCGGACGTCCTCCGGGCGCGACTCGGAGGCGACGATCTCGCCGAGCCGCAGCGCAAGCAGAAGGCCTCGTTCGCTGGCCGGCTCATCGCCGGCCTGACGGCGAACCCCGGTCAGAAGCTGCTGTCGGTCCTGCTCGCGATCGGCCTCTACTCGCTCGCCTTCCGCTCCGTACGAGCGAAGGAGACGATGAGCGTCCAGGTCCAGATCGAGGCCGACGCCGAGGCGAGCTCGCGGCCGACCCGCGGTCTCCTGCGGATCGTGCTCCCCTCGGACGACCTGCACGTCGCGCGCCCCCTCGAAGGGGCCCGCCTCAGCATCGAAGTCGACGCGCCGCAGGCGGAACTCTCGACGCTCAAGAGCGGCCTCGGCGGTGTCCTGATCGTCGACGAGGGCTGGATCGACACGGACCGGCCAGTCGACGCGGAGGACATCGTGTGGGGACAGGGCGAGGCGATGTCAGGGATCAGCGTGAGCTTCCAGGGCACGGATTCGCTCGACCTGCGCGTGGAGCGCTACGACGACGCGACGATCGAACCGAGCGTCGAAGCCCTGTCCGTGGAGGACGAGGAGGGGCGCTCGCGGATCGTCGTCCCGCTCGACGCCGTCCTCGATCCCAGCTCGCTCGAGTTCAACCCGAAGGCGGTGCGCGTCCGCGGCCCCGCGGACCAGATCGCGCGGCTCCGCGAGGACGAGTCGCTCCTGCGCTTCATGCCGATCGTCGTGTCGGGCGAGGCCGGCCGCGGATTCGTCGAGCGCGTCGACCTCGACCGCGCCGACGTCCCGGACATCGAGATCGTCGACGACCTCTTCCTGCGCGGTCGCCTTCAGCTGCCGGAGCGCCGCATCACGAGCGCCGAGCTCGACGTCGCTCTCGTCAACTTCGACGCCGGCGCGACGCCCGATTCGACGCCGTTCATGCCGCCGACCAAGACGGTGACCGTCGAGATCTGGAGCCGCGGCCTCCTTCCCGAGGGCATCGAGGAATCGACGAAGACCGTGATGGTGAACGAACTCCTGCAGTTCGTGCGTCGCTCCGCGCGTGTGTTCGTCGACGTCGGGCGCGCGGCGAGCTCCCCCGGGTCCGTCGCGCGGATCGAGGTCGAGCTCCCCCCCTCGCTCTGGCGCGAGGAGCTCGGCCCGTTCTTCGACGCGGTCCGCGAAGACCTGTCCGCGTCCCTGCGGCTGGAGATCGAGGAGAGCGATCGAGAGATCGTGCTGACACGACGCGAGATCGACGATGACGACGAGTGACGAACCGATCTTCGGGACCGACGGCGTTCGCGGCCGCGCCCTGGAGGGCTGGCTCGCACCCGCGGCGGTGGAGGCGCTCGGGCGGACGGCCGGGACGGTCCTCTGGCGGGAACACGCGGCCGACGTGCAGCCGATGGCGCTGATCGCCCACGACGGCCGCGCGTCCGCCGACTCTCTGCAGAGCGCTCTCGCGCGCGGGCTGCGTGCCGCGGGCCTCCAGTCGTCGACGGCAGGACTGCTGCCCACGCCGGGCCTCGCCTGGCTGACCGCGTCGCGCCCCGTGGCGCTGGGCGCGATGATCAGCGCGTCGCACAACCCTGCGCACGACAACGGCATCAAGCTGTTCGCCGGCGGCGGAGCGAAGCTGACCGACGCCCAGCAGGCCGAGATCGAGGTCCGGCTGCGCGAGGAGGTCCGGAACGCCGCGACGGGCGTTGAGCCCGCGGACGGGCCGACCCACGACCCTTCCCTCGAAGGCGCCTACGTCGAGCACCTCGTTCGCCTCGGCTCCGCCGTCGGAGCGATCGATCTTGGACGCGTGAAGGTCGTCCTCGACTGCGCCCACGGCGCGGCGAGTCGGGTGGGTCCCGAGGTCCTGCGCTCTCTGGGGGCCGAGACGACCGTGATGCACGCGGCGCCCGACGGGTCCAACATCAACGACGGCTGCGGTTCGACGCACGCGCAGGCGCTCCAGAGGCGCGTGATGGAGGCGAGCGCGGACATCGGGATCGCGCTGGACGGCGACGCGGACCGCTGCATCCTCGTCGACGAGTCGGGTGCGCTCGTCGACGGTGACGCGATCATGACGATCGTCGCGCGCGACGCGGCCGAGCGCGGTCTGTGGAGCGACCCGCGGATCGTCGCCACGGTGATGAGCAACCGCGGCCTGCGCCGCGCGCTCGAGCCCGTCGGCGTCAAGGTGCTCGAGGTGGGCGTCGGCGATCGCCAGGTCGTCGAGGGGCTCCGGCGCGAAGGCCTCGCCCTCGGCGGCGAGAAATCGGGGCACATCGTCTTCGGCGACGAGAACGACTACATCGGCGACGGGCTCCTGACGGCGCTCCACGTCCTCGGCGTCGTCGCTCGGTCTGGCGCTCCGCTCTCGCAGCTCGCGGCTCCGTTCTCGCCGTTCCCCCAGGTGCTGATCGGGCTCGAGGTCGCCTCGAAGCCCGCGCTGGAAACGCTCGAACGGTTCCAGTCGCTGCGCGCGGAGTTCGAGTCGGAGCTCGAGCCCGAGGGGCGCGTCAACGTCCGCTACTCGGGGACCGAGCCGAAGGCGCGCATCATGGTCGAAGGGCCCGACGAGGCGCGGATCGGCGAGATCGCGCAGATCCTCTCGGCCGCGCTCTCGGAAGAGATCGCGTCTCGATGAGCGCGGCGCCTCGCCTCGCCGTCGCGCTGGAGATCTCGTCGCGCGAGGCCTCCGTCGCTGCGTCGGCCGATCGCAGTCGCGCGATCGAGCGCTCGCTCGCCACGGCTCGCTCGCACGCGAGCGACCTCCTCGTCGAGGTCGCGTCCGCCGTCGAAGAGCTGGGCGCCGACCCCGGCGATCTCGACCTGGTCGTCGTCGGAACCGGACCGGGAAGCTACACGGGACTCCGCGTCGGAGCGGCGACCGCGCTCGGTCTGCACCGGGGATCCGGTGCGGCGCTCGTCGGCGTCCCGACGTTCGAAGCGATTGCGTTCGACGCGCTCGCACCCGGCGAACGCGGAGCGGTCATTCGCAACGCCTTCGGCGGCCGCGTGTACTTCGGCGCCTACGCGCGCACGGACGTCGACGTCGAAGCCGAGTCACGGCCCGCCTGCATCGAACGGGGCGAGATCGCGGAGCGGCTCACGGACGACGCCGTCGTCATCGCCGGTGAAGACGCGCTCCGCGCCGTGGGCGACGAGCCCGTTGCCGCGGATCGCGAGCGGAGAGCAGAGCGCGCGAGTGCCGAGACCCTTCTCACGCTCGGGCTCTCGCGGTTCGAGCGGAATGGAGACGGAGGACCGGAGTCCATCCGGCCCCTCTACCTTCGACCCTTCGAGGCCAAGGTTCGGCGCCGGTAGCCGGATCTCGTCACCAGACGTAGCCCGATCTCGTCACCAGACCAGCGAGCCCCCCCCAACGAAGAGCCGCCACTCGCGCGAAGCGAATGGCGGCTCCTCCACTGTCGAATGCGCGACATTCGCCCGCGCATGCGCCCGTCGCCGGGCGCGAGAACCTCGATCAGAGGTCCTGCGGACGCAGCGTGCGGCGGTTGTTCGCCATGGCACGATCCTCGGCACCCGCGATCATCTCGCGGACCTTCTCGTCGAGAGCGCCGTAGAAGTCGCCGGAGACGTTGATCGAGGCGAGGGCCTTGGTGCGGCTCTTGCTGATGATCATGTCGACGGCGCCGCGCTTCTTCGAAGCCTTCTTCTTCCGTGCGGTCGTCTTCCGGGTCGCCTTCTTCTTGGTCGCGCGACGGGCTTTCTTCTTGGCCATGTCTGTCAGCCGTCCCGAAAGGACGGCGTCCGTGGTCTCTTGGGGGGGTTGTCTTCCGTGCGGTGGTGGAATCCGTGACGCTATCCGGAGGGTGACGGTCGCGAGAGTCGATGTCAACGGCCAGAATCACGCGAGATTCGGCGATTCGAAGCCGATCTTGAGGCTGGGCCCGAGCCCGCAGCAGGGTCCTTCGGCCGCCGGGGACGCGAATGAAGGAGACGCAAGAAGACATCGAGACCCGGGCGCTGCGCCGCTCGCTCCGGTCCCGACACCCGGCGGTCGTCGCGCTGGGCGGTCTCTTCGTCGCGACCGGCTGGGTCTCTTTCGCCCTCCTGACGATCGCCCTGGTTGCCGAGGTCCACCCCAGGCTGGAGCGGTCGGTCGAGCGGGCGCTGCGGGAGCGCGTCGATTCTCCGCTCACGGCCGCCGCCTCGGTCGGCGACGTCTCCTTCCGCTGGCTGAACCGGTCGGTCGTCGTTCGGGACCTGGAGCTGGGCCCGACGGGCGAGGAAGCGCGCGTCGACGAGCTGGTCGCCCGACTCGGCTGGTCGCTCTCCCGCGGCTTCCACCTGGACCGCGTCGAGCTCCGCGGCGGGTCCGTCGTGATCTCCGAAGCGCTCGGAGAGGGGCTGGGTCGGCGCGAGCCACGACGGGAGGGCGCGATGCTCGAGCTGCTCGCCCTCGTCCCGGACGTCGTCGTACGCGACTTCGAGATCGCGCTCGAGCCGCCCGGCAAGGAGCGCCTCGACGTCGGGAGCGTCGACCTGTGCATGACTCGACGGACGGACGAGATCGCCTCGATCTACGGACGGCTCGTCCCCGCACTCGCCCCCGATCCGGCGGACTGCGGCGTGGTGTGGCTCGACGGCACGCTCGATGCGGACCAGGTCGCCAGAGTGCAGGCCGTCGCGCGCTCCCTCCCCCTCTCGACCGAGCCGCTCTCGCCCTCGGCTGCGGGCGGCTCACGGTCGCTCCTGCCACGCGGCCTCGACGCGTGCGACCCACGGGGTCGGGTCGACCTCGTCGCGGACGCGCGCTTCGAGATCGGACGCTCGCTGCTGCCGGACGTCCGCGCGACGCTCGAGGTCGCCGAGGGGCGGATGCTCCTTCCGTGGCTCCCCAACCCGGCGCAGCAGCCGCTGAGCGACGTGCGCGTCGGCGTCGACGTCGCCTTCGCCCCCCCCGATCCCGAGCATCCCTTCGACCCCGAGGCCTGGCGCGCGAGCGGCGTCGTCGACGCGGTCTGGGAAGGTGTCGATGCGCACGCGGAGTTCCGGGTCGGGCGCGACGCGCCCGAGGGCTACGCGCTCGAGGTCTGGATCGGTCTCCCGGACGCGCTCCTCGGCGACGACCTGACGGCACTCGTGAACGAGGACCCCGGCGTCGTCGGCGTCCACGACATGCTGGCGACGAAGGGCCGCGCGGACATCGCCGTCGGCGTTCGACTTCCGATCGAGCGCGACCCCGAGCTCCAGGCGGACCACTCGCTCGAACGCTTCCTCTTCGTTCGGGCCCGCGGCGAAGCCGGACTCGCGTACCAGGGGGCGTTCAACAAGAAGAAGGGACAGAGGGACATCGGGTTCCCGCTGCCGGTGCGGCGCGTCGTTGGCGACATCATCTGGAGCGTCCGCCCCGAGGGCCGCTACCCCGGACAGCTCGGGATCTTCGACGCGACCGCTCTGCATCCGAACGGTCCGGTCGAGGTCCAGGGAACGATGCACTTCCCCCCACCGTGGCTGTTCGAGGACCGGAGCCTCGTCGAGCTGGTCCCCTCGCCGTTCCACCTCCGCGTGACCGCATCAGGCGTTCGCGTCGACGACGACTTCCATCGGGCATTCGCCGGACTGCACCGTCAGAAGGGCCTCGACGAGGTGCTGCCCACGTGGAACCCGCGCGGTGGCACCGTCGCCTTCGTGCTCGACGTCTTCTGGCGCGATGAGGAGCGTCAGGGGACGAGCGTCGCTCTCGACGCGACGCTGGAGGGCGTCGGCATTCGCTGGCGCGAACTCGCCGTTCCGGTGGAGGGCGGGAACGGAACGCTGACGGTTCGCACGAACGGCGATCGCGAGCGGGTCGCGCTCCAGCTCGACATGGAAGCGACGACGCCCGTGGCCCGCGGTCCGATCCGCGCCGGCGGTCGGATCGTCGCGGAGGGCCGCGATCGTCGCCTCCTCTGGTTCGACGTCGACGCCGCCGAGCTGAACCCGGTGAGCCGCGAGCTTCGGACGGAGCTCGCGCGCAAGAACCCGGCGACGATCAAAGCGCTCGACGCCTCCGGAGTCGCGGGCTTCGTCGACCTCGCGGCGACCGCGGTCCAGGAGCTGCCTGCCCCGGAGGCCGCGGCGCTTCGAGCGGACGGCGCCACCGACAACCCGTTCCTCGGCGGGATCGAGGCGTGGGTCGTCGGCAGGCCGTCCGACGATCGCAGCGGCGTCCAGCTGCAGCCCGCGACGATCGGGATCGTCACGCGCGAAGCGCACGGCCGCGTCGTCGCGCGGACGCGGATCCCCCCGAGCGCGATCGAGGGCGCCCCGCCTCCGCTCGTCCAGGAGCCCGCGACGTCCCTGGCGAGCCGCGTCCAGGCCGCGTGGCGCCAGGACGGACCGAGCGTGCCCGTCGTGGCCGAGGTGACCCTGATGCCCGGCG
>JBCCSK010000252.1:0-9018 GCA_039200205.1 Planctomycetota bacterium
CGACGAGAGCGGTCGCAGCGTCCTCGCGGAGCTCGCCGCGGGTCCCTCCCCCCACCCCGACCTCTCGGTGCGCGTCGAGTGTGGAGCGGTCGCAATCTCGGCCGGCCCGCGCGATGACCTGACGGCCTTCCTGCTCGCCGTGCTGCGCGCCGAGACGCCCGATCAGACGAAGAGCCCGCGCACCTGGGAGCGCATCAAGACGCTCGCGTGGGTGAAGACGCGCGCCGCCGAGGCGCTGTCGCTCGCCGCGAACGTCCCGCTCCAGTTCCGCCCCGACGGATCCTGGGCGCACCAGATGCGGGAGGCCGACCGGCTCGAGGAGCTCCTCGGCGCGCGCTGAACGACGCGGCGATCAGGGCCGGATCCGCGTCATCATCCGCGGGAACGGCGCCGCCTCTCGGATGTGCTCGATGCCGGTGATCCAGCGCACGAGTCGCTCGAGTCCGAGTCCGAAGCCGCCGTGCGGCACGGAGCCGAACCGACGGAGGTCGAGGTACCACTCGAACTCGTCCATCGGCAGCTCGTGCTTCTCGATCGAGGCCAGCAGCACGTCGAGGTTCTCCTCGCGCTGGCTCCCGCCGATCAGCTCGCCGGCGCCCTCCGGGCCGATGACGTCCATCGCGAGGACGCGCGTCGGATCGTCGGGCGCCTCCTTCATGTAGAACGCCTTGACGGCCTTCGGATAGTGCGTGATGACGAGCGGCTGCTCGTGCATCGCGGACAGGATCGCCTCGTCCGGCGCGCCGAAGTCGTCCCCCTCGACGAACTCCGACTCGGGATGATCGAGCAGGATGCGCGACGCGTCGTCGTACGTGATGCGAGGGAACCCGCCGGTCACGCACTCCAGCTTCGCGACGTCGCGCTCCAGGATCTCGAGCTCGGTGCGACGTCGCTCGAGGACCTCGCCAACGACCGCGACGAGCATGTCCTCGGCCAGCGAGATCACGTCCTCGAGGTCGGCGTACGCCATCTCCGGCTCGAGCATCCAGAACTCGGTCAGGTGCCGGCGCGTCTTGCTCTTCTCGGCCCGGAAGGTCGGACCGAACGTGTAGACCTTGCCGAACGCCATCGCCGTCGCCTCGGCGTAGAGCTGGCCGGACTGGGTCAGGTACGCCTTCTCGTCGCCGAAGTAGTCGACCTCGAAGAGCGTGCTCGTCCCCTCGCACGCCGAAGGCGTGAAGATCGGCGAGTCGACGCACACGAAGCCGCGCTCGTCGAAGAAGCGCCGCAGCGCGAACTCGATCGCGGAGCGGATGCGAATGATCGCCCACTGACGCTTCGAGCGAAGCCAGATGTGGCGGCGCGACAAGAGGAAGTCAGCGCCGTGCTCCTTGGGCGAGATCGGGTACTCGGAGGCGACCTGGACGACGTGTCCCTCCGCAACGCCGACCTCGAAGCCGCCGGGCGCGCGCTCGTCCGCCTTCACCTCGCCGACGAGCACCAGACTCGACTCCTGTGAAGCCGCGCCGATCGTCTCGAAGAGCTCGTCGCCGACGACGTTCTTGCGCAGGACGCACTGCACGTAGCCCGTGCCGTCGCGGAGGATCACGAAGTGCAGCTTGCCCTTCGAGGTCCGATTGTGGACCCACCCGCGCAGCTCGACGGTCTGACCGACGTAGCGGTCGAGGGTCTCGATCGTGGCAACGGGAACAGGTTGAGCGGACATCGGTTCGAAAGGGCGGTCCGACGAATGACGCGGACGAGAGGAAGTGTCAGGGGAACATCCCGTGACCGGGAGAGAGCTGAACGTCGATCGGAACGCCGTTCTGGAAGAACACCTTGCCCTTGTAGACCGCGCTCTCGCGGCGGGCCTCCACCACGACGTGGCCGGAGCGTAGGACTTCGTCTGTGATCTCGGCGGTGGGCGTCACGATCTGGATCGCGCGGAAGCCGGACGCGGTGAGCTGCTCGCGCACGCGATCGATCGCGGCGGCGCGCTCCGCGTCGAGCGAGGACTCCGCATCATCCGAACGCTCGGCCTTCGATTCGCTCTTCCGCGCGGGCGGTCCACCGCCGCCGGCCGGCTCGGCCCGCAGTCCGGCGACGACGTCGTCGAGGCGACGCTGCGCTTCCTGGGCAGCCTCGGCGTGCGCCTGGCGGAGCGTGTCGAGCGCCCGGACGATCCGGGTCGCGCCGTCCGACTCGGCGCTGTCCCGCGGCTCGGGGACGGCGGTCCGCTCGACGGCCTGACGGACGTCGGCGAGCGCGGCGACCACGCGGTCCGTCGAGGTCTCCAGCGTCGGCCCGTTCGGGTTGTCGCCGGCGAGGGCGTCGATCGACTCCCGGAGGAGGCGGAAGTCCTTCGCCTGCGCCTCCTCGATCGTTCGCAGTCGGGCGAGGCCGAGGAACGCTGCGGCCGCGATCGGGACCAGCAGGAACACGCCGAACGCGATCAAGAGGACCTCGAAGGCCCGGTCCGGCGGCGCCTTGAGAGCCTCGACGTCGAGCGGGGCGTCGACGAAGGGAGAGCCGCTGTCGGGCCCCTGCGCGGCCGCCAGCGTCGCAATGGCGAGCGCGGCCACGACCGTGAAGATGACACGGAGGCCAGGGCGCGTTCTTCGGGGTGCGGTCATCGGTGATCGTCGGGCGATCCGCGGGGGCGAGCGGCGCGCGGGCGGGGACGATACCAGAGCGCAGCATTGCGGTCGTTGGACCGCTCCCTCCCGCCCCATAGGATGCGGCGCATGATCCGTGCCCTGGCCCTCGTCGTCTTCGCCGGACTCGTCGCTGTGCTGCTCCTCGCCGAGGGCGCGAGCCCGTCCCTGCTCACCGCGAAGCAGGCCGGCGACCTCCTCCTCGTGGAGTCCCCCGTGACCGACGAGGACGGCAGCCCCGTGTTCGACGACAACGGCGAGCCCGTGACCCGCCCGCTCTGGCAGGACGTCCTCGAGAGCCCCGCGGTCGTCGAGACCGAGGACGGCCGCGTCCTGCAGCTGGGGGGCTCGTTCTTCCGCTCGGAGCTCACCGAGGTCGACGAGCCCTTCGACTTCCTCTGGCACAGCCACGCGGGCAAGTCGATCGTGCGGCGGCTCCGTTCGATCGTCGCCGACAAGGACCTCGGCATCGAGGTCCCCGCGGTCAAGAAGCCGATCGACGGGGGCGTGAACTTCGAGCTTCTCGCGACCGACGACGAGATCACGCTCGAAGCGAACGTCGATGGAGAGTCGCTGGGCGAGCGGACGAAGGAGCGGCGCCGGATCAGCCAGCTGTCGCTGCTGCCGCCCCTCGTCGCGATCTTCCTCGCGATCCTCTTCCGGCGCCCCGTCCCCGCTCTGTTCGCCGGCGTCTGGGTCGGCGCATTCCTCGTTCGAAAGATCGGCGGCGATGGACTCGTGACCTCGACTGGCGGCTCGCTGGTCGACACGTTCACCGTCTACCTGCGCGGACAGCTGGAGGATCACGCGCGAACGGAGATCATCCTGTTCGTCGTCTTCATGCTCGCGATGGTCGGCGTGATCACCCGCGCCGGCGGCATCCTCGGGATGATGCAGCAGATCGCGGTGCTCGCGCGCAGCGCGCGACAGACCCAGTTCGCCACGTGGCTGATGGGTCTGACCGTGTTCTTCGACGACTACGCGAACACCATCCTGGTCGGATCGACGATGCGGCCGCTCGCGGATCGCTTTCGGGTGTCGCGCGAGAAGCTCGCGTACATCGTCGACAGCACGGCCGCACCCGTCGCAGGAGTGTCGATCCTGTCGACCTGGATCGCGTTCGAGGTGTCGACGTTCAGCGCCCAGCTGCCGGACGCCGGCCTCGGCCCCGGCGACGGCTACGCCGTCTTCCTCCAGACGCTGCCGTTCCGCTTCTACTGCTGGTTCACCCTCGCCTTCGTGGGCCTGAACGTCTGGATGGGCCGCGACTTCGGCTCGATGCTGAAGGCGGAGAAGCGCGCGCGCGGCGGGCAGCTGCTGCGCGAGGGCGCGACGCCCCTCGTCGGCAAGGCAGCGACCGAGCTGGAGGCGGACGCGAGCGTCACGCCGCGGGCCTCGACCGCGCTCGTCCCCCTCGCAGTCTTCGTCCTGACCGTCCTCGGAATGATCATCGTGACGGGCGCGCAGGGCATCGGCCTCTTCGACGGCACGGACACTGGCGGCTTCCTGGAGACCGCGACCGGCATCCTCTACGCGGGCAGCGGCAACAGGCCGCTGATGTTCGGGGCGATCGCCGGCTTCGTCGTGGCTGCGATCTTCGCGCTGATGCGCGGACTGTCGCTCCCCGAGATCCTCGTCGCAGCGCTGAACAGCCTGCGCGCGATGTTCATCGCGATCGTGATCCTCTACCTCGCCTGGATGGTCGGCAAGACCTGCGAGGACCTCGGAACCGCCGCGTACCTGTCCGCCACGCTCACCGAGACGATCCCGTACATGGTGCTGCCGGTCGTGCTGTTCCTGCTCTCCGGGATCATCGCGTTCTCGACGGGCTCCTCGTGGAGCACGATGACGATCCTGCTGCCGCTCGTCGTCGGCCTGAGCTACGACATCGGCTACGCGGGGACGCCGGCGGAGCTCGACCCGCGCGCGTTCGGACTCGCCCTGATGGTCGTCAGCATCGGCGCCGTTCTCGAGGGCGCGATCTTCGGCGACCACTGTTCGCCGATCTCGGACACGACCGTCATGTCGTCGATCGCGTGCGCGTCGGACCACATCGACCACGTGCGTACCCAGGCTCCGTATGCGATCCTGACGATGCTCGTCGCGATCCTGATCGGCTACTTCCCGGTGACGTTCCTGCAGGTCTCGCCGTGGGTCGTCCTGCCGGTCGGCATCGCGTTCCTCGCCCTCGTCCTCGTCATCAAGGGACGCAAGGTCGCCGACCCCGTCGCGGCCGAGGCGACGTGACGTGAGCGAGGACCCCTCCCCCGGCGACGGCGAGGTCCGCCCCGACTCGAAGCTCGGCCCGCGGCTCCTCGTCGCCGTCGTCCTCGGCCTCGTCGTCTACGCGGCGCTCGCGCTCTGGGCCGACCTCGACGGGCTCGGCGAAGCACTGGCGCGCATCCCGTGGTGGGCGCCGGTCGCCGCGTGCGGGCTCTCGCTCCTCAACTATCTCGTCCGCTTCCCCCGCTGGCAGCGGTACGTCGCGCTGACGGGCAGCCGCGTCCGGGGCTGGACCTCGCTCCGGATCTACCTCGCCGGACTCGCGCTGACCGTCTCGCCCGGCAAGGTCGGCGAGGCGATGAAGTCCTGGCTGCTCCGCGCGGAGGACGGGACGCCGCTCGCCGCGAGCGCACCGATCGTCCTCGCCGAGCGGCTGACGGACCTGCTCGGCTTCCTCGTTCTGATCGGCCTCACCTCCCACGCGGGCGACCACGGCTGGATCGCGCTCGCGACGCTCGGCCTGGCCGGCGCGGTGGTCACGCTCGTCGGATCGCGCCGGGTCGCGCGTGCCGTCGTCGGCGCGGCCCGCGGGCTCCCCGTGGTCGGTCCAAGGGCCTCGCAGCTCGAAGAGACGCTCGACTCCGCGCGGCGCCTGCTCGCCCCCCGTGAGCTCCCGCTCGCGACCCTCCTCGCGGCGGGCGGCTGGTTCCTCGAGTGCCTGGGCTGCTGGATCCTCGCGCGGTCGGCCCTGCCCGCCGAAGCCGCCGCCGACGCAAGCCTCGGACTCGCCGAGGTGACCTACGCCTTCGCGCTGTCTGCGGTCGCCGGCGCGGTCGTCGTCGTGGCCCCTGGGGGACTCGGGGTCACCGAGGGGCTGCTGACGGGCCTCCTCCAGGGGGGCTACCGGGAGGCGGGCCTCGCCGCGGAGGGCGCCCGCGCCACCGCGTTCTCGGTGACTCTCGTCACCCGCCTCTGCACGCTCTGGTTCGCGATGGCGATCGGCCTCGTCGCGCTCCAGATGCACCGTTCGCGGCGCCCCGGCGCGGGGCGCCCGTAAGTGCGCGTCGTCCCGACGTGAGCCCACGTCACGGGCAGGATCGGCAGGGTTTGGGACGAAGAGGTAGCTTGACCCCCGATGCGCCGGTCACGCCGGGCTGATCGCCCCCACCGGCCGCGTCTCCCCCCCACGAGCTCCTCACCATGGAATCGAAGCGCCTCCGCCGGCCCCGTCCCCTCCTTCGGGTCGCTCTCGCCGCGTCCGCCCTCGTTCTCGCGACCGCATGCAACGACGACGATGACTCTGGCGGTTCGAGCGGAGGCCCGCAGACCTCCACCACGATCGGCGGACGGCTCGACGCCCTCGGCCTGACGACGCTGCGCGCGACGCTCGATTCGACGGGGCTCCTGCCGCTGCTCGACGGGCCCGGACCGTACACGCTGTTCGCGCCGACCAACGCCGCCTTCGCGGCCCTCGACCCGGCGGAGCTGAACGCCCTCTTCGATCCCGCGAACGCGAGCGCGCTCGAGTACCACATCGCCGACGGCGACTTCGACGCCGCGGCGCTCCAGGGCCAGCGCGCAATCACGATGCGCACGGGAGCGGACTCCCTCGTCGACCCGATCGGGCCGCTGCTGCTCGTGAACGAAGCGCGCGTCGTCGAACGCGACGTCCTCGCGTCGAACGGAATGATCCACATCATCGATGTCGTCCTCCGGGAACCGACCTCGGTCGTCGACACTCTCGATGCTCGCGGGCTCACGACGCTCGCGAGCCTCGTCACCCAGGCCGGTCTGGAGCCGGCGCTGACCGGCGCGAACGTGACGCTCTTCGCGCCCACGAACGACGCCTTCGACGCCCTCCCCCCGGGTGTGCTCGCCGACCTGCAGGATCCTCTGAACGGCGACGAGCTGCGCGAGCTGCTCTCCTACCACGTGCGCAGCGAAGGGCGGATCGTGTCCGAGCTGTTCGAGGACGCCGAGACGCCGTCGCTCATCGGCGCCCTGCAGTACTACGGACTGCGCGGACTCGTCCCGAAGGTCAACAACATCCCGCTCGCGAGCGCGAACGTCCCCGCGACGGACGGCGTCGTCCACACGGTCGAGTCCGTCCTGGGGATCCCGAACGACGTTCTCGGCACCCTCGAGGACCGCGGGTTCACGACCTTCGTCACGGCGCTGGAGGCGGCCGAGCTCGACGACGACCTCGCGACGGGCGGACCGTTCACGATCTTCGCTCCGACCGACGCGGCGTTCGCACAGCTGCCCCCGGGAGTCCTGCAGAGCCTCCTCGATCCGCAGAACCAGCAGCAGCTGATCGACCTCATTCGCTACCACGTGCTGCCCGAGGTCCAGCAGGCACGCGAGCTGCGTCAGCGCCGCTTCGCGACGACCCTGCTCGGGATGTCACTCGCGATCGACCCTCTCGGAGGCGTGCTGACGCTCGACGAAACGACGGACGTGGTGCGGCCCGACTACTTCGGCGCGAACGGCTCGATCCACGCGATTCCGGACGTCCTCTCGCCCACCGCCCCCTGAGGATGCCCGCGCGTCAGGGAGAGCCCTGGACGCGCAGGACGAGAGCGACGAGGCCGGCCAGCGCGGCCGCAGAGGCGAGGGCGAGCTCGGCCCACCGGCCGAGCGTCGCCCGGCGGCGGGCCCGTTCGCCGTCGGCGGCGTCCGGGGCCGGCGGGACGAGCGGCTCCAGGACGGCGGGCTTCCCCGCGGCCGCGCGCTCGGAGAGGGGGACGACGAACGACGGCGCCCGAAGCGCTTCATCGAGGAGCGCCGCCCACGAGACGGCGAACTCCGCGTCGTCGCCGCCTTCGCGGACCATCTCGGCGAACAGCAGGTCGATCCGCCCGGGCGCGTGCGCGACGAGCAGCCCCCCCGCTTCGTCGATGAGCCATGGGCGCCCGCCGCGCAGGGCCGCCCTCTCCCGAGCCGGCCGGAACGAAGCGCTCCAGCCGTCGCGGCCCGCCCGCACGAGCGGCACTTCGCCCGCTGACTCTGCGGGAGCCTCGACGAGAAGACTCGCGCCGTCCATCGAGTCGATGACGCGCACGCCGCGCTCGTCGGCCCACAGTCGAACCAGTGCATCGATCTCCAGCGCGACGCTCGCCCCGACTGCGACCGTCGGCCGCTCGTCCCGACTCGAGGGGAGCAGCGCGCCATCGTCGTCACCGGCCCAGACGAGAGCACCTTCCGGACCGACGGCGACCGCCCCCGGCACCGCGGGCCCACCGGACGCAAAGACGCCCGCGGCGACGCGCCGTGCTCGGGGAAGACGATCGGTGACGAAGAGCGCGCCCTGGCGGTCGAGCGCAGGCCAGATCGGCTCGTCCGCAGGCGCGGCGCGAACGCGAACGAGATCCGAGGGCGGCGGAGAGGAAGGCGACGCGGCGGGAGCGCGCGTCGACCCGGGCTCGGACGCATCGCGCCACTCGACGAGGATCGGGCCGCGTTCTTCGGCTGCGAGCCATCCCTGCGCGGATTCGATCGCTGCGTCGAGACGCGTCGGCCCGTCGGGTCGACCTGGATCGTGCGGAAGCCCCATGGACGGGGTGCGGTCGACGAACGCGGTGTACGTCCTGGGCATCTCGTCCGCCGGAGCGGGACGCGGCGCAGCGGCGGCGAGTGTGCCGAGGACGAGCGCGACGATCGCCGCCCAGCGCGCGGCGGAGAGGCGTCGGCGCGGGACGGCGTCGGCCTCCGTCGCGCTCGTCTCGAACAGGCGCGCGGTCCCGAGTGGAACGACGACGGGCCGCTCGCGACGGAGCGAGAGAACGATGACGGCGATCGGCAGCGCGAGCCCGATCAGCGCGACGGGCCGCGCGAGCATCCACGCGCCGTCGCTCACCGCAGGAGATCCGGCAGGAACGACTCGAACGGATCGCGCGTCGACCAGGCCCGGTGCGTGATCGAGTGCGCCGCCGCGAGGGCGGACCAGCCCTCGACGAACGACTCGACGCGGCGCGCGTACCCGTCGTAGCCGCGGCGCGCGTCGGGACCCGCGACGCGGCCCGCGCCCGACTCCGGCTCGACCCAGAGCGTCGAGGCTCCGGCGCGCGATCGGTCGGCGAGCGACCGCCACTCCTCGGGCTCCCACTCCTCTGGCGCGAGAACCTGTCCGACGTGCACGCGACGCCGCCCGCCGGCGAGCGGCAGGACCAGGGCCGGCTCGAGGTCGATCAGGTCACCTAGA
>JBCCSK010000253.1:0-8947 GCA_039200205.1 Planctomycetota bacterium
GATTGCACGCACCGAGCCGAAGCGGCGCGCGCGGCCCGTCGAGCCGGGCGAGTGCGACGCTGAGGAAGAGCGCCTGCGCAAGAACCACGGCGGAGACGGCCGCCGGCCGAAGGCCGCCGAGCTGTTCCGCGACCATCCCGACTGCGAGCGTCACACCGCAGCAGGCGATGGCCCACCGCATGCCTTCGCGCACGACGTGCGCGTGAGCGGCGGGGAGGAAGTCGTGGGCGTGGGACGTCATGCGGCGCGGATCCGTCCCGTATCCTCACACGCCACCCGCGGTCCACCACAGGTCGAATCGGCCGTTCGGGGCGCGTCCATGACGAACACGACAGACGCCCACCCCAGCGCGCGTGCGTACTGGACCGTCGCTCGAGAGCGCGGTGAGCTCCGCACGGAGTCGCTTCCGAGCGTCGACGAGGACGACGTCCTCGTCAGGACGCGGTACTCCGCCGTCAGCCGTGGAACCGAGCGCATCGTGCACACCCATGCAGTTCCGCCGTCGGAGTACGAGCGGATGCGCGCGCCCTTTCAAAAAGGGGATTTCCCCCATCCGGTCAAGTACGGGTACATGTCGGTGGGCGTCGTCGAGGCGGGTCCGCGCGCGCTGGTCGATCGAACGGTCTTCTGCCTCCACCCGCACCAGGACCGGTACGTCGTGCCCGCGTCGTCCGTCACCGTCGTGCCGGACGACGTGCCCGCGCGCCGCGCCGTTCTCGCAGCCAACGTCGAGACGGCCGTCAACGTCCTCTGGGACGCGCGCCCCTCGCTCGGCGATCGCGTCGCGGTCGTCGGCGCCGGCGTCGTCGGCTGCGCGGTCGCGCACCTCGCGGCCGGCATCGCCGGCGTTCGCCCGACGCTGTTCGACGTGCGGAGCGAGCGCCGGGACGTCGCGGATGCGCTCGGCGTGCCGTTCGAGGGCGTGGCTCCGGACACGCCGGCTCCCAAGGGCTTCGACGCCGATGTCGTCGTCCACGCCAGCGGAAATCCGGACGGACTGTCGCTGGCCCTCGATCTCGCCGGCGACGAGGGCACCGTCGTCGAAGCCTCGTGGTTCGGCGAGGCGCTCGTTCCCGCCCCGCTGGGCGGCGCGTTCCACTCTCGGCGCCTCCGGCTCGTCTCGTCACAGGTGGGGTCGATCCCCCCCCACCGCGCGCGGCGCTGGACGCACGCGCGTCGCATTGGCCTCGCGCTCGAGCTTCTGCGCGATTCCCGGTTCGACGCGCTGCTCTCGAGCGAAGGGCAGTTCGAGGACATCGTCGACGCGCTCCCGCGCGCGCTCGAGGACCCCGACACGCTCTGCGCGACCTTCCGCTACGACTGACCCATGTACTTCGTCACCGTCCGCGACCGCTTCATGATCGCGCACAGCTTTCGCGGCGAGACCTTCTGTCCGGCCCAGGCCCTCCACGGCGCGACGTACGTCGTCGACGTCCGCTTCGATCGACCGGAGCTCGATGACGAGGGACTCGTCGTCGACATCGGTCGCGCGTCCGAAGCGCTCAACGAGGTGCTCGGCGAGTTCGCGTTCAAGAACCTCGACGACGTCGAAGAATTCAGCGGACGCAACACCACGACGGAGTTCATGGCCCGCGTCGTCTTCGACCGCATGGCCGCGCGACTCGCCGAGGGCGGGCTCGGTCCCGCCGGCTCCGGGGTCGTGGCGATGCGGGTCACGCTGTTCGAATCCGACGTGGCCTCCGCCGCGTTCGAAGGACCCGTCGCCGAGAGAGGATGAGCGCGCCCGGCGCGGTCTTCTTCGTCGTCCCCGGTTCGCTCGACGCGATGACCGGCGGAACGATCTACGACCGACGCGTCGTCCAGGGGCTTCGTGGCCTCGGTCGCGACGCCGAGGTCGTCGAACTCGACACGGCCGATGCGACCCCGGCGTTCGCAGCGATCCCGAGCGGTTCGACCGTCGTCGTCGACGGGCTCGTTCTCGGCACGCTTCCCGAGATCGCGCGACGCGAGGCGACGCGCCTCGACCTCGTCGCACTCGTCCACCACCCGCTCGCGGACGAGACGGGCCTCGACCCGGCGGAGCGGACGCGACTCGAAGCCTCCGAGCGCGCTGCGCTGGCGCACGTCGCGCGCGTCGTCGTCACGAGCGACTGGACCGCCGCGCGCCTCGTCGACGCGGGCCTGGTGCCTGCGAGCGCCGACGTCCGCGTCGTCGTTCCGGGGGTCGATCCCGCGCCGGCTTCCGACGCAGGTGCCTCCGACCCCGTTCTTCGGTTCGTGTCCGTCGGGGCGCTCACCCCGCGCAAGGCCTACGACGACGCGGCGGCTGCGTTCGCCGCGGTCGGCCGCGACGACTGGACCTGGACCGTGATCGGCCGCTCGGACCAGGACGCGTCGAGCGCGCGTCGGACGCGAGACCTCGTCGAACGCCTCGGACTCGGCGGGCGTGCGATCCTCGCCGGCGCACTCTCCGACGCCGACAGAGACGCCGAGCTCGCGCGCGCCCACGTGTTCCTCCACCCGGCGCGCTACGAGGGCTACGGCATGGCGGTCGCAGAGGCACTCGCCCGCGGACTGCCCGTCATCGCGTCGACGGGCGGAGCGCTCGGCGACACCGTGCCAGAGAGCGCCGGACTGACCTTCGAGCCGGGAGATACGGCGGCGCTCGCGAGCGCGCTCACCCGCGTCCTCGAGGACCGCGAAGGTCTGCTGGCGTCGCTTCGCTCCGCTGCCGTGGAGACTCGCGCGAACCTGCCTGGCTGGGACGACGTCGCGCGCGCCTTCGCCGCCGCGCTGGAGCGCGTCCCGGCATGAGCGGCTTCGAGGCCGACTGGCTCGCGCTGCGAGCGCCGGCGGACGAGGCCGCGCGCGCTCCCGCGACCGACGCTCTGCTCGGCGCGCTCCCGACCATGGGACGGACGCTGCGCGTCGTCGACCTGGGATCCGGCTCGGGCAACAACGCGGTCCACCTCGCGCCGCGCCTGGCCGCGCTGGGCGCGCGCCGACAGGAATGGACTCTCGTCGACGACGACGAAGCTCTGCTGGAGCGCGCCGTCGAGCGCGTCGCCTCGCTCGACCTTCCGGCGGACGCGTCTCTCGACGCGTCGACGAGCGCGCTGGATCTCGCGAACGACGCGGTTCCCCTCGAAGGCGCCGACCTCGCGACGGCGTCCGCGCTCCTCGACCTCGCGTCGAAGGACTGGATCGACCGCTTCGTCGCGTCGCTGACCGGCGCGAACGTGCCCGCGGTCCTCGTCGCGCTCAGCGTCGACGGCCGCGTCGCGTGGTCTCCCCCCGATCCGTTCGACGGAGCCGCGGCGGACCTGTTCCACGCCGACATGCGGCGCGACAAGGGTCTGGGCATCGCGCTGGCCGACGAGGCGCCGAAGCACTTCGCCGCTGCACTGGAGCGCGCCGGCTACCGCGTCGAGCGCGCGGACTCCGCGTGGAGACTCGGAGCGAGCGACCGCGATCTCCAGCGCCGCTACCTGGACGACGTCGCGAACGTCGTCATCGAACGCGGCGCGCGCGCCGACGTCGAAGCGTGGCGACACGGTCGGTCCGCAGCGATCGAGGGAGGCACGAGCCGCCTCCTCGTCGGTCACGTCGACCTGCTGGGCGTGCTCGACCCGACGTCGAGGTCGAAGAGCACGTCCACGCCCATCGCGTAGGTCCGCGACGACGGCCGCAGCGCGTTCTCCAGCGAATCGACCGGCTCCGGCACGACCCCGGGCACACCGCCGCCGACGAGCAGCGGCGCGACCGCGACGTGGAGACGATCGAGCGCCCGCGCGCGCAGGAACGACGAGACGAGCCGCCCACCGCCCTCGACCAGGATCCGGCGCAGACCTCGGCCCGCGAGTCCACGGACGAGCTCATGCGGATCGAGGGCGCCGTCGACGGCCCGGACCGCGAGCTCAGGGACGCCCCCGCGCTGCGGCTGCAGGCCGTCCGCGACGACGCGCAGAACGTCGGCGCCCCCGGCGAACGCGCGAACGTCACCGTCCAGGGATCGATCGAGATCGACGACGACGCGGACCGGGTCGGCGCCCTCGACGCGTCGCACGGTCAGACGCGGATCGTCGGCAACCACGGTCGCGGAGCCGACGACGACGGCGTCGACGAGCGCGCGCAGGCGGTGCAGGTGCACGAGGCTCTCAGGTCCGGTCACGTAGTGCGAGTGACCGGTCCGAGTCGCGATGAACCCGTCGAGGCTCTGCCCCATCTGCCCGAGCACGAGCGCGTCCGCCTGAACGAGGGGGCCGTACAGGAACTCCATCGTCTCGCTGTCGTCGCCGGCCATCGGAGCCCGCGGCGCGAGTGCGCCCATCTCGGCGCGCGCGAGCAGACCGCGCCACGTCGCTTCGAGCGCGTCCGTGAGCGGGAGATCGAAGATCCGGCTCATCGCGGTCGCTCACGGAGCCGCTCGAGCGGGAACGCGCGAAGGTCCTCGAGGAGCGCGTCGACGCGTGCCGCGAGGTGGTCGAGAAGCGCGGCGCCACGCTCGGCGTCGGCGGCGGCTGCGTTGCCGGTCGCGCCGCTGGGATGGAGGTCCTGGGCCTGCCACGCGAAGCCGACGGGAGCCTCGGCGCCGAGCTCGACGTGGTCGCGCGCCATCCAGCGGGCGGCGTTCTCGAAGTCCGCGAGGGCGTCGGTTCGGACGAGGTCGGGACGGAGCGCGAGGATCATCGACGTCTCGAGCTCGCCGCCGTGGAACCCGAACTCGATCTCGTCATCCCCGAAGAGCCCTTCCGGCGCTCCGAGGAGGAACAGCTCGACGCGCGCGACGAGCATGGCGTGGTGCACGCGTAGCCGACCGGCGACGAGGTCGACGAGCTGGGGCTGCCCGCCGTGCGAGTTCACGATCGCGAGCTTTCGGAAGCCGGCGGCCCGCGCGGCCGCTCCGAGCGCCGACCACGAGGCGAGGAGCGTCTCGGCCTCCTGGTGCAGCGTGCCTTTGAAGTCCGTGTGCTCGACGCTGTGCCCGACGGACTGGGTCGGGAGGACCACGACGCGGTCGTCCGCAGCGAGGCGATCGACGACCCCTTCGACGATCATCGTGTCCGTCCCCGTCGGCAGGTGCGGGCCGTGCTGCTCGACGGCAGCGACCGGCAGCAGCGCGATCCAGGTCTCCGGATCGACGGCGGCGAACTCGTCGGTCCGCATCTCGTCCCAGCGTCGCGTCATGGCGCGAAGGTAGCCGGGCTGGATCAGCCGCGTCGGGCGATCCCGACCAGATCGGCGACGTCGTCCACGACTTCGTCGACGAACCGCGCGTCCCGCTGGAGATCGGGCTGGGAGAGGGCCCACGCCGAGCTCCTCGGACCCCGCCGCAGGACGAGCTGCGCGTCGGGCGAGATCGCACCCTCCAGCCGCAGCGCGCCCGGGATGGCGAGGTCGAGGGAGACGACGTCGCCGATCACGAGGTCCGGCTGCTCGCGCGCGACGACGTCGCGGTAGATCGGCCGGTCGAGGTAGATGTCCCGGCCGGCGATGCTGTGGATGGGCTCGGGGCTCTCGATCCACCACTTGCGCGCACCGCCGACGAAGCGGACGCCGTCGGACTCCCTGACGCCCGCGGCGCCGAACATCGCCTCGAGCTTGTCGGTCGGAGAGTTCGAGACGATGACGAGGTCCACGCCGGACGCGAGGAGGGCGTCGACGACCTCGCGTGCACCGTCGACGACCCGGTGACCGAAGCGAGCGAGGTAGGAGCGCATCGCCGGCTCGAACTCCTCGGTCCCGAGCGCGTGCACCGAGTCGTACCCGGCGTCCTGCACCCCGTTCCTCCAGAGGTCCGCCCGCGGGTGCTCCCCACCGAGGTCGAGCCAGCGCGCCACCGAGCCCGTCGCGAGCAGCTCGTCCTCGTCGACGAAGGCAGTGAGGAGGCCGCGCGGCGCCCAGCCGTTCTCGGCGGGATCGTCGAGGGCGGCGCTGAGGAACGCGTCGAAGTCCGCCAGCGCCTCGTCGCGGTCGATCCCGAGGCGGTCGGCGGCGGCACGCGCGAACCAGCGCTGGATCCAGCGGGCCTCCGAGGCCTGGTCGGTCCACACGCCGTCGAAGTCGGAGAGGATGCGCATCACAGCTGCCGTTCGAGCACGCGCGCGCCTCGGACGCAGCCGGCCCTCCTGTACCATTTCGCCGTGAGCGCCGACGCCTCTCGCAGCGAGCCCGAGCCCTCCTCGGCAGGCGTCGTACGAACGAGCGTTGTTGTACTCGCGGTCGCCGCCGCGGGCTGGCTGATCGTGGTCACGAAGGCGTTCCTGATCCCGCTCGTGATGGCGGGCTTCGCGCTGATCCTGGTCCGCGCGCTCGATCGGCTCTGGCACCACATCCCCGGGGTCGGGCCGCGGCTCCCCGCGCCGCTCACGACGGTCGTCTCGTCGCTCGTGATCGTCGCGATCGGGCTCAGCGTCGCCCAGCTCATCGTCGACAACGTCGCCGGCGTCCAGCGCGCCGCGCCGACGTACCAGGCGCGCTTCACGGTGCTCAAGGACGAGATCGAGGACGAGCTCGGCGACCTCGTGCACACCATCCGCAACCTGCTGCCGAGCGCGGACGAGCCGGCGGACGGCCCCCCCGGCGCCGAGGCGTCGGCCGAGCCGATCGAGGAGAACCCGAACCTGGTCGACTTCTTCATCGGCAAGGTCGACGTCAGGGCGCTCGCGGCGAATCTGGGCGCGGGACTGCTCGGCGGGGCCATGAACGTCTCGCTCGTCCTCATCTATCTCTTCTTCCTGCTGCTGGAACGCCCCTTCTTCGACGAGAAGCTGCGGGCGATGGTCCGGGACGACGACCGGCGCGGGGAGATCAAGGCGCTCCTGGAGCGCATCGACCACGACGTCAGCGTCTACCTGGGCCTGAAGACGATCGTGAGCCTCATGACGGCGCTCCCCTCGTACGCGGTGATGCGTGCCGTCGGGCTCGACTTCGCCGAGTTCTGGGCGATCGTGATCTTCGGGCTCAACTTCATCCCGAACGTCGGGTCGGCCATCGCGACGATCCTTCCGGCGGCGATCGCGCTCCTCCAGTTCGAAACGCTCGGGCCCTTCTGGACGATCGCGATCGGCATCACCGCGATCCAGCTGTTCGTCGCGAACGTCATCGAGCCGAGCCTCCTCGGGCGCCGCCTGAACATCAGCCCGCTGGTCGTCATCCTGGCCCTCGTCGGATGGAGCCTGCTCTGGGGCATCCCGGGCGCGTTCCTGTGCGTGCCGATGACGAACATCCTGATCCTCGTCTTCGCGAACATCCGCTCGACGCGCTGGCTCGCCGTGCTGCTCTCGCGCGACGGTGATCTCGCGGCGGAGGTCGAAGCGTGAGCCGCGAGGCGATTTCGATCGAGGTCCCCCACCAGGGGGCCGGACACGTCAGCGCGATCGTCGACGCGCCGGGAGGGCCGCTGCGCGCCGTGTACGTGCTCGCCCACGGCTCGGGCGCGCCGATGACGTCGGAGCTCCTGGAGACGCTCGGTCCCCTGATCGCCGAGCGTGCAGGGATCGCGGTCGTCCGGTTCAACTACGCGTACGCCGAACGCATGGTCCGAACGGGCAAGCGCCTGCCGCCGGAGCGCCGCCCCGCGCTGGAGGCCGTCCACGGAGCGGCGCTGGAGTTCGCGCGGAATCGTTTCCCGAAGCTCCCTCTCTTCGGGGGCGGGAAGTCTCTCGGCGGGCGAATCTCGACCCTGATGGCGGCGGACGGGACGCCGTTCGACGGCCTCGTCCTCTTGGGCTACCCCCTGCACCCGGCGGGCAAGCTCGACCGGCTGCGCGTCGAGCATTTCCCGTCCATCGAGACGCCTGCGCTCTTCCTCCAGGGGACGCGCGACGCGCTCGCCGACCTCGACCTCCTCGAACGCAGCCTTCCGGACTGGACGGGGCCGACGGAACTCCACGTCGTCGAGGGCGCGGACCACTCGTTCGCGGTCCTGCGCAGGAGCGGCCGGACGCCGCACGAAGTGCACGACGAGATCGCAAACGCCGTCGACCGCTGGGTCGGTTCGCTGCTCGGAGACGTTACAACGACGCGATGATCACGACGACCACACCGACCCTCGAAGGGCATCGCATCACCGACTACCGCGGCATCGTCACGGGTGAGGCGATCCTCGGCGCGAACCTCGTCCGCGACCTGTTCGCTGGCATCCGCGACCTCGTCGGCGGTCGGTCCGGCGCGTACGAGGAAGAGCTCGGCAAGGCGCGGCTCATTGCGCTCGAAGAGATGCAGCAGCAGGCCGAGCGAAACGGCGGCAACGCGGTCGTGGGCGTGGACCTCGACTACGAGGTCATCGGGCAGAACGGCTCGATGCTGATGGTCTCCGCGAGCGGGACCGCCGTCGTCGCGGAGCGGATCTAGCCGGCGATCAGCCGCTCGTCGCCGCGTCGGCGGGCGCGCTGACCGGCTGGACGTGGCGGATGACGACTCCCGATCCGGCGCGAACGGCCGGCGCCTGGGCGGAGGTTTCGCACGAAGCCTCGACGCGACGTGCCGCGGCGTGCCAGGAGGGCATCGGCGCGAGCGTCTGGCCGTCACACGACGGCACCGCGGGGAGGCACTCGCCGGTCGCGACCTCGGGCTCGATCGGCAGCTCGTAGGCCACCTGGGCCGCGAGCGGGGTCTCGGCGGGAGGCGCCGCGAACGTGGGGTGCACGGAGCTCTCCAGGTACTCGGTGACCGACCAGGCGGTCCCGAGGAGGACGGCAGCGACGAGCGCGAGGAGTCCCATCCCCTCGCTGGGGCGCGGCGGAGGAGATTCTGCGAGGGGCTTCATGGCTCGACGGGGTTCGCGGGGCAGTGCGAGAGGGGACGGCGGGTCGCCTCAATTTCTTCCGTCGTCGCGACCCGAACCTTGCACGGAATCCCCGATCTGCGACACAAGTCGTTTCCGGAAAGCGACTTAGCGGCCCAGATCGAGTCGGGGGAGGCTCTTGGACGATCGGGCAGGTGGCCTGGCGCGTCGGCGTGCGACCCAAACCCGGTTTGGAGC
>JBCCSK010000254.1:0-8934 GCA_039200205.1 Planctomycetota bacterium
CGGGGCTGCGGTCCGACGCACGGCCTCCGTCGGGCCTCAGGCCTCGCCGCGGCCATCAGAGCCGCCCGCGGCCGGCGCAGCACCGCCGCCGCGCGCGTCGGGTCCTCCGCCGACCACGCGGGCCGACGCCGCGATCTCTCGCGTCCGCGGGATCTCCGGGAGGCGGTCCATACCCCGGGTTGTCGGACGAACTCGGCGCCGCTGGAGCAGCGCTCGTCAGCCGTTCGTACGAACCCGCCGGACGGCGTCGTGCCAGGTCCCCATGTCGCGTTCCCGGGCCTCGTCGTCGTCGTGCGGCTCGAACGTCGTCGTCGAGCCGCCGAGGACGGCGCCGGGGTCGTCGATCAGCCCCGCCCCGACGGCCGCGATCGCCGCGGCGCCTCGCGCCGTCGTCTCGACCGAGGCCGGACGGACGACGCGGACGTCGGCGAGATCGGCCTGGCGCTGCATGAGGTAGTCGTTCGCAGCGGCCCCGCCGTCGACGAGGAGCTCCAGCACGTCGAGCCCCGAGTCCTCTCGCACGGCCCGGATGAGGTCGGTGCACTGGAACGCGATCGCGTCGAGGCCGGCGCGGACGATGTGCGCGCGCGTCGTGCCGCGCGTCATGCCGAAGAGCGCTGCGCGCGCGTCGGGATCCCAGTAAGGCGCGCCGAGTCCGGCGAAGGCGGGAACGAGCACGACGCCGGCCGCGTCGTCGACCGAGCGAGCGATCGCCTCGGAGTCCGAGGCGTTCTCCAGGACGCCGAGCTGATCGCGCAGCCACTGGACGACGGTGCCGCCGGCGAACGCGCTGCCCTCCAGCGCGAAGCAGGGGTGACCCGCCCGATCGGCGGCGAGCGTCGTGATCAGGCCGGTCCGCGAACGAGCGCGGTCGGCGCCCGTGTTCAGCATGACGAAGCAGCCGGTGCCGTACGTGTTCTTCGACGTCCCGGCCTCCCAGCAGCCCTGTCCGTACAGCGCCGCCTGCTGGTCGCCGAGGATGCCGCGGATCGGCACCGTCTCGTCAGCCCCGGCGAGGTGAGCGAGCCCGAAGTCCCCAGCGCTCTCGACGACCTCGGCGAGCGCCTGTCGCCCGACGCCGAAGAGCCCCATCAGCTCGTCGTCGTACGCGCGCTTCTCGATGTCGAAGAGCATCGTGCGCGAGGCGTTCGTCGGATCTGTCGCGACGCGCTCGCCGCGCGTCAGGTGGTGGACCAGCAGCGCGTCCACGGTGACGAAGACGAGATCGTCGCGCTTCGCCGCCGCGGCCACGGCCGCGTCGTTCGCGAGCAGCCATTCGATCTTCGTGCCCGAGAAGTACGGGTCGAGGACGAGGCCGGTGCGCTCGCGCACGAGCTCCCCGTGGCCGATCTCGGTTAGTTCGCGACAGCGCGCCGCCGTGCGGCGGTCCTGCCACACGATGCCGCGGGCGAGCGCGCTGCCCGTCGAACGCTCCAGTGCGAAGACGGTCTCGCGCTGGTTGGTGATCCCGACCGCGCGGGGCGTGCCGGTCGATGCGACGACCGACGCCGTGACGCGATCGACGGCCTCGAGGATCTCAGCGGCATCGTGCTCGACCAGCCCCGGCGCGGGGAAGTGCTGGGCGAACTCCGCGTACGCGTGCGCGACGGGCTGGAGCGCGAGGTCGTACGCGATCGCCGTGACACCGGTCGTGCCGGCGTCGATCGCGAGAACGGTCGGTTCGGGCGGGTCCACCATCGCCGGACGATAGCGCGATCGCCCCCGAGGTCGCCTGCCCGTTCCCGCTCTAGACGTCCTGGTTGACCACCAGCACGCCGCGGGACGCGTCGAGCCTCAGTCGCGTCGAGGTCCGCTCGCCCGTGCGGTGCAGAGCACGCACCTTCACCGGCTCGTCGAGGAGCCCGCGGTTGGCGTAGTGGATCGGGTCGAGCGTCACGGTGTAGCCACCGAGCAGCCCGCGCGGGCTCCCCAGGCCGTCCACCGTCTCGAACGCGTAGACCATGCCGCCGCCGTCGAAGCCTGCCCAGATCTGGAGATCGAGCTCGGCGAGCGTCGCGAGGCTGATCTCGAAGCGCACGTCGCCGTAGAAGCGGACCCACGCCTCACCGTTCGGCAGCGGCACGACGCCGATCGATCCGTCGCCGGTCGCACTCGCGACCACCGGACGGATGTCGCCGATCCGGCCGCGCAGCGCGACGGCCTGGTCGAGCGTGTCGTCGTCGTCTCCCGTCATCGGGAGAGTTCCCACGGTCGGATTGCCTCCGCGCGCCTCGTCCGCATCGGCGAATCCCATCGCCGCGCATGCGGCAACGAGACCTGCCACGAGCCAGGGAGCTCGGCGTCCACGGTTCGTCGTCTTGAAGCTGAAATCGATCATCGGGAGTTCTGCGTGAAGCAGAGGCAGGTCACGACCGTCGGTCGTCTATGCGGGATCTGTCGGGTCCGTCGCGCCTGCGAAGAGCTCGGGGAGCCGTTGGACGAGGCGGGGCACGAAGCCCGGCCGCGAATCGAAGAGCCTGCGCGCTTCCTCGTTCTCGACGAAGAGCGCGGCGATGTCCGACACGTCTCCATGGTCCTCGAGATGGATGTCGAGGAGACGACGGAAAGCGTCGAGTGCCCGGTCGTCGCGGCCGAGGGCTGCGTATGCGACGCCGATGTTGAAGTACGCGAGGTTGAAGCGCGACTCGTGCCGCACGAGCCCGGACATCGTGATCCAGCGCCACAGGCGGAGCGCGGTGCGCTGGTCGCCCTCGTCGTAGTGGAGCCGGCCCAGCTGCATCGCAGCGTGGCCGCGGTTCACGGCGTCGATCGCCGTGTCGAAGACCTCGCGGTAGAGGGCTGCAGCGCGGAGCGTCCGGTCGGCGCGGCCGTGGAGATACGCGAGGTAGATCTTCGACTCTTCGTGACTCGGGTCGATGTCGATCGCCTGCGACAGGAGGCGCTCGCCCTTCTCGATCGGATCGGCGATGCGCTCGAGACGACCGTTGAGCAGGTGCCGGGCCTCGACCCAGTCGATGCGACCGTCGACCTCGCCCGAGCTTGCGAGGTGTCCGTCGACCCCAGCCGAGCTTGCGAGGTGTCCGTCGACCCCAGCCGAGCTTGCGAGGTGTCCGTCAACGAAGCCCCGTCCGCGCGTCTTCACCTCGTCGACCGGAACGGCGGACTCGAAGACTCGCTCGCGGAACTCGTCCGGCTCGATCCCGGCGAGCGCGTACGCCTTGCCCAGCTGATAGAAGATCGTCGCAAGGCGGTGTGCGAGGTCGATGTTCTCGGCCGCGCGGGCAATTTCGGCCGCGCCGAGCATCGCGATACGCGCCTCGAACCGCTCGGGATCCGACAGATCCCGGTGCAGGTGCGCGAAGCGCTGGATGTCGTCGAAGAACTCGCGCGCCTCGGCGGAATCCTCGAGCAGAACCATCGCGTGGGCCGCCGCAGCCTCGTCCAGCTCGCCGTCCACGAGGCACGAGAGCTCCTGCTGGAGAGCGAGCTGCTCGCCCGTGAGCCCCTCGCTCCACGCTGCGCCCTCGAACCAAGCTGTCGCCTCCTCCGGAGCCCACGAGTGGGCTTCGTGGCCGGCAGCAGGGTCGTCCTGTGAGTCGTGGCGGGTCATCGTGAGAGGTCCTGGGAAGGGCGTACGGGGGAGTGCACCCTCCGTACGGCATGCGCTGTAGTCGGCGAGGGGAACCTGGCTACGAATCCGCCGGTCCGAAAAGTCGCCGCTGGAGGCTCTGGGTCAGGCTCGTATCGGGATCAGTCGTCCTGGTGATGGGAACGGTCGAGGGAGGGTCCCGCGGAGCGACGGACGCCAGTCCGTCCCACCCGGGCGGGTTTGCAGTCGGGAGAGAGGCCGTCGAACACGCGCCTCATCGCGCGGTGGATCTTCCGGCGGGCCCTGAAGATGACCATCTTCAGGTTCTCCAGCTTGATGCCGAGGTCCGCCGCGGCCTCGCGGTAGCTGACGCCGTCGACCTCGACCAGGAAGAGTGCCCTGCGCTCGCGGTCCGCGAGCATCGAATAGAACTGCAGGTAGAGCTGCAGGTAGAGCACGTACGCCCTGGAGCACTCCGCGTTCTCCTCGTCGTCGAGAACGTCTCCCAGAGGGGTCTCGCCGCTGGAGACGGCCTGGTCGGAGAGATCCTCGAAGGGGATCTCCATCCGGCCGCCGCCCGTGCTCCTCGACCGCATGTGCTTCAGCACGGTGTTGCGGACGATCATCGCGCTCCAGACGCGGAATGCATCCTGGCGCGAGGCATCGAAGCGATGCGGGTAGCGGTAGACGTTGAAGAAGACCTCCTGGAGGACGTCGCCGGGATCCGCCTTGCTGCCGTAGCGGCGGAGGCGTCCCGCGACCTGCGCGAGGAGATGGGAGGCGTTGAGCTCGTAGAGGAGGCCGAACGTTCCTCGTCCGCGCTGCTTGCGGAACGCGTCCATGAGCGCGGTGCTCACGGCATCGCGGAGATCGTCGCTCTCCGCTCCTGCTTCGACGTCCAGTGCGGCGGTGATCCGCGCGCGATCCTCGGCGTCGAGCTCACTTCGCTCCAAACCCTCGATCCTCGCTGCCAGTCGCTCACGACCGTCGGTCGCAGCGAGTGGGCTCGCGTGGAGGAGGTCCGAAGGCTGCATCGAGGATGACGGGACCGAAGGCGGCGTCTCACGCCAGTGGGCGCAGACGCTCGATCGGGGAGAGGACTGGTTCGAAGGGGGCGCAGGACGTCGCGGAAGCAGCGCGCTGCGATCGGTCCGATCGGAGGGAACCCCGAGTCCGCGGCGAGCGTCCTCGCAGTGTAACGAGGGGCGCAGCCGTGGCCGATCGAGGTCGACCGGGCCTGAAGTTGCGTTGAGATCGGTTACGACGCCGGTGAGCGTCGGTCCGACCGTACCCTAAGGTTCGCGCGAGCAGGGGTTTCGATCCGGTTCACACGAGATGTGTGATTCGTGAACGCATTCCGAGCGCCTGAGGGCGCAAAGTGCGTCTCGGCCTGAGTTTGCGCTCACAGTCCGGTTCGGGCCCGATGCGTGGTACGGCCGACTTCTCGCCCTCCTTTTCCTGCCCGCCCGTGTCCGGACCCCCGCGAGATCCACACCCGAGCTCGGCTCGGCGGTCCGCAGTCCTCGAGATCGCCCACGAGGTGGGCTTCGACCTGGCGGGGTTGGCGCCGCTCGACGCGCCTCCGGACGCACTTCGGTTCGAACGCTGGCTCGACGAGGGTCGGCACGGGACGATGGCCTACCTGGAGCGAGCCCGGCGCGTCACCGTCGATCCGCGCCGGCAGTGGCCCACCGGGCGCAGCCTCCTGGTGGTCGGCTTCGCGCACTCCCGCGCGTCGATCGACCTCGCAGTCGGGGAGCGGATCGCGCGCTACGCCGCCGGTCGCGACTACCACAACGTCGTCGGAAAGCGACTGCAGCGACTGCGGCGACGGCTCCAGGCCGAGGGGCTCGTCCGACCCGGCTCGGCGTTCGTCGACGCGACGCCGCTCCTCGAGCGGAGCCACGCTGCACGGGCCGGTCTTGGCACGCCGTCGAAGGCCGCCAACCTGCTCGACCGTCGGTTCGGCCCTTGGTTCTTCCTCGGCGAGATCGTGCTGGAGACCGAGCTCGAGCCGAGCGCGCCGATCGACGTGCCCTCGTGCGGAACCTGCACGGCGTGCATCGATGCGTGCCCTACGGACGCGATCGTCGCCCCTGGCGAGGTCGACGCCACGCTCTGCATCAGCTACGCGACGATCGAACACGCGGGCCTCGTCCCCCACGAGCTGCGCGAACGAACGGAGGGCTGGGCCTTCGGATGCGACGTCTGCTCCGAGGTCTGCCCGTGGGGCTCGAAGGCTCCCGACCTCGCGGAGCGCTTTGGCACGCGACCGGAATTCGAGCCGCGGGACGAGCCCGGGGCAGCGCTCGCCGAGATCCTCGAGGCGGGACGACACGACGACGGCGAAGCGCATGCGAACCGCTGGCGCGGCTCGCCTCTCCGTCGACCTGGGCGCGAGGGCGTCGCGAGAAACGCAGCCGTCGCGCTCGGGACCCGGCCGAGCGAACGGGGTCGCGACGCCCTGCTCGACGCCGTCGAACACGACCCGTCGCCGGTCGTCCGAGCGGCGGCCGCCTGGGCGCTCTCCTTCGGCCACCGCGCCGATCGCGGCGTCGCCGAAGCGCTCGAGCGAGCGCTGTCGCGCGAAGTCGACGCCGAGGCCGCGGACGACATGCGGCGTTCGCTCGAACGGCGCACCTGATCAGGCGTCGCGAAGACTGGACGCCGCGGACGCACGTCCAATCTGCGCAGCATCGGCGTTCCCGCACCCCCCAGGGGCGCTTGGGTCTCGCCCTGCGACGCAAGCGTGCTCCCACTCGAGACGCGCGACGGGTCGCTGCGACCGGCAACGCGCGGGCGGTGTCGCGGCGGATGGACGTGTCCAGGGGAGGGACTCGCGCCTCTCAAATCACGTAAGTCGATATATGACAATATCTTAGAGGCAACCACCAGGTGCTTCCCTGGTCGCCTGGCACGGTGTCTGCACCTGAGGGGCGATGGATCGCAACGACGGAAGCTTCGACTCCGACCGCAAGTGGTGCCCCGCTTGCGATGCCTACGTGCCCTACCTGATGAGCATTGCGACGTCCTATTGCGCGCATTGCGGCGGCGAGGTCCGCCTCCTCAGTCGCGAAGACTGGGAGGCCTTCTCCGCCAAGATGGAGGCCCGTAAGCCCAAGGGCGGGCGTCGACGGCGAGGGTCCCGATCGGACACCTCGGCGCCGCGCCGAGATTCCGCCTGAACGCGACCCCCTTCGAGAGGCTCCTCGCAACGACGGGGAGCACCAGGATCCCTCGTCTCTCCACGTCCCCAGGCCGCGCACGTCCTCTCCCGACGAAGCGGCACTCGCTCGCACCTGCCGGCCCCAGCGCGACGACCCGCGAACCCGATGGTTCGCGGGTCGTTGCATGTCCGCGACGGTTCGGCGGGATTCCGCGTGTCACTGGACGGCGACGGCCTCGAAGATTCGGGCGGACCCACGACGACACATCCCCCATGCAGTCCGATCAGACCACGTCCCCGACCTCCACGCTCGACCACGTCCGTTCGCGCTACGCTCGCGGTGCGACCGAGACCGTTCCCGAGCTCTGCTGTCCCGTCGACTACGACGCGTCTCTCCTGGAGGTCCTCCCGCGCGAGATCGTCGACCGCGACTACGGGTGCGGCGACCCGAGCCGCTTCGTCCGCAGGGGCGACGTCGTCCTCGACCTCGGATCGGGCGCGGGGAAGATCTGCTACATGGCGAGCCAGATCGTCGGGTCCGAAGGACGGGTGATCGGCGTCGATGCGACCGACGAGATGCTCGCGCTCGCGCGACAGCACGTCGACGACGTGGGCAAGCGCATCGGCTGGCACAACGTCGCGTTCCACCGCGGTCACATCCAGGACCTCGCGCTCGACCTCGACCGTCTGGCGGCGTGGCTGTCCGAGCACCCCGTCACGGACCTCGCCGGCGTCGAGGCCCTGGAGGAGCAGCGCACTGCGCTTCGCGCGAACGAGCCGATGATCCCGGCCGAGAGCGTCGACGTCGTCCTTTCGAACTGCGTCCTGAACCTCGTGGACCCCGCCGACAAGCCGCGGATGTTCCGTGAGATCCACCGCGTCCTGAAGCGTGGCGGCCGCGCAGCGATCAGCGACATCGTCTCGGACGAGGACGTCCCTGAGAGCATGCAGCGCGACCCCGAGCTGTGGACGGGCTGCATCTCGGGAGCGATGCGCGAGGACCGCTTCCTCGACGCGTTCGCGGACGCCGGCCTCTACGGAGTCGAAGTCGCGAGCTACCAGTCCGAGCCCTGGGCGGTGGTCGAGGGGATCGAGTTCCGCTCGATGACGGTCGTCGCGCACAAGGGCAAGGAAGGTGCGTGCGACGATCACGGAGAAGCCGTCATCTACCGCGGCCCGTTCCGCGCGGTCCTCGACGACGACGGTCACAGGTTCGAGCGCGGCGTACGAACCGCCGTATGCCGCAAGACCTATGAGATCATGACGCGCGCACCCTACGCCGACGACGTGATCGGCGTCGGTCCGCTCGTCCCCGTCGACGATGCGGACGTGCGACCGTTCGAGCGGAAGGGCGACGGGCGACGGGATCCGCGCGACACGAAGCGCGGCGCGCAGTTGCGAGCCGACGTCTCACCGGGCTCGGCGTGCTGCGAGCCGTCGAGCGACGGGACCTCGTGCTGCTGACGCCGTCCCAACGACGGCAGAGGCTGGACCGCGCGCAGGTCCTGCTCGTGTTCACGCCCGAGCTCGCGGGTGCCGATCCGCTCGCTGCACTGGCCGGTGCGATCGCGCATGTCGACGTCGTCCAGGTGCGCCCGAAGCCGCTCGGCGATCGTCGCAGCGGCGTCCCGTCGAGGGCGACCGTCACCGAAGCACGTGCGACCTACGACTGGACCCAGAGCGTGCGCGAGCTCATCGACGCATCGGACTTGACCGACCCGCCGCTGCTGGTCGTCAACGACCGCGTCGACGTCGCTCGGGCGCTCGCCGACGAAGGAGCCGACGGCGTGCACGTCGGCGCGGACGACGCTCCACCCGACGTCGCGCGGGAGGTGATCGGCGACGACCTTCTGCTCGGCCTCTCGACGCATTCGCTCGAGGACGTCGTCGCCGCGCTCGAGGCGCCGGTCGACATGCTCGGGTTCGGCCCCGTCTTTCCGACGCCGACGAAGGGCTACGGCGCGGCGGACGCGGCGATCGGCGCGCCCTCCGTGGTCGGTCCGGAGGCGGCCTGGATCGCGGCGGGAGCAGCGCACGTTCCGGTGTTCCCGATCGGGGGCATCGACTTGGCGAACGCCGATCGCCTGGCGGCGGTCGGACGCGCCGCGATTGGTTCGGCGATCCTCGGCGCCGACGATCCCGGAGCGGCGGCGCAGGCGATCCGCGAGCTGATCACAGCGAACGGATAGTCGAGAGAGCGTCCACGTCCGGCCCTAAC
>JBCCSK010000255.1:0-8933 GCA_039200205.1 Planctomycetota bacterium
CGCCGGCGCCGGGGCCGGAGCGCGCATCTTCGGCCGGGGTCGAGCCCCGGGTGGGATCATTCGCTCCAGGCGAATCCGAGCGACGAGACCTCGGGCGTGAGCCCGGTCGCGGCGTTGCTCGTCATCGTGATCCGCACCTGGAAGAAGCGCGACCGGTCGATCTCGCTGATCGCGGACTTCCATCGATCGTCGCCATCCAGGAACGCAATACCGGGGTTCTGTTCCGCGAGGGTGAAGTCGAAGAACGTGCTCGGGAACCCGAAGGACCCATCGACGCACGACGCGCCGCCCTGGAACTCGATCGTCGTGTCCTCGACCGGCGCAATGTAGGCGATCGGCTTCGAGTCCGACCAGTAGTCGCCGTACGCGCCGGTGAAGCTCGCGTCGTCGAGTGCGCGCGAGCTAGGACCGGTGTCAGGGACCAAGGTCGCACCTCGGAACTCGAGTTCGACAAGTGTCCCGAGGGGCTGCGTCGTCGGGAACACCGCGGGCTCCGCGTAGGACGGCGCAGTGAACTCGTCATCGACAGCCGAGGTCGGATCCAGCGCCGGGTAGAACACCGAGTGGGTTCGGCTCACTCGCACGACGAAGTCGACCGCCCCGAAATACAGAGTGTTGTCAAGCCCGCCGATAGGTGCTCCCGGCGGCATCGAGGTCGGATCGAAACCACCGTTCGCGATCGTCTCTGAGTCCGGGTCAACGATGATCTGGCTGCCCGATTGGTCACGTCCACCGGACGAGAAGGCCCGGAAGCCGGGCAGCGTCGACGGGTGAGCCAGACGGTCTGCGAAGACGTTGGTCGTCGAGATGGAGCCAGTCGGGTAGCACCGAATGTCGAGGAGCAGCGGGAGCGCCGCCGACCGCACGAGGTCGGGCGGGTAGAACGGATGCAGCGCCACCGGCATCGTGCAGTCGGGCGCCCCCATCATGTCCATGCCAGGAAGGAGGCGAATCTGGCCCCCCTGCTGCGCGATGCTCCCAGGAGGCGCGCCCTGCCCGTTCGGGCCGCCCCGCGTCTGAAGCCCCGTGTCGCGCCAGGTGTAGAAGCGCTTCGCGTCCTCCTCGACGCCACGGTTGATCGGCAGCGGCAGCAGCGGGGTCATGTCGTTCGCCAGCGTCTGGTCGCCCGGGTTGATCGTGTAGCCGCTCGCGCGGGGGTGGACGATCCGGAACGGGTCGTTCGTCGGATCGAGCAGGTTGAGCGCGAACGTGCTCTGGATGCCCGATCCCGCGTAGACGAGCGCGCCCGTCATCGGGTCGATCGTCTCGTCCGGGAGGTAGAGCGAGTGCGCCATGCTGATCTGGAACTCGTCGTACGACTCGAACACGGGGTTCCCGCCGAGCGGGCTCAGCGACACGGCCTCGATGTCGAGGTTCAGCTGCGTGTAGTCGTGGTCCTCAGTGATGCTGTCGTTCCGCGTCAGCGGCAGATCGGCGAAGTCGCAGTAGCGCCACAGGATCTGCGTCCTCGCGCCGAGCGGGTTGAGCGGGATCGAGGTTCCACCTCCGGCGATCATTGCGCCCGGGAGTGTCGCAGAGTCGCTGCAGACCAGCTGGGACCGGACGACGGGGCGCGGGCGGATCCGTCCGCGCGCCTCGTCGAAGACGATCTGGCCGAACCACTCTGGCTTGTCCTTGCGGTCCAGGATCGCATCGGCGGTCTGATCGGCGAAGGGGAGCTCTTCGTCCTTCGAGTCGAACTTCGTCACGCGGCCGCCGGTGATGCTCGCGGGGGCCGTCGGCTCGAGGTTGAAGGTGATGACCGGGAGCGTGTCGACCGCGGGCAGCATGTTCCCCGCCAGGTCGACGGCCGCCCTGGGCCCGATCGGCAGCTCGAACTGATACTGCTCCTGGGCGCCCTGCTCGTGCGTGAGCGCCGTGATCGGATCGAACGTGAAGCTGCGAAGCGACTGGCTTGCGAAGACCTGGCCGGGAATGAAGTTCCCGCGCGGGATGAACGCCGACGGATCCGCCGGGGGAGGTTCACGCAGAAGGCGGAGCGACTCGTACGGCTCGAACAGTCCCGGATCGATCGGTTCGTTGAACGTGACCGAGAACGAGGAAAGCGGTGACACGCCCTGGTCCGGGAACGCAGAGTCCGTCACGGGCGGACTCAGGCTGACGAAGCAGGGGGCCTGGTCGAGATCCTCGGCCGCGAGATACTCCACGAGATACTGCGCCGGGCCCGCCCCGGAGATCGCGAACTGGCCCGGGTTGTAGTCGGGCGGGAAGGCCACGAGGCGGACGGTGATGTCCATGGCAACACCGTTGATCGCGGTGCCGTTGCTGAGGACCTCCGCGAAGACCTCCTCGAGCTGCAGCCTGTCGCCAATGCGCGGATCCTGCGCGCACGCGATCGAGTTGAACCGGATCTCGGGGATCACGAACACCAGCGGGTCCGTCGTCGACATCGGCTGACTGATCTCGGTGCTCAGGCTGCCCACGATCTTCGGCGGCGTGGCGTCGGGCAGGAACCCATTGTCGGGGTCACCCGTCACCTCGGTCGGCCCGCCCGATCGGAAGGCTCGCACGATGTCGAGCGTCGACGAACCGAAGTCGAACGTCCCGTTCGAGGCGGTCGTGACCGTGCCGCCAGTCGGGTTCTGGAGGAGCAGCAGCTGCTGGGTCTGCGGCGTCGACTGCGTCGCGATACGAACCTGGATGTTCGCGAACGTGACGTCGTCGCTGGCCGGGAGGCCGATGTTGTCGACCGTGAGCGGCGGGTCCTGCTGGAAGGACTCCTCGGTCGAGATCGTCGGATCGATGATCAGGCGCGTCGAGTAGAACTCGAGGCCTCCCTGGCCGTCGAAGTCCGCGAGGTCGCCGAAGTTGGGGTCGGCGATGATTCGCGCGGTCTCCGGGATGATCGCAGGGACGCCCGAGAGAACGCGGACGGACGCGCCGTTGATCGAAGACGGGTTGATCAAATCGTCCAGCTCGATGACGAAGGCGGCGTTTCGCGGAATGACCGTGTACGTCCCCGTGCCGACGAAGCCGTTGTCCGCGACCGGGCGGGTCCCCGAGGCGGCGGAGAACAGCAGGCTGACGAACTGGGCGCGTCCACCGTTCGGCTGCAGGTCGGTGAAGTCCGCTTCGATGACGAGGGTCTGCGCGCCGGTGATCGGGTTCGTCTCGAGCGTGTACGGCGCGATCCAGTTCGCGTCCGAGCGCGGGTCGATCACGAAGTCCCGGTGGACGACGCGCCGCTGCCGCTCGTCGTTGCCGTCGGTCCACTCGGCCGCGACGTCGACCAGGCGGCCGTAGAACTGCCTCTCGACGCGGATGGCGTTCGACTCTCCGCCGAACGAGGTGTCGACGAAGAAGAACTGCTGGTTCGCTCCGCTCCCGGTCGAGTCGTACGTTCCTTCGGGCACATTCCGCGGCTCGGGCGACGACGCGGAGTTGCACGCGGCCAACGCGAGGAGTGCGAGGGTCGGTGCCGTCCAGCGACCGTTGCGGCAGATCGCGGAGGAGAGGGAGAAGGACGATTCAGTCATCGATACTCGGTTTCGAGGGGTCATCCCACGCTCAGGGGCCCGGTAGGGTGACCCGGTCGGTGCGCGAGGGCTCGTGGGCGGTCCGTGGGGGGAGCCGTGGACCGAGGCGAACCGGCAGCAAACGTCATTCCAGTGTGTCGCTGCGCCGGGACGTGGGGGCCTGGAAGAGTAGGCGCGGGGGCACACGGAGGCAATGATCCCGCGGGTCCCGCTCCGAGAGCGCGCAGGGGCCGCCGCACCGGGACATGCCCGGCCTTCGCAGAGCGTTGTCCCCGGGGCGCTCGGGGCCTGGACGCGAGACGGGAGGTCCCGGGGTGCCCGCACGGGGGGACGTGCGCTTCCGCACGGGGGAGGATCCCTCGTTCCCGCCGGTCCGATGAGCAGAATAGTGGGGCCCATGGACGCCGCATCGCCGACGAAGACCCTCGGGATCGCTCTCGCCGGGGCCGTCGCGGCGGTCGTCGGCCTGGCCGCCGTGGCGTGGGCAGAGCCGCCGGGGAGCCTCGACGACCTCTTCGTCGTCCTCGCGGACGCGCGCGCCTGGCTCGGCGGGGACGAGCGGTCGGGGCCGCTCCCCAGACCCGAGGTCGAGTCTTCGACGAGCCCGCTCGACGTCGGTGCGAAGGCGCTGACGCTGATCGCGTGCGGGTCGGGCGATGCGGTCCGTGCGACGGGCTGGATCCAGCTGATCCTCGTCGCGCTCCTCGCCTTTCTCGCCGCCGCCGCAGCGGGCGGATCGGCGACACACCGAGCTCTCTTCGCCTGCGGCGTCGTTCTGGCGCCGGGTGTCGCCGAAGCCGCGGCCTTCCGGCTCGAGGGGCCGCTCTTCGCGGTTCTCTGGATCGCCTGCGTCGACGCCGTCCTCCGGGGGCGAGCGCGCGCGACGCTCGCTCTGTCGCTCGGAGCCATGCTCGCGCGGCCAGAGGGAATGCTGCTCGCGCCGCTCGCGTGCTGGCTCGCGGCCGGCTCTGACCGGCGCCGCGCGGCGCGCTTCGCCCTCGGCGCACTGGCGCTGGGTGGGCTCATCACGGCGGTTCGCCTCGCGCTCTTCGGCGATCCGCTTCCGAACACGTTCTACGCCAAGAGCGCAGAGAGCCGCCTGCTCGAGCTCCAGGACGGCCTCCAGTACCTCGGGGCTGCGCTGGCGGGGAGCCCAGAGGGGCTCGGCCTCACCCTCCTCGCGGCGGTCTCGACGGGCCTGGTCGTCATGAGGAGGGGGGCGACGGGCGTCGAGCCGGCCCGGCGCGCCCTCGTCCTCGCCGCCGCGGCGGCCGTGATCGTCGTGGTCTCGGGGGGCGATGCCTACGCCGGCGCCCGACTCGTCCTGCCGGTCGGCATCCCGGTCTGGCTGGCCGCCGCGAGGCTCCGGCCACTGGCCGGCCGGGTCGTCCTCCCTGCCGCGGCGGCGTCGCTCGCACTCCAGCTCGTCGGAGCCCTGCCGGCAGCCCATGCCGCGACGGCCTTCGAACGCCTGCGGCTCGCCGTCGTGGGTGGCCCGATCGGGCTCGACGCGTTCGAGGGCGACGAGCGGGTCTTCGACGCGGTCGCCGCCGCTCTCGGGACCGAGACGCTCGCCCACCGGCACCTTCAGCGCTTCCGCTGGTTCGAGCCCTCGGCCGAGATCCTCGACCTGACCGGCTTGACGGACCGAGAGGTCGCGCGGCGGCCGACCCCCGGACCTGTCCGGTTCGGCCGCGATGCCGTCGACCTCGCGCTCGACCGACGAGTCGGAGCGATCCACCTCGATCCGCTTCGCGCGAGATCCGGCGCTCTGGCCGAGGTCGACCTCGTCGCCGCGCTCAGCGATCCGGCCGTCGCCCCGCGCTACGGCGGGCCGCCCTACCTGCCCCTCGACCTGGCACGCTCTCTCGCGGACGTCTATTGCGCCGCGAGCCTGCCTCATCCTGACGCCGGTGGCTCGTTCAACCTCCTCGTGAGGCGGGACCTCGCGGAGAGGTTCGAGGCGCAGGGTTTCGCTGTCGCTCGACGCGACTGACGGCTGTCGAAGCGCGGAGTCAGCGGGGATCGGGGTCGGCGTTCGGCTGTCCCTCGACGACGCGCGTCGCCCACTGCAGCGTGTCCGCGAGTCCGGGGAGTCCGGTGAACTGAGGCTCGAGTGCGAGCTCCTTCGCCCGCGCGAGTCGATGGCGCGCGAGCTGCTGCGTGCCGGGTGCCTGATAGAAGGCGATGCTCTGCAGCGCGAGCAGGATCGGGTGCTCGTTCCGGACGTCCGACGAGGTCTCGAACGAGCCGAGAAGGCCGAACATCTCCGGAAGGGCGCCAACCCGCGCGGCGAGCACGACGCGCGTCATCTGCAGGCTGTCGTCCGACGGCATGTACCGCGACGCGAGCTCCGCCGCATCGCGCGCGGCACCGTACGCCTCGCTCTCGAGCCCGTCCTGTCGCCGGATCAGATCGGCGCGCTCGGCGAGTTCCTCCGAGAGGACCAGGATCGTTCGGCTCGGTCCCTCGCTCAGGTCGACGGACGCCGTGAACGCCTCGAAGCGCTCGACGAGGACCTCGGTCGATCGCGCGAGGTCGCCGCGTCGCGCGAGCTCGTTGGAGCAGCGACCGAGCGCCTCGAAGAAGTCGGCGGCGCTCGGATCGAAGCGCTCGCGGGCGACGTCGAGCTCGCGCTCGATCAGGGCGCGCGCCTCGTCGTCGGTCGCGAGCGTCGGCTCCTGGGTGATCACCCGGTTCAGCGCGGCCAGCGCGTCGTAGACGAGCTCGATCGGCGGCTCCGCCAGCGTGCCGAGCGCGCCGAGTGCGCCCTCGAGCTCGTCCGCAGCCTCCTCTGCGCGACCGATCCGAGCGAGCCAGTTCCCGTACTCGACGCGCTGTCGCGCGAGGAACGCGCTGCTCTCGGGGTAGCTCTCCTCGTAGGCCGCGATGCGCTGGATCCAGGCCTCGCGCGTCGCCAGGTCGTCCCTGCCCCGGCGTCGGAGTTCGACGAGGCTCTCGAGCGCGGCGATCAGGAGCGTCCGGTCGCCGTCCGAGACGCTCTGCGCCACGGCCACCGCTTCCTCTGCGATCCCCTCGGCCGCCGCCACGTCGCCCTCGGCCGCGAGAACGCTCGCGAGCTCCAGGCGCGCTTCGTTCAGCGCGGGGGAGCGGGGTTCGGGACCCCGGCGGTCGAGGTCGAGCGCCGTCTGCAGCTCGCGCTTCGCGCTGTCGCGATCGCCGACGCGCAGGTGCTTGAGGCCAAGAGCGGCGTGCGCGTACGTCGTCTCGCGTCCCTCGGGTCCGTGGATCCTCTCCGCGACCTCCAGCGCCATCTGGCGGAACTCCAGGGCGTCCTCCAGGCTGCCCGCGCGCGTCAGTCGTCTCGCTCGCGTCGCGAGTGCGTCGACGAGGATCGGCTCGTCCGGGCCGAACGCTTCCGTCGCGCGACGGAGCAGCTCCGGCGCCGTGTCGGCGCGGTCGGTGTCGGTGAATCGCCCGAAGGCCTCGCTGAGCACGACCGCCTGGTCGCGCTTGCCGCGAAGTGAGTTCAGAGCGACGGTTCCGCCCGCGAGGAGCGCGGCGATGACGGCCGTCCCGGCGGTCGCGAGCACGCGGTGACGGCGGAGGAACTTGCGCGTCCGGTCGACCGCGCTCGGCGGCGAGGCCTCGACAGGGCGGTTCTCCAGAACGCGTCGCACGTCGCGGGCGAGCGCAGCGGCGGACTCGTAGCGCCGGTCGCGGTCCGTGGCGAGGGCGCAGTGGATGACGTTGTCGAGGTCGCCGCGCACCTCGCGACGGACCTCGGAGACCGAGCCACCGCGCGCACTCGCGGCGGCCTCGACGCCGGTGGCGCCGCGCGCGAGTCGCGTCGACGCGAGCTGGGGCTCGAAGTCGCGGACGTACGTGCCGAGGTCGCCGGCCGCCGCCCTTTCACGAATGTCCTCGACGCGGATCGGCGTCGAGCCCGTCACGAGCTCGAACAGGATCACGCCGAGCGAGTAGACGTCCGAGCGCGTGTCGATGTCCGAACGACCCGTCGCCTGCTCGGGGCTCATGTAGACGGGCGTTCCGATGACCTGGCCGCGCGCGGTGAAGAGCGTCGCCTCCGTCAGGTCCTCGCCCGTCGCCTTTGCGATGCCGAAGTCGATGACCTTGGGCACGATGCGCCCGCTCCTCTTCGCGACGAGCACGTTGGACGGCTTCAGGTCCCTGTGGATGACGCCGCGCTGGTGGGCGTGCTGGACGGCCGAGCAGAGCTCCATGAAGACCTCGAGCCGCTCTCGGATCGTCAGGCGCTGCTCGTCGCAGAACCCGGTCAGCGCTTCGCCAGGGGCCAGGTCCATGACGAAGTACGGTCGGCCCGTCTCCGTCGAGCCCGCGTCGAGGACGCGCGCGATCGACGCGTGGTCCATCAGCGCGAGGGCCTGACGCTCGGCCTCGAAGCGCGCGATGACCTGGCGCGTGTCCATCCCCAGCTTGATGATCTTGAGCGCGACCTGGCGGCGCACAGGAGCCGTCTGCTCGGCGCGGTAGACCGTGCCGAAGCCGCCTTCGCCGAGCTCTTCGACGAGTTCGTAGGGCCCGATCGTCGCGCCGACGAATGCGCCGGTGTCCGCCTGATCGGCGTCGAGGTCGCCGCCGTCCGAGTCCAGCAGAGCGCTCTTCTCCAGGAACTGGTCTGCGGTCTCGTGCGCCGAGAGCAGCTCTTCGACCTCGGTGATCAGCGCTTCGTCGCCGCCCGTCGCCCGCCGAAGCCACTCCTTTCGCGTGGTCCCCGCGGGCCGTTCGAGCGCGCCGTGGAAGAGCGCTTCGACGGCGCGCAGCGCGTAGCGACGGGTCGAGTCGCCCGGTGCATCTGCCTCGGGATCTTCGCTCATGATCCGCCACCGTCGCCCTTGGACGTCTCTCCGTCTTCGTCGAGGGAGGCGCCGAGCTCGCGGAAGAGCCAGGCTCTTGCGAAGGCCCAGGCGCGATCTGCGGTCGCTCGCGAGACGCCGAGGACTTCGGCCGCCTCGACGATCGAAAGGCCGCCGAAGAATCGAAGCTCGACGAGACGCGCCTTGTCCGGATCCTGCGCGGCGAGCTTCGTGAGAGCCTCGTCCAGCTCGAGGACATCCACGGTGGGCGGGAGCGCCACGAGCTCGTCCGGTTCGACGTCGGCGCGGCCGTACGCGCCGCCGTGACGCAGGCTCCGTCGGCGACGCGCTCGCTCGATCAGGATGCGGCGCATCGCCTCCGCGGCGGCACCCAGGAAGTGTGCGCGGTTCTCGAAGTCCAGGCTCGGACCGTCGGCGTCGCCCGAAGGCGCGGAGATCCGCAGCCACGCCTCGTGGACGAGCGCCGTGGCCTGGAGCGTCTGCCCGCGCTCGTGCGCGAGCTTCGCGACGGCGAGGCGACGAAGCTCGCCGTAGACGGCCTGGATGAGGTCGTCGCTGGCCTCGCCGTCGCCGGCGCGCAGGGCTTGGAGGAGTCGAGTGACCTCGGGCATGGGGC
>JBCCSK010000256.1:0-8920 GCA_039200205.1 Planctomycetota bacterium
CGCGAGTGCGCCGTGACGGCGTTCCCCTGCGCGAGCGCGTGCCCGGCGCCGATCAGCGGCGTCATCAGCGGTGCGACCAGCATCGCTCCGATGATCACCGCTCCCGAATTCTGGAGGAGGCCGAACGACGCGAGCGCGGACGACAGGCACAGCATCACGACGAAGTCGGCCTTCCACGCGCCGCCCTCGGCCATGCGCGCGTGGAGCTCCTTGCGCTCCTCGCGTCCGAGCTGGGGCAGCGCGGCCTTCGTTTCGGTGTCTTCGCTCATGAATCCTGCGACGTTGTATCACCCTTGGCCGCGTTCGCTTCCGGAGCCCGTGGACCGCGGCGGCGATCCCTAGACTGGAGCGACGAACCTGCCCGGCCCCGGAGGCCCGTCATGCCGCGAACGATCCTGCCCGCCCAACTCGCCCTCGGAGCGCTCCTCGTCGCTCCGGCCCTCGCGGCTCAGTCGCTCGGAGGGGCGCCTCTCGTCGCACGACAGGTCGCTGCGCCCGCGGACGACATCCTCGACGGAACGCTGCGCCTGCCGCCGCCGAGCGCTGGCGCCGTTCGATCCCGTGGCGCCTTTTTCGAACTCGAGTGGCAGGTCGACGGTCGAGGCGGATGGCGCGCGGACGTCGAGCTTCCCGTGGCGCGCGGCCCGCTCGGGCTCGCCGTCCAGGCGTTCGGCGCGTCGGAGTTCGACGTGCAGCTCGACGTGGCCGGCGTCGCGGAGTTCGCCGCGGAGCGTCGCGACCAGACGCTCCCGGTCCATCTCGGCGGAACCGACGTGCAGCGCTGGGACGTCGCGCTCGACCGCAGCGGCGTCGCACGCGTCACGGTTCGATCGAGCGGTGAGAGCCACCCCGGGCGCGCCGTGCTCGTCGCGCGCGACGACCAGCCGCTGACGGCCGCCGCGTACGTCGACGCGAAGCAGCGCCTGTCGAATCGCGAGCTCGCGCTCGTCGCGCAGGTCGAGCGCGACGGAGACGGGCACGCGGAAGACCGCCTGCTGTTCACGGTCACGAGCGGCTGGGTCGAGCTCGAAGGGCCCGGCGTCTCGACGCGACTTCGTCTGTCCGACGACGGCCTGAGCGGCGACGGCGCCGCGGGCGACGGCCGGTTCGGCGTCGTGCTCCCGGCCGGTCTCTCCGGCTCGTACGCCGCGCGCGTCGAGCTCGGCGGGTCGTGGGGCGGCGCGGAGTTCGTCCGCACGACGCGCGTGACCTTCGACGTCGCCGAGCCGCTGCTCGCGCTGACCGGTCGGGTCGAGACCGAGGTGCTCGACGCGCGCCGCATGCGCCTCGACGTCGACGCGATCCCGCTGGCCGACGCGCGTCGCGTCCAGGTCTCGGCCGAGGTCTGGGCGCACGACGAGTGGGGCCATCTCCAGCCGATGACCTGGCTGTCGCGGATCGAAGAGCCGCGCGAGAGCGTGAGCCATTCCGGCCACTGGAGCCTCCCGCTCTGGCTCGACGCCGGCTGGTTCTCGAACGCCGGCCTGCGCCCGCCGCTCGAGCTGCGCAACGTGCGCGTCCAGGACCCGGACCACCACGGCGTCCTCGCGATCGAGCGCGCGATGCCCGTCCCGCCCGGCCCGCTCCCGCCGCTCGCCGGACGGGGCGACGTGCCGATGGGTCAGCTCGTCGGCGTCAATGCGAACGCCTCCGTTCCACTCGCTCCGCTGCCCGAGTTCGGCGCCGTGCGGCTGCGCCCCGGACTCGTGCTGACGCACGGCTACTGCGCCGGCGGCAACCCGTGGCCGAACGCGGACTTCAGCCAGCCGAAGTTCGCCTTCTCGGACCCGGGCCAGAACCGGAGCCATGACGAGTTCGCGAACCTCATCGTGAGCCAGGCGTCGGGCTTCACGTCCTACGGCATCGTCGGCCACAGCCAGGGCGGACCGGCTGCGCTCCAGCTGCTGACGTTCTACCAGTCACCGCTCGACAACGCGCAGGGACCGCGCCGCATCCAGAGCGTCGGGTCGCCGTACCAGGGGACGCCACTCGCATCGCTCGGGTTCTTCTCGTGCGGCGTGAACACCGACCTGACGCCGGGCGGCGCGGCGACCTGGCTCGCCGGGATCCCGACCTGGGCGCGGGCCGAGGTCTACTACTACACGACGGCGAACGACGGGTCCGCGTGTCAGTTCCTGACCGACCTCCTGCTGTCGAACCCCGAGGACGGGACGACCGAACGCTCGCGCGGTCAGCTGCCCGGCGGCAACAACATGGGTCACGTCACCGGCTGGTGCCACACGACCGGGATGTCCGATCCGCCGCAGTACGACGACGGCTCGCGCAACGCGGTGATGGACGCGGCGGCAGCCCGCTGAAGTTCTGATCAGGACGCGTCGCCGTCCTCGTCCGCTTCTTCGAGCACGTAGGCCGCCGGCGACGTCAGCGTCCTCTGCCAGAACTCGAACGCCCGGTCGCGCGCGACCGCGAGCAACGTTCCCTCCGGATACTCGTCCTCGTCGTCGAGCTCGCCCGTCTCGACGCCGGTGAAGATCTCCAGCGCCTCGTGGACGGTGTCGACGGCCCAGACGTGGAAGCGGCCCGCCCCGCACGCCTCGACCACGTCGGGACGCAGCATCAGGTCGCCCGCGTTCGCGACCGGGATGATCACGCCGCCCTCGCCCGACAGGCCGATCGCGAGCGCCGCGTCGTAGAAGCCCTCGATCTTCTCGTTCACGCCGCCGATCGCCTGGACGCGGCCGTGCTGGTCGATCGCTCCCGTCATCGCGACGTCCTGGCGGAGCGGGATGCCCGTCAGCGCCGACAGGAGGCAGCAGATCTCGGCGCCGGACGCCGAGTCGCCGTCGATGCCGCCGTAGCTCTGCTCGAAGGCGAGGCTCGCGCTGAACGCGAGGGAGTGATCGGACCTAAGGAGGTGGCGCACGAGGCCGCCGAGGATGTGGAAGCCCTTCGTGTGGATCCTGCCCGACATCGACGCGGTCGCCTCGATGTCGATGATCCCCGCGTTGCCGGGCCCGATCGTGGCCGTGATCCGCGCGGGGAAGCCGTAGGTCAGGAGGCCCGCCTGGATCACGGCGAGGCCGTTGACCTGGCCGGCGACGCGCCCCTCGGTCTCCAGCACGATCGTGCCCTGCTCGATCAGAGCTTGGAACCTTCGCGACGCGAGGTTCGCACGACGCTTGGTGCGCCGGACGGTCTCGCGCACGTCGTCCGCCGTCACGACGTCGCTCCCGCGCTTGCCCGCGAGGTACGCGGCCTCGCGGGCGATGTCCGCGATGCGTGAGAAGCGAGCCGTGAGCTTGCCCGCGCGCGCCACGATCCGCGCGCCGTGCTCGGCGAGGGCGGCGACGGCGGTCCTGTCGAACGGCGCGAGGTCCTCGTCCTTCGCGAGCTGCGAGACGGCGCGCGCGTACTGCAGGACTCCGTTCTCGTTGCGGTCGATCTCGGAGTCGAAGTCGCTCAGCACCTTGAACAGGTGCTCGAAGTCGGGGTCCGCGCCGTCGAGGACGTGGAACGTCATCCCGTCGCCGACGAGGATGACGCGGAGCTCGATCGGGATCGGGTCGGGCTTGACCGATGCGCGCAGGTACGGGACGGAGAGCTCCTGGGGCACGATCTCCAGCTGGCCCGTGCGGAGCGCGCGAACGAGGACGCGCCATGCGCCCGGCTCGACGAGCAGGTCGCGCGCTTCCATCACGAGGTAGCCGCCGTTCGCGCGCAGGAGCGAGCCCGCGCTGATGCTCCGAAAGTCGCCGGGCGTCGGGCCCGTGGGGGACCAGCCGGTCTCGACGAGGCCGAGGAGCTTGACCATCGTCGGCGTCGTCTCGACGACGACCGGGGACCGAGCGCCGCCCTCGGGCTCCAGCAGGACGTTCACGTCGTAGAGGTCCGTGTGGTCCTCAGCCGTCCCGGGCCGACGACCGAGCGACTCGACGATGTCGAGCTCCAGCTCGTCGAGGAACGCGCCGACGGCGTCGTCCGGGAACTCGCGCCGGATCGGATCCGTGACGCCCTCCACGAACTGGCGCGCCATCTCCTCGACCGCGGTCATGAGCTCCTTCGCGCTCTCGATCTGGATCGCCTGGACCTCGCGCGTCACCTCGGCGAAGCGCTTCGCGAACGTCTGGCGCGCGCCCTGCCACTCCTCGATCTTCGCCTCGTCGATCTCGCCGCTCTCGCGCAGCTGTGCCATGCGCTGCGCGTCGACCGGCGCGCCGTCGTGGAACGGCACGATCGTCGTCTGCACGACGTTGCCCTGCGGCTGCTGTACGAGCGTGAGGCTCGCCTCGCGCAGGTCGGCCTCGAAGGGCGCCGTGATCTCCTGGGTGCGCTTCATCGCGTCGGCCTCGAGTTCCTCGCGGCGCGCCGTGACCGCGTTGCCGTTCAAGAGCTCGGGCAGGTCCTCCCGCACGAAGCGCTGGACCTCGCGAACGCGGCGGCGGAAGCGTCGCCCCTCGCCCGCTGCGAGCGTGATCAGCCGCGGTCGGTCGGGCGCGCTGAAACGGTGGACGTAGCAGTGGTCGACCGCGTTGCGGCACGCCGGGCCGAGCTCGTCGAGGAGGCGCTCGACGGTTCGCATGCGACCCGTCCCGGTCAGCCCGCGGACGTAGACGTTCTGGTGCGGCGCGCTGCACTCGATGCCGAATCGGAGCGCCTCGATCGCAGCCTCTTGCCCGGCGTCGGCGAGGACGGGTTCGACCTCCTCCGTCGTCTCGAAGCTCAGCCAGTTCGGATCGACGCGCCACGCGAGGGCGCCCACGGGCAGGGGAGCAGGTGTCGTCACGCGAAGAGCGTACGGCAGCCGCCATGTGCCGTTCGGCGCTTCGATGTGATCTTGACGAAAGGGCCGCTCGGGCCGGGTCAGAAGACGTCGAGGATCCCTGTGCCGAGCTCGTTCGTCAGCGTGCTGACGTTCGTGCGGTAATTCACGTTCGCCGCGAGCTTCGCGTGCCACGGCTCGTCCGATCGATCGCAGGCGATGCCGAGTGCGATGGCCGCGGCCGCTCGCGAGGGATCCGGCGTCGTCGTATCGCCGAGCATCGCGACGAGCGGCGGCAGCGCATCCCTGTCGCCGATCCGGCCGAGCGCGCTCGCGACCGCGCGGAGGGAGGCCGCACCGCGCGCCTCGCGCAGCAGGTTCGTCATCCGATCGACCGCGACGGGGTCGCCGAGGAGGCCGACGCCGATCGCGGCGGGCTCCAGGAGGTCGGGCCGCGCGCGCGACGCCTCGCAGAGCTGGAGCATCGGCTCCATCGACCCCGTCGCGCCCATCATCCCTAGCGCGAGCGCGATGTAGCCGCGCGTGTCCGCCTGGGCGAAGCGCTCCATGCGCTCCACGAGGAGTGCCTCGGACCCGAGGTCCTGGAGCAGTCCGAGCGCGACCGCGTGCGCGCCCGCATCCGACGGTCGCCGTGTGCGCTTCGCCTCGCTCCGCACCGCGTCCGCGACGTCGAGCGGCACCGGCACGCCGCTCTCCAGGAGACCGCTGCCGTACACGCCGAGCGCGAGCGACGCCCACGCGCGCTTGGGGCCGCGGGCGCGCGCGAGGGCTCGGAGCAGCGCGTCCTCGACCTCCGCCGAGAGGGCAAGCGGCGCGAGTCCGGGCCCCGGCCGCGAGCCGAGCTGGGCGAGCGCCATCAGCGCGAAGAACTCGGACTGGCCGTGCGGCGTGCGAACGCTGAGTCGACGGAGCTCGGTGAAAGCACGCTCGTTCCAGTCGCCGCGCGGGTGGCTTCGATCGCTCGCGGTCGCGAGCTCGCCCAGTGCGATCGTCGCGGACTGCGCCACGAGGACGGATGGCTCCCGAGAGCGGCGATCGACGATCGCGAGGAGCGCTTCCATCGCCGCGGCGTGCGCGGCGTCCGTCGTTCCCGTCGGAAGCGACGCCACGCCCCGCGTCAGGAGCCTCGCGATCGCCGTCGGCGCGTGCGCGCGGACATCGACGTCCGGGAAGCCGCCGCGGCGCGGGTCGCGTCGGAGGCGGTCGACGAGGTGGGTGACGAGCGACGCGCGGTCCCGCGCGATCTCCTCGGCGGGGGTTCCGATGGGCGCGTTCGAGGTCCATGGGAGAGGGACGATCCCGAGCGCCGAGAGGGCCGCGACCTGGAGGTCCGGGCGCGCGAAGCGATCCGCCTCGACGATCTCGACGAGCGCGGTCGCGATGCGCCGGTGGAGCCCTTCGTCCGCGGACGCGTCGGCGACGAGCCCGAGCCCGTACGCCGCGAACGACCGGATCCGCACCGGAACGGCGGCGGACCCGACCAGCGCTTGGCCGGACGCGTCGCTCCGAAGGAGCGCGAGGAGGTGGGGTACGCACCGCTCGTCGCCAAGGATGCCGAGGGCGAGGGCGGCCGCCTCCGCGACCCGCGTGTCACCGCGGCGCAGGTGGGGGAGGATCGCCGCGCGGAGCGGGCGCGGACTCCGGGCGTCACCGATCTTGGCGAGTGCGAGCAGCGCGCCGGCGACGAGCTCTCCGTTGCGCTCGGTCTCCAGCACGTGCAGAAGCGCGGGGGCGACGAGGTCGCGAACGTCGCGGTCGGTCGGCCGCCGCGAGGGCGCGCTGACGGCGCTCTGCCCGCGCCCGAGGAAGAAGTCGTCGCCGCCGCGGTGGGCGACGCCGGCGTGGAGGCGGCTGCGCAGGTCGACGAACGAGTCGCGGTTGTACTGCCACCAGAACGTCCAGTCTGAGCGGTCGACGGGGACGTTCGCCGGGGTCGCGCCCGGGCGAGCCTCGGGCGGCGCGGCCGTCTCGCCCGCCGGTGCGCCCTGGCGCTGTCCCGGCCCGCCCGGCTCCGGGTCAGCGGCGGGCTTTCGGGGCTCGGGGGCGACCGTGTCGACCGGCTCGATCAGCCCGTCCGCGCAGATCGCGGGCTGCGCAATCGCGAGGAGTAGGGGGGCGAGAACAAGAGGGGCGGAGGGCATGGGGGCCCTCGAGCAACGGGCGTGCCGTCGCCCGCATGGCGCCGATCACCGGGCCGACGCCGACGCGGCGTCACGCGAACGAAACGCCAGCGTCCGGCGTCACGAGCCGCCGACCCTGATTCTCACCTCGCGATCGCCCGCGCGGACCGTGGCGCTGCCGGCGAGGTCGTCCTCGATCTTCCGGCCGGCCGTCCACTCGACCGCGGTCTTCTGCTCGCCGGCTCGGAGGGCCCGCGTGGGAAAGGCGAGGATCCGCGTCTCGCCGCTCGACGGCACCTCCAGCTCGAAGCGTCCCTCGCCGTCCGCGAGGACGCCGTAGATCGAGTGGGAGTCCGCCCCGTCGAGCGGGATGCAGGCGTACGCGAGCGGGACCGCTTCACCGCTCCCGTCGACGACGACGCCGGAGACGGTGCCGTCCAGCCGATCGAGCTGGACGGTGAGGAAGGTCCCGTCGGCCGCGACGCCTTCCAGGACACGTGGGAGGAAGCGGGTTCGTTCTTCCTCCCCGTCGACTGGGTCCGGCGCGGACACGCCGAGGACGAGCGGGCCCTCGGGGACGTCCTCGATCCTGAACGCGCCGGCGGAGTCGCACTGCGCGGCCAGTCGCGCCGACTCTTCGCTCTCGGTCGCTTCCGCCATGACGAAGGCGTTCGAGATTCCGCGCCCCTGCTCGTCGACGACGCGTCCTTCGAGCGTCGCGCCACCGGGAAGTCGGATCACGACGTTCTGCCTCTCCTCGCCCGCGTCCAGGTCCAGGACCGTCTGGGTCGAGCGGCCGCCGGGCTCGTGGGCCCAGAGCGTCCAGGTGCCCGCGCCGAGCCCTGCGAAGAAGAACCCGCCGTCCTCGTCGCTCGTCGTGTCCACGTTTCCGACGTGGAACGAGGTCTGGTCCGGAAGCGCGACGCCCGAAGGTCCGACGGCCACGAGGCTCGCTCTGGCGACAGAGCTTCCGTCGCTCTGGACGACGCGGCCGCGGATCGTCGCCTGGGGGCGGAGGCGGATGTCGCCGACGTCGAGCTCGCTGACGTTCGCGGTCGCTCGCGGAATCCCGTGGACGCGTGCGCCGAAGCCGGCGGCGCGGGCCTGGAGAACGAGGTCGAGGTCCCGGCGGACCGAGTCGATCGTGAACGTCCCGTCCGCGGACGTGGTCGCACGCTTCCACTCGCGCCGCGTCGTCCCGGCTTCGCTTCGCAGCCCGACCGCCAGGACCGTGGACGCCTCGATCGGTGCGCCCGACTCGTCGACGACGCGGCCGACGAGGTCGAGCCCGGGCTCGAGTGCGACGTCGACGTCCTCGCGCTGCCCCTCGTACGCGACCTCGGCCGCCCCGTATCCGTTCGCGCGGACCCTGACCGTGCCTGGCCGCGTGCGGAGCCCTTCCAGCGCGTAGTCGCCGCGCCCGTCCGTGATGACGTTCTTGCCTATGAAGTCCCACGCGCTGACGGTCGCGCCTGCGATGCCGATTCCGGTCCGAGCGTCGGTGACACGACCCGCGAGCCTCCAGCCTGCTTCGACCTCGACGTCGACGCGCGCGGTCGCGCCCGGCTCGAGCTCGAACGGCGCGTAGCGCGCCATCGCGTACTCGCGTGGGACGACGAGGACGCCACCTGACCCCGCGTGCAGTCCGGTCGCGCGGTACCGGCCGCCGGCGTCGGTGCGCACTCGCTCGAGTGCGTTCTGGTCGCCGCCGTGGAAGATCCGGACCTCGGCGTCGACGACGGGGACCGCTTCGCCGGCCACGGTGACGGAGCCTTCGATCGTGCCACCCTTGCCGAGGACGATCTCCAGCCGCGCGCCGGGCGCGCAGCCTGCGACCTGTCGCGCGGGGCGACCGGGGATCGACGCCTCGACGGTGACCACGTGCAGGTCTCGCGGGTCGAGAGTGAACGCGCCGTCCTCGTCCGACTCGTCCGCGTCGAGGAGGTGCGGTTCCGCCGGGCGGCTGCGTTCGTCCTCGACGTTCCAGTCGTTGTAGCCGAAGCCGAGGTCCACGAACGCTCGAACGCTCGCGCTGGGGATCGGGTCGCCGGCCTCATCC
>JBCCSK010000257.1:0-8918 GCA_039200205.1 Planctomycetota bacterium
CCGGTAGTGCGGGGGAAGGGCGAGCACGGCGTCGACGAGGTCGCGCTGGAGTCCGGCCTCGCTCGCGATGTCCTCGGGCGTCCGCGGTCCGCGACGCTGGGGCGCTCGGTCCTCGTGGTCCTTCCGGCGGAGGGCTGCGCGGCGGCGGCGCGCCTGGACGCGCCGCACGACGCGGGCCATCCACCCGCGCAGGTTCTCGTCGCTCTCGGGCGGTGCGGCGAGGGCCCGAAGCCACGCCTCCTGGACGACTTCGTCCGCCTCGTTGGGGTCGGTGACGAGTCGACGGGCGAGGCGGTCGATCCAGTCGGAGTGGGCGAGTAGTGCGTCGATCGGCTGTTGGCGGGTCATATGCGTTGCGCTCCGCCGTCCCCATGCCCGCGCGCGGCGGATCGGACCCCACGAGCGTCGGGAATCCGCGCCAGAGCGTGGACGGGCCGCCGTTCGAGCGGGGGAGCAGGCTTGAATTCCGACCGCGGTCGAAATTCATAAAGTGCTGCTCGGTAAGGTCTTGTGGTCCATCTTGCAGCGGATTGACACGGCAGTCGGTCGCCAAAATCCGACCACGGTAGTAGATCGTGGAGGCAGCGATGACCGAAGACTCAGAACCGAGGCCCGGGGAGGGCACCCTGCGACTGGGTGACCTCCAGCTGGCGATCCTCCGCGTCCTGTGGAGCGAGGGCGAGGCCTCCGTGGTGCGCGTGCACGAGGTCGTCTCCGCGGCCCGCGGCGGGGCACCGTCCACGATCTCGACGATGCTCGCGAAGATGGAGGCGCGCGGGCTCGTCACCCGCCGCAAGGTCGGGCGCCAGTTCCTCTGGCGAGCCGCCGTCGCCGAGGATCACGCCCGACGCTCGATGGTCGAGGACGTGACCACGCGCATGTTCGGGGGCGACCCGCTCGAGCTCCTCAACCACCTGGTCCGCGAGTCCGAGATCGACGGCGAGGACCTCGACTCGCTCCGAGCGCTGATCGAGCGTCGCGCACGCGAGGAGGGGGCGAAGTGATCGACGACGTCGGAGGTGTCCTCGGTGCGGTCGGGACCTATCTCGTGCACTCGACGGTCCTGCTCGGCGCGGCCTGGGCGATCGTTCGCGTCGCGGGTCCAGGGGCCGGCGCCCGCGAGCGAGTCTGGAAGTGCGCGCTGGTCCTCCCGTTCGTGACGACCGCTCTCCAGGTGACCTGGCCCGAGCGCGCCGCCGCGTCGCGCTTCCGGATCGAGCTGCCCGCCGCCGAGCTTCCCTCGCAGCTGCCGCCGCTCGCACTCGACGCTCCGAGCCTCGAGCCCTGGGGGCATCCCGTGCCCGTCACTTCGCGCGCGGGCACGGCGATCGATCCCGTGACGGCAGCGCTCGTCGCACTTGGACTGATCAGCGTCCTGGGCGCGCTGCTTCCCTCGCTGCGCCTCGCCCTCGCCCTGCGCCGCCGCAGACCTCTCACCGGCGGCATCCTCGTCGACGAAGCGCGCATGCTCTGCGAACACGTCGGCCTCGCGCGCCCGCTCCGCATCACCGTCAGCGAGAGCGTCGGTTCACCCGTCGCGTTCGGGACGCTCCGACCCGAGCTCTGCGTTCCTCCGCGTGCGCTCGACCTGCCCCGGCCGCTGGCGCGCGCGCTCGTCGCCCACGAGATCGCGCACCACGTGCGCCTCGATCCGCTCTGGACTCGACTGGCGCACGCGATCGCTGCAGCCTGCTTCTACCAGCCGCTCAATCGCGTCGCGCGACGCGAGCTCGTCGCGGGTGCAGAGCTCTGCGCCGACGACCTCGCCGTCGAGTGGACCGACGATCGATTCGGTCTCGCGCGCTGCCTGACCGAGGTCGCCGCGTGGTCAGCTCCGACGGCTCCGGGGGCCGCGGCCGTCGCCATGGTGCGCCGGGCGGAGTCGAGCGGCCTGCGCCAGCGCGTCGAGCGCGCGCTGGACCGACCGCGCGAGCCCGTGGGGCGCGGGCTCGTCCTGCTCGCCCTCGCCGTCGGCCTCACGCTCGCGGCCGTTGCGCCGGGCGTCGCGCATCCGACGTCTCGCGAGGCCTCGCCCGAGGCCGCGTTCGAGGGCCTCGTCGCCGAGCTACGGACGCTCGGCAGTGAGCTCGATGCCCTCGCCCTCAGCGCAGACCCGTCCATCCGCGGTCGTGCCGTACGACTCGCGGACCGTCGCGCGCGCCTCGAAGCGCGCATCGAACACCACACCCGACAGCGCGGCGACGTCGGGCGCGAGGGGGCTTTCCCTGCAGATCTCGAACGATGAAGACTCTCGCCCTCGCATGTGCCGGGGCCGCGGCAGCGGCCGTTCCCCTCCACCGCAGCGCGCAGCCGGAAACGCCGACCGATCCTCTCGGCGTCACCTACGCACTGGTCACGGCCCAGGCGAAGGCCGCGAACGCCGACGAACGTCGCGAGCAGCTCGAGGCGGAGATCGCCGAGCTCCGCCTCCGTCAGCGCGAACTCGAGCGCCGGCGTGAGCTCGGCGAAGCGCGCCACGAGCTAGAGACGCTCGATGCGCGCGAAGAGCTTCGGGCGCGCCTGCGCGCGGAGATGAGCGAGACCGAGTCGGTGCATCGCGACCTCGAGTTGCGGGCCCGTGCGATCGAGCAGGAGTACGCCCAGGCCGAGGTCGAGCTCGTTCAGCGCGCCGAGGGCGGCGACGAAGAGGCCGAACTCGAGGAGAAGTCGCGCGTCATGGCGCTGGAGCTCCAGGCGATCGAGCGTGAGCTCCAGCAGCGGCTCGCGCGCGTCGAGCGCGAGATGGATCGGATCGACGACGATGACGGGCGCGTCGTCGAGCTCGACGTCGAGATGACCAATCTCGAGAATCAGATCGCTGCGACGGAGGCCGAGCGCGACAAGCTCGAGGCGGAGTTCGACGCCCGGCGCGCGCAGGTCGAGGGCGAGCTTCGACGCCGCGAGGCCGAGGTCGAGCGGGCTCTGATCGAGCTCCGGACCCAGAGCGATCGCCGCGCGGTCGAACTCGACATGCGCGTGCGCGAGCTCGAGGCGCGTCGCGAGGCGATGGAGGAGCGCGCGGAGTTCGCCGAGGAGCGTCTGCTGCTCGAGCGCGACCTGCAGAGTCGCGAGCGGGAGCTCGAGACGGAGCTCGAGATCGAGCGGATCGAGATGGCGATCGAGAGGTTGGAGCGCCGTCTCGGTCGCGTGGGCGACGACCAGGACCAGCGCGTCATCTACGACGATACGCTCGCCAAGGGCCGGCATCGAACTGACGACCACGGGCATCACGACATCTACGACGACGATCACGATCACGATCACGATCACGATCACGATCACGATCACGACGGCGAAGACCTCGACGAGCGCTTCGGCGACGTCTGGATGGCGATCGAGGGCCTTCGCGACGAGGTGGCCGGCCTTCGTCGCGACGTCGACGCGCTGAAGAAGGACTCCGAGAAGCTGCGCTGATCAGACGGCTGCCGGACGGCCCACGAACGTCATCCAGCGACCGCGAAGGCGCTCCTCGTCGACGACCAGTTCTGAGGCGAGGAGCGCCTCTCGCGTGGCATCGACGTGGTCGATGCGACAGCCCGAGAAGCAGAACCAGGCGTCCGGCGTCATGCGCTGCCGAAGGTCCCAGCAGTACGTCATCAGGACGTCGGCGTAGATGTTCGCAAGGACGACGTCGAAGCTCCCGTCGACCCGGTCGAGCTCGGCGAAGTCGCCCTCGCGGAACGTGCAGAGGTCCCCGACGCCGTTGTCGTTCGCCAGCGCCGTGGCCGACGGGTGCGAGGCGGGATCGAGGTCGAAGCCGAAGGCCTCCCGCGCTCCGAGGAGCGACGCGGCGACCGAGAGGATCCCGCTGCCGGCTCCCGCGTCGAGCACGCGCTCACCGCCGCGGATCCGTTCGTCGATGACGCGCAGGCAGGTCCGCGTCGTCGCGTGCCGACCGGAGCCGAAGGAGCCGCCGGGCTCGATCGTCAGCCGGACGTCCCCGTCGCGCATCCGGGGGGAGTCCTCCCACGGAGGCACGAGGACGAGGCGGCCGACGCGGAAGGGGCGCGACGACTTCCTCCAGCTCGTCGCGTAGTCCTCGGGGGGGAGCGGCTTGAAGCTCGGGCTCAGGCCGGAGAGCGCCGGATCTCCGGACCGCTCGGCCAGGTCGCGGAGCCGCTCCCGCACCTGGTCGCGCAGCGTTTGCGTGTCCTGGTCGGCCCGGATGAACGTCCGCACGGCCTCGCGATCGTCGGCCGGCTGCGGGGCGGCGACCGAGGTCGGTCCGATGGCGACGGTCGTGCAGGGCCCGAACGTGAGCGTCTCGGCGACGAGCTCGTGCCACCCGATCGGCACGTCGACGCGCACCTCGGTCCACCCGCCGCCCTGCGCTCCCACGGCGCTCATGGTACCGAACGGCGGACCCGGACCCGGTTGATCGTTCCAGGTGGCGCGGTGACAATCCCCGCCCTCCTCCGACCCCCCCGGCACCCCGCGCCCACTCTCCGGCATGACGACCTTCGACAGGCAGCTCCACAAGATCCGCACCCAGGACGGCTTCATCGCTGCGCTCGACCAGAGCGGCGGGAGCACGCCGAAGGCCCTCCGCCTCTACGGCGTCGAGGAGAGCGAGTACTCGGGCGACGACGAGATGTTCGCGAAGGTCCACGAGATGCGGACGCGGATCATCACGAGCCCCTCGTTCAACGGCGACCGCATCCTCGGTGCGATCCTGTTCGAGAACACGATGGACCGCGAGATCCGCGGGAAGGGTTCGTCGCAGTTCCTCTGGGAGGAGAAGCGAATCGTCCCCTTCCTCAAGGTCGACAAGGGACTCGCGGACGAGAGCAACGGCGTCCAGCTGATGAAGCCGATCCCTTCGCTCGCGGCGCTCCTCGAGCGCGCGAAGGGCAACGACGTCTTCGGGACGAAGATGCGCTCCGTCATCAAGACGGGCAACGAGTCCGGCGTTCGCGCGATCGTCGACCAGCAGTTCGAGATCGGGAAGGAGATCATCGCGATGGGGCTCGTCCCGATCATCGAGCCCGAGGTCGACATCAACGCGCCCGACAAGGCCGAGGCGGAAGGGCTCCTTCGCACGGCGATCCACGAGCACCTCGACGCGCTTCCCGACGGGCAGCACGTGATGCTGAAGCTCACGCTGCCCGAGGAGAACGACCTCTACCGCCCTTGCATCGAGCACGACCGCGTCTTGCGCGTCGTCGCGCTCTCCGGCGGCTACTCGCGCGACGAGGCGAACCGGCGACTGACCGAGAACCGCGGAATGATCGCGAGCTTCTCGCGCGCGCTCTCCGAGGGCCTCTCGGCGAAGCAGTCCGACGACGCGTTCGACGCGATGCTCGACGGATCGATCCAGAGCATCTTCAACGCGTCGCGGACCTGATTCAAAGTCTGTCGAGTAGGAGCGCGACCGCGGTCTCGATGCGGTCGCGTCGCTCTTTCTCCGTGTGCGTGGGGTCGATCGCGCCCTCGATCGCCCCGCGCCAGACGACGTCCCTGGTCTGCGCGTCGCTGAGGACCAGCAGGAGCGCGCCGCGCTGGAGCGGTCGGTCCTGCGACTGGAACCGCGGGCGCATGCCAAAGTCCTCGACGGCGTCGGTCAGCACGGCGCTGTCTGCGGACGCGACGCGATAGCCCAGCAGGAACTGGGCGCGCGACCTGGGACCGCGTCCAAAGCCGCGCTCGCGGAGTTGTCGCTCCAGAGCGCCGCGAAGCTCGCCCTCGATCGCGAACGAATCGAACCGGTTGTCCGCGAGCACGATCGTCGAGCCGGGCGCGTAGTCGTACGTCGCCGTCGCGGGCAGCGGAGTCGCCGGCCCGTTCGCGGTCACGACGATGTCGCCCCGCTCGATCTCAGCGAGGATCTGCTTGTCCTCGGAAGCGGCGCAGGCCGCGACGGCGGCGAGGAGCGGTGCTGCGGCGGCGCGGAGGAGCGGCGCCAGGTCGGATTGGATCATGTCGAGCGTGACGTGGGGATCAGCGGCCCGCAACCGAGTGCACGTAGGCGGTCCACTGCTCCTCGACGACGTCGAGGTCCTCGCCGAGCGACTTCTCCAGGTGCGTCGCGGCGCTCTGGCCCTTGAACGACTTCGCCATGTAGTCGCCGACCCCGTCGCGGTACTTGCCGTCCTCTCCGAAGAGGAGGAAGTCGAAGAGCGTGTAGGACTGGGCGATGTAGCGGGGCGCGTCCGTCCCGCTGTTGTAGGCGCCGTACCCGGCCGCGATCAGCTTCTTGAGCGTGAGCGGCTTCTCGTCGCTCGCGTGCATCTGGAAATACTGCTGGATCGGAGTGCCGAACTCCCAGCGCGCCACGCCGTTCTCGACCCGAACCGCGCCGGCGAACATTTCGGCCATCGCGCGCTCGGTCCAGGGCGCGATGCTCCCGTTCCCGCCGATCGTGCGTCGGAACGAGTTGTAGACGAGCGAGTGCGTCAACTGGAACACGGCGCGCGGTCCGACGTTCGGGACGGCGCCGTTCACGTGGACGGTGTTCTGGCCGCGGCTGAACCAGGCCGTATCGCCCTGGATCTTGGGCGTCGGGAAGTCGTCCGGGTTCTTGTAGACGTTGACCTCGGGGACGTCGTCGAAGACCTGGAGATCGACGGCCTTGCCGAGGATGTCGTAGTACGCGAGGTAGGCGCGCTCGAGATTCAGCGCGACGTCGAGCGCGCGCTCCGGCGCGATGTCCGTCCGCAGGAGGAAGTGGGACGTCGGCAGCTCCATCGCGTTCCGCCAATCGGCGACGCGCTCGCGGAGCTGCTCGATGTTGTAGAAGCGGCCGCGCACCTTGAGGCGCCAGCCGCGACGCTCGTTGTAGACGCCCCCGAGCTTGGTCCACGCCTGCTCGTTCTCCGCATCCTGCGTCAGGATCTTGATCCACAGGATGCGAGCCTCCGCGTAGAGCCCCCGCTCTTCGCAGAACATCGCGAGTTCGACGATGCCGTCGACGCCGCTTCCCTGCACGACGTCGTAGCGCGTGAAGAAGTCGCGCAGGCTGCGCTCGATCGACTGGATCTCGAAGACGTCCTCGCGCGGGAACTCCTTCTTGCGCGAACGGACGCGGGCGAGGATCACTTCGTCGCCCTCGAGGAGCACGCGGCACTCGATCTCCTTGCCGTCCTTCAGCGTGATCAGGTCCGGCTGGTCGTCCTTCACGACGGGCGCCGCCGTCGCGGGAGGTCCGGGGACGAGCGGGGCGTGGAGGAGGGCGATGATGGCGAAGAGCGAGAGCATGGCGTCGGGCGGGATGCGGTTGGTGCGGCGCGAGCATACCCCCCTCGCGTGGGAAGCGGTGCGCCTGGCGCCGTGGATAGACTCACGGGATGAGAGCGATCCTCCTGTGTCTGGCAGTCGTGTGCCTGAGCCCGGCAGTTCCTGGACGGGAATCCGTCGATGAGCGGCCGAACATCCTGTTCCTGTTCGCGGACGATCAGCGCGTCGACACGATCCGCGCCTGGGGCAATCCGGGGATCGCCACGCCGAGCCTCGACCAGATCGCCGCGTCCGGAGCTTCGTTCCGCCGCGCGTACTGCATGGGGGCGTCCCACGGGGCCGTCTGCGCGCCGAGTCGAGCGATGCTGCACACGGGCCGCGCCTACCACTCGATCGACGCGGGCGGGATGACGGACTGCCGAACGCTCGGTGAGCTGCTCGGCGAAGCCGGCTACCTGACCTTCGCGACTGGCAAGTGGCACAACGGCAAGGACTCGTTTGCTCGCAGCTTCGCGTCGGGGCGAACGGTCATGCTCGGCGGGATGTCCGATCACTTCGCGGTGCCCGTCGTCGACATGGAAGCGCCGGGCGAGTTCGTCGACGAGCGCGCGACCGAGCAGCACTCGACGGAGGCGTTCACAGCCGAGGCGATCGACTTCCTCGGCACCGCGCCCGGAGACGCACCGTTCTTCTGCTACGTCGCCTTCACCGCGCCGCACGACCCCCGCGATCCACCCGCAGACCGACGGGACCGAGCGCGACCCGAGCTCCCGACGAACTTCGCGACGGAGCACGACTTCAACAACGGCTTTCTGCGCGTGCGCGATGAGAAGCTCGCGGCCTGGCCGCGCGATCCCGAGGTCGTGCGCGACCAGCTCGCGGAGTACTACGCGATGATCGAGCACCTCGATGATGCGGTCGGCCGGATCCTCGAGGCGCTGGAGGCCCGCGAGGACGGTCGCGAGACGGTGATCGTGTACGCCGCGGACCACGGCCTCGCGCTCGGGAGTCACGGGTTGCTCGGGAAGCAGAACGTCTACGAGCACAGCCTGCGTGCGCCGATGATGATCGCTGGACCAGGCGTTCCCGAGGGACTGCACGTCACCGCGCTCACCTATCTGTACGACCTCTTCCCGACGCTGCTCGGTTTCGCAGGCGTCCCGGTCGAGGAGGATCTCCACGGCCGCGACCTCCGCCCGCTATGGGAGGGCACGACGGCCGAGGTGCGCAACTCGCTGTTCCTGTCGATGGGCAAGACCCAGCGCGCGGTGACGGACGGCCGCTGGAAGCTCTGCGTCTACCCCCGCATCGGCCACCGCCAGCTCTTCGATCTCGCCGCCGACCCCGACGAGATGATCGACCTCGCCCCGCGCCCCGCGTTCGCCCACCACATCGCCCGCCTCGAGAACGAACTCCGACACTGGCGGGCCTTCGTCGGCGACACCGACCCGCTGACGGTCGACGAGCTGGCGCCGTTCTCGATCGACTTCGACGAGGTCGAGCGAAAGCCCGACCGCTGGCAGCCAGAGTGGATCCGCGAGAAGTACTTCGACGTGCGCTAGGAGCGAGCGACCGCAACCCACGAACGGGTACGGCCGCTCGCCCTGGCCGAGTCTTCGTCGGTCACACGGCCTGAAGAGTGCGACGATGGACAGCAGCGGGCCGGCCGCGAAGAACGTCCGATCGGCTCCATGGGCAGTCGATGCCGTACGCCACGTCATCGACGAGCGGGTACGGCACCGAGG
>JBCCSK010000258.1:0-8915 GCA_039200205.1 Planctomycetota bacterium
ACCGTCGCCGCTCTCGTCGCGACTCGGGACCCAGCCGCCTGATCGAGCTGGAGCCTTACTCGAAGTTCACCCGCCTTCCGCGGCTGAAGTTCGAGGCGTTGCCTGCGTCACGGTGCCAGAACTGGAACCGCCAGGTGTCACCGGGCTGAAGCGCGACGGATCCGGTCGGCTGCGGAATCTCGTCGAGTTCGAATCGAAGCGAGACGACTCCGCCCGACCCGCTCCCGAGGATGGCCGGGAAGCGCCCGATCGAGCCGCCGAGGCAGAGGTTGCCCGCGCTACCGGCCGGGTTCGCGACGAAGCCGAACGAGCGCGACGCGAGGAACGTCCCGACGACACCCGCCGGGAGGTCCGAGCAGGTGAGGATCAGGTCGTCGTCGGAGGTCGCTTCCGGCGATCCGAGGGTGTCGATCGTCGAGACGACGCCGGTGCTGTTCGGCACGGCGTCGCAGTAGTCGATCCCGAAGCGACGCGGCGACTCCTCGATGTTCGGGTTGGTCGCGTTCGGGTTGCCCGGACGCCAGAGGTGCAGCCGGTCCATCTTGAAGCCGAACGAGCGGCCCGAGAAGAAGATCCGGTGCGTGCCGGGCGTGAGCGTGTAGTTCGCTCCCGGCTGGTTCGTCGAGCTCAGGTCGAAGCGCGTCTCCCAGGTCCACGCGCCGACGCTGCCAGGCATGTTCGAGAACGTCTTGATCCAGGGGCCGTCGTCCATGCGGATCCAGACGTCGTTCTCCTCGGTCGGATCCAGGTCTTCGTGACGGTTGCGGAGCGAGAGGTTCCAGCGCCCGCCATCCTCGACCTCGAAGTCGAAGAAGAAGATGCCGGACTGGCCGGGCTGGCTGAACAGGTTCGGGCCGCGCCACTCGATGTATCCCTCGTCGAGGAATCCGGGCGTCGACGTCGAGAGCCTCCAGTCGTCGACGAGCGTCGCGGACTCGAACTCGATGCAGATCAGTCCGTCCTGCGAGAGGAACGTGCTCTGCGCCGCGCCGACCGCCGTGAGCGCGGACGAGGCGATGGCGAGCGGAACGGTGCGTCGAACGAGTGCGGTGAAGCCGTTGGTCAGCATGTGTGGGGAGCGGGTACCGTGTGACCCGTGAAGCGTCGCAGATGCTTGGGAACGAGAAAGCGCTTCGCAGCGAGAGTGCTCGTGGCGAGGCCCGACCTGCCGTCGAACGGTGCCCGATCCGAGCGAAACGAGCGAACACTTTGGCGACCGCGGATGAAAAGTTCCTTCATTGCGTGCCGCCTTTTTCGGCCCTCGAGAACTGGATCTTCGGGTCTGTTAACCGGCTAGGGGAAGGCCCTCGACCATGTCTCGTAAACACCAACGACGCGAGCTGGGGGGCGAAGGGCTCACTCACAACCCCTTTCGAGCGCTCGCTCGCTCGCCTGCGTCGCAGGGCGAGACGGACTCGAACGCGCACGAGGATCCGCCCGCGGGGCCCGACGACGGGAAGCCGGTGGAAGGAAGGCGCGTGGTCGTTCGCAAGGAGCGCAAGGGCCGCGGGGGCAAGGCCGTGACCGTCGTCTCCTGGCCCGGGGCCGACGCGCCGTCGGCCGATGCGCTCCGCTCGATCGCCGGCGACCTCGGCAACGCCCTCGGCGCCGGGGCGCGCGTCGAGGAGGAGACGGTCGTGGTCCAGGGCGACCAGGTGGATCGCGTCGCCGCGCACCTCGAATCCCATCACGCGGCGCGGGTCACCAGGGGGACCGGAGGGTGACGCCGAACGGGCAGGACTGGGCGCGCGAGTACGTGCTGTCCGAGGATCTCGCGACGAAGCTCGCGCCCGGGCCACGCGGTCCCCTCGCCGAGCATCACCGCGAGCCCGAGCGCCTCGGTCGTCCCGGGCGGGCTCTGAACCTCGTCGTCACCGAGCGGGCGGAGCGGATCCCGAGGGCGGGCGCACTGTCGCAGGCGAGCGCCGTGGCCAGGCTTCTCCACGTCTTCGTCCACCATGAGATTCAGGCGGCGGAGCTCTGCGCCTGGGCGCTCCTGGCCTTCCCGGAGACGCCGCGCGAGTTCCGCGAGGGACTCCTCGGCATCCTCGATGACGAGGTCCGGCACGCGGCAGCCTACGCGCGCCGCGTCGAGGAGCTCGGCAGCCGCTACGGCGAGCTCCCCGTCCGCGACTGGTTCTGGCAGCGGACCCTCGGGTGCGAGACGCCGCTGCAGTACGTGGCGCTGATGGGGCTCGGCTTCGAGGGCGGCAACCTGGAGCACGCCCGCCGCTTCGAGCGGCAGCTGCGCGAGGCCGGCGACGGCCGTTCAGCGGACCTCGTCAGACAGGTCGGTCGCGAGGAGGTCGCTCACGTGCGCTTCGCGGCGCGGTGGTTCTGCCGCTGGACCGGCCGCGATCTCGAGGACGGACCGGACTTCGACGCGTGGCGCGACGCGCTTCCGCCGCCGCTCACCCCCGCCGTGCTGCGAGGCCGACCGCTCGACCGCGAGCGGAGGAGCCGCGCCGGCCTCGGACGCGAGTACCTCGACCGACTGGACGAGTGGACCGACACGACCTCGAGGCATCCGGAGCCGCGGTAGGGCGCGTCTGGGTCCTGGACCTCGGCGCCGAGCGCGAACTGGAGGCGCTGCGGGCGGGCGGGTCGCCGGGGCCGACCTCCGAAGCGGTTCGCGTCGCCCAGCGCCGGGCGGTGGAGCTGCTTCGCCGGCCGGCTGCCGAGGGCGGACTCTTCGAGCGGGGGGACGTCGCGCTCGACGAGCGTCGGGGCGAACGGGGGCCGCGCACGCGACACACCGTCGGCGCGGCGTGGTGCCCGACGCCAGCGGCGGTCGAGGCACTGCTCGCGGCGGACCTCCGACCCGAGACCGAGGTCGACCCGCGGATCCTCGTCGCCGCCAACGCGCGCGAGACGTTCGCCGAGGTCGATCCACTGCCGGGCGCGCTCGTCGTCCGAGATGCTGTCGAGCTCTGCGAGGCGCTCCGGCGACCTCCGCCGCGGCGCGCCCCAGGCAGCGGCCGGGCTCCGGCATGGCTCCTGCGCCGCTCCCTTTGCGCGGCCGGACGCGGCCGCCTCGTCGACTCGGGCCCGCGTTCGGAGGCCGAGCGCTGGGGCGAGCGAGCGCTTGCGGCGGGCCCCGTCCACGTGCAGCCCCTCGTCGACGTCGCGAGCGAGTACGCGATGCACGGCCGCGTCGTTTCGCGCGCGGAGGTCCGCCTCGGACGCCTCGTCCGCCAGACGACGCGCGGAGGCGCCTACGCTGGCGCCGAAGTCGTTCGACACGACGTTCCGTTCGACCACGGCGCGGGGCGGCTCGCCGAGGTCGCCCCGGACGTCGGTCGCCGCCTCGCGGAGCTCGGCTACGTCGGACCGTTCGGCGTCGATGGGTTCGCCTGGATCGACGGCGAGGGCCGCGACCGCTTCCACTGTGCGACCGACGTCAACGCCCGCTACACGATGTCGTTCGGGGTCGGCGCCCCCGATCTCCTACGCGCGCAGCCCGTCGATGACGAGTGACTCGGTCAGCGCCGCGATCATCCAGCCGGGATCGCTCGCACCGCAGAGCTCGCGCGCGCTGTGCATCGAGAGCTGAGCGACGCCGACGTCGACGGTTCGCATTCCGTGGCGGGACGCCGTGAGCGGGCCGATCGTCGAACCGCACGCGAGGTTCGTGCGCATGACCCACTTCTGGAACGGCACGCCGGCGCGCTCGCACGCGACCTGGAAGAACGCCTCGCTCTCCGCTTCCGTCGCGTAGCGCTGGTTCGCGTTGATCTTGATGACGGGCCCTGCGTTCAAGTAGATGTGGTGATCGGGCTCGTGGCGCTCGGGGTAGTTCGGGTGCACGGCATGCGCCATGTCGGCCGAGACGCAGAGCGAGTCCTGCAGAGCGCGCAGGTAGGTGGCGCGGTCTCCGCCGCGCCCCAGGAAGAGGCGCTCGACCACGTCGCCGAGCATCGGTCCATCGGCGCCGGCCCGGCTGGAGCTCCCGACTTCCTCGTGGTCGAACAGCGTGACGGCCAGCGGCCGCTCGGCGCCGCGGTCAGCGGCCGCGATCAAGGCCTCGATCGCACAGTAGGCGCTGCACAGGTTGTCGAGCCGCGGCGCGGCGAGCATGTCCTGGCGCGCCCCGAGGAGGCCTGACGGAGTCAGATCGTGGACCATCAGGTCGTAGCCCTTGATCGAGCCGGCGGACACGTCGAGCTCCTCGGCGACGAAGGCCCCGAAGGCCCCCTCCGAGCGATCGCCGACGGACATGACGGGCGACATGTGAACCTGCCGATCGAGCCGGAGCCCCTTCTCGGTGACCTCGCGATCGAGGTGGATCGCGAGCTGGGGGATCCGCAGGACCGGGCGGTCCACGAGCAGTCGTCGCTCCTCCAGCGCGCGGCCTCCCGTCTCGACGATGACGCGGCCCGAGATCCCGAGGTCGCGGTCGAGCCACGAGTTCAGGAGCACGCCGCCGTAGACCTCGACGCCGATCTGGCGGAAGCCCGCCCGACCCGTGTCGGGCCGGGGCTTCACGCGCAGGTTCGGACTGTCGGTATGGGCGCCGATGACCCGGAAGCCGAGACGGAGCTCGCCCTCCGGCAGAACCCAGGCGAACACCGAACCGCCGCGCCGCGCGTAGGCGCGCCCCGGCACGTCGGTCCATGGGTCCCGCTCGTCGAGCTCGACGAAGCCGGCTCCGTCGAGCCGCGCCGCGACGCGGTCGCAGGCGTGGTAGGGGGAGGGGGAGGCGTCGATGAAGCGGGCGAGGTCGAGCGCTGCGCGCCCGTCGCTGTCACGGAGTGCCATGGACCGGTCAGGTGTGCTTCACGCGCGTCACGCCGAGGAGACGCTCGATCGACTTCATTCGCTTGCTGAGGAACGGGATGTGCTCGATGCGCGCCACGACCTGGTTCTCGCGTCGGATCACGAGCGAGCCGCCGCCGAACGTCAGCAGGAGCTCGAGGATGTCGGGCACCTCGCGCGTCACCGTGCTTCCCAGGCGCGGGATGCTCTGGTCCCGGCCCCACGGCTGGACGTAGTGGACGAACTCGTTCGGCTCGAGCTTCCAGTAGTTGAGGCGCGGCTGCGTCATCCCGAACAGGAAGAACAGGAGCAGCACCGTTCCGACGAGGAGGTAGGCGGCGGTGCTGTAGGTCACCTCGAGGCCCCCGAACCAGCGTCCCACGTCGCCGATGATCGCCCAGCCCTTGAGCCTGCCGACGTACAGCGCGAGCCCCGCCAGGATCAGGAGGAGCATCACGATCAGGAACTTCTTCTGATCGAGGTCGGTGACGATGACCATCAGGTTGAAGGTCAGCGCCGCCGTGGCCCACCAGCCGAGCGTCGTCGACGGGTCCCCGCTGCTGAACGACTGGATCACGCCGCATGTCAGGAACGCGACCATCGCCGGCCAGAAGTAGATGATCATCGGGAACGAGGCGACGGGCACCGCGTGCTTGTCCTCGTCCGAGTTGAAGGGGTAGTAGACCTCCCAGATCGACTCCTTACTGGCCTTCGGCTGCTCCTCGGCGGCCTGGGAGGAGGTCGACTGCGGGTCCTGCGACGTCTCGTTCATATCCGGTCTTGGGAGGGGGAGGGCAGGTGCGTCACGGAGCCCTTCAGGGTCGGCTGGCGCGTACGTCGCGCGGGATGGTAGCAGCGTCGTACGCCGCGGACGCCCGTGGGATTCACGGGATCTCGCGGACTCGGCCGGCCGCGTCGATAGGATCGTGCGACCGCCTGGATCGTGAGCGTGATCGAGTCGAACGAGTACGACGCGGGAGCCGCTGTAGCCTCCCGGCTCGACGCGCTCGAAGAGCGGCTCGCGGAGATCCTGGGTCGGAGCGAAGATCGCGACCGGCGAGGGCGCTTCGACGACCTCGCGGGCGTCGAGCAGGACCTCCTGGAGCTCGAGTGCGAGCTCGGCGCCACGTCGGGCTCGGAGCTCCACCCGGCGCTCGGTGTCGCACTCGGCTGGGAGGATCGGCTGCGCCGCGCCGGGTGCGCCGAGGAAGCGGGAGCGGTCGAGCGGCTCTCGGCGGGCGTTGTCATTCGTCGCCTTCGCGAGCGCGGTCGAGCGGCCCTCGCGACGCTGGAAACGCCGCGCGAACAGCTGGAGGACGCCGCCAAGGTCACGTCCGGCACCTTCGACACCCTGCTCGCTGCCGAGGAGCTGCGCGGACTCGTCGAGGGGCGCGCGAGCACGCTCGGCACGACCGACGAGGTCGACGCCCGGGCCGTGTGCGAGGAGGTCGACCAGGCCCTGCCCGACCTGCGACGCGCGCTCCTCCACGCGATCGGCGCGAATGCCCCCGACCGTCGAACGCGCGCCGAGTGGACGGGCCGACTCGTCGACTTCGCGGACGAGACCCTCCTCAAGACGGGGGAGCAGCCGCCGCGCGTCTGCGCCCGCATGCTCGGCGAGGCGGCGGGCGCTCTCCGCTGGCACATCGAGCACGTCGAGACCGGGCGGACCGAGGAGCGGAAGAGGCTCGTTCGTCGCGTGCGTCGACTCGAGGCCGAGCGCGTCGAGCAGCGGCTCCAGTCGAAGCTCGAGGCGACCTTCGGACGGCGCGCGGTCGAACTCTGGGAGCGCGCGATCCTCGTCGCGATCGCGGCGATCGTCGTCCTGCTCTTCCTCGACCTCACGCGGGGACCTGCGCCGTGGCGCCTCGCCGTCGATACGGTGATCTGCGGCTTCCTGCTCGTCGACTTCTTCGTCAAGCTCGCCTTCGTCGGCGTCGACGGGCGCTGGCTCGCGCGGCACTTCCTCACGGACTTCCTGCCGGCGCTGCCCTACGGCCTCTTCGCGAGCCTCGACGGCGCAGCGAGCGGGACGGGGCAGCTCGCGCGACTGCTGCGACTGACCCGACTTGCGAGGATCGCGACCTACCTCAAGGTCGCGCTTCCGGTGATCCGAACGTTCCGCGCGCTCGGATTCCTGATCCGCGGGGTCGACAGGCTCTTCCGGCGGAACGCGTCGCTGTTCGACCGCGAGGTTCTCGTGTTTCCCACCCCGCGCGAGCGGCGTCGTGCGGGAGCGGTCGGCGAGACGATCGAAGCGCGGCGCTGGCGGCTCCGCGGGCAGGTCGACGGCCTCTACGATCAGAGCCTCGAGGCCACTCCAGAGGACGAGCGGAGCGCGCTGGCCGCCGGCCGACTCGGAGCGCTCGAAGCGGCCGCGTCGCTCGACTTCACCCGGAAGGTCGGCGGCAGCGCGCCCGGGTCACGGCGCTCCGCGATTCCCCTGGCCGAGCGCCTCCTCCGCCGCCTCGCCACCGTCCGGAGCCAGGAGGTCGAAGCGCGGATCGGAGTCGAGGCGTCGCGCAGGATCGCGCGCGGCGCCCGCCTCGTCGCGCGCTCGCCGCTTCGCTTCGTTCCGGTGCTCGGGCGGTGGGCGCCGACCGATGCGGCCGACCTTCCGAGTCGTCGCCTGGCCTCGCGGACGATCCGCTCGGTCGCCCGGTCCCTCGAGACTCTGCTCGGGCGGGTCCTCTGGTTCGCCGACCTGCGCGGGACGCTGACGCCGAGCGAGGTCGTCGGGCGCGTGGGAGCGACGCTCGTCGCGCGTACGACGCGTCCGGCGGTGCGGCTGCTCCTGTTCGGAGGGCTCTACGTCCTCCTGCAGCTCGTCCTGGGCTCGCCCGAGGCGGGCGACGACGTCGGGATCTTCCGCCAGGCGTTCGACTGGCTCGGCAAGATCGTCGGGGACGCGCTCAAGATCCTAGGCTCGATCTGCCTCGTCCTCCTCGCCATCGGCGCGTGGCTGCAGCGGCTCGCGCGGGACACGACGACGTTCCACGAGCAGGTCGCTCGGGCGCAGTTCCTGCACCTGACCGAGAGCGTCAAGGCGCGCCAGCGGATGAGCGACGCGCGACTGCTCGCGCGCCGCGTCTACCGCCTCGAGCGCGCGACTCGGGACGGCGGAGACTCCAGCGCCGCGGCGCTCCACGACGAGAGGCGCTTCCTGGAGCAGCTGGAGCGGTTCCGTCTCGACGGGACGCCGCCGCCCTCCAGCGGTGCGAGCTTCGACGTGGTCGCGCGGTCCGTGCTCCTCTACTGCGATCTACTCGACGGCGCCCTGCTCGCGCACTCGGACACGCGTGCAACGAGCCAGCTGCTCGGCAATCTCGCCGTCCAGCGCGCGGCGCGCCGCTCGCGGCGCGTCGGGCGCGAGGTCCACGCCTCGCTTCGGTCGATCGACCTCGAGCGGCGGCGGACGCTCGTGCGCGGTCCGTACCTCTGGTTCCACTCGATCTCTCGTGCGCTCAGCAGTCGCGCGGCGCGCCTCATCGTCGATTACAACGCGCACGCGATTCCGCTCGCAGAGCTCGATCGGATCGGGGACGAAGAGCGCGCGAGCTACCGACGCTGGCTCGATCGCACCGAGCTGCAGGCGGACTCGGACGGGGACGAGGAGGCGATGAAGGCGCCCGGTGAGGCGCCGCAGCTGACCACCGCGTTCACGGTGCTCCACTTCCTCGATGCGTCCGACGCGCGTGACGCCGAGATCGAAGAGCGCTTCGGGCCCGCCGTCGTCGCGCGGCTTCGCCACGACCGCCGGACCCTCGTTCGCACCGTCTTCGGCACGTACCCGTTCCACCGCATGCCGACCGAGTCACGCGTCCTGAGCGTGCGATCGCTGTACGCGGACTGGATCGAGGGCGGCCGAGTTCTTCTGCTGCCGTTCCGCTTCAGCCTCTTTGCGATGCGACTCGCGCTCCGTGGACTGCGAGGGATCATGCACGCGGTCAAGGCGATCCGACGGCCCGAGATCGCGCTCCGCGAGGTGCGGGACGCCGAAGCCGATTTCGCCGCCGCCGTCCGCAAGATCGGCCGCATGCGGGGCCCCGGCGCGCTCGCGGCGCTGCACCTACGTGCGATCCTCGATCCCGAGTACCACGGGCTTGCGCTCCCGCTCCTTCCCGCCGAAGAGGGGGCGCCCGACGGGCGGAGCTCCGTCG
>JBCCSK010000259.1:0-8894 GCA_039200205.1 Planctomycetota bacterium
CGAGCGTCTTGCCGGGGGCCGCGTCGGTCGGGACGCGAACGACGAGCAGCGGCGACATCCGGGGGCCGACTTCCAGCGAGCCCGGCGCCATCGCCGAGGCGCCGAGCTGCGCGAGTGCGCGCCGGAGGCGAGCCTCGCCCCCGGTCGGCGCGCGCAGCTCGCCGCGCTGCCTGAGCACGGCGGCGACGCCCGCCGCCGACGTCGGCTCCAGCCGCGTCAGCGATCCGTCGACGATCGCGTGGCCGTCGGACGAGATCATCGTGACCTCGGTCAGCTCGCGCTGTTCGTCGCCGCGCTCCAGCGCGCCGCTCAGCACGAGCGGTTCGTCCTCGTCGCCGTCGCGTCCGAGCGAGAGCCGGACGCGCCAGGGGTGGTCGAGCTCGTTCGCGAGGGGCTCGGGCAGCGGGCTCGCCTCGCCGTCTTCGTCGTCGCTGGAGCCCGCGCCGCCCTCGGCCGCACCGACGCGCCCCAGGAAGAGACGCTCCGATTCGACGAGCACGCGCAGCGCGGCGGCGCTCCCCGGTCCGCCGAGGTGCCAGTTGGTCGGCGCCGCGTCGTAGCCCGTGACCGCGCGCCCGCGCCCGCCGGGCCCGTCGAGCATCGCGACGATCTCGAGGTCCTCCGGCCGCGCCATCCGGATGTCGTCCCAGTCGCGTCTGCCGAGGTCGAGCGAGGCGCCCCAGGTACCGTCCGTGCGACGGCGACGGCGACGGATCGCCACGGTGAAGCCGGAGCTCGTGCCCGCGACCGGAACGTCGAGGACGTACTCGACCCGAAGGAAGGCCTCTTTCTCCAGGCCCTCCCAGGGGCTCGCGCCGTCCTCGGCCCCGGCGGCGTCGACGACCGCGTCGAGGAACTCGCGACGGACGCGGTCGTCCTTGCGGACCTCGGTCCGCTCCGCGCGCCAGCCGCCCAGGCCGAGCCTGCGCGCGGCGACCACGAGGGCCGCCCAGACGTGGCGGCAGCCGCCCTCGATGGCGAACTGGTCGCACTGGCACTCCGCGTCCACCAGCCCGCCGCGGCCGATCCGGACGCGGTATTCCTGGTCGCGGTCGGTCACGGTGACGGAGAAGCCTCGCGTCTCCAGGGCGATCTCTCCCACGAGGTCGCGGCGCGCGAGGCCCTCGCCCCGGCCGCGCTCGACGCCCTTCAGGCTGCGCAGCATCGCCTGGCGCGTGTCGTGGACGATCGCGCGCAGCTCTTCGCTCACGTCGAGCGCCGCGGCGAGCTCCGAGAGGTCGGCCTCGGCCCCCGCCTCGGGCTCGATCTCGCGTTCCGTGGGTGCGGCGGAGTCGCCGGTTTCGCTGCTCATTCCGTGCCGATCAGCTCCGCGAAGTGCGGCCTCGCATTGTGGTGCTCCGTTCGGCCCGGGACCAGCGTGATTCCGCGGGAAGGATCGTTCGGTCGCGCGACTCAAGCGGATCGGCGCGTCCACAGCTCGTACGCGACGACGCCTGCGGCGAGGACGCCCAGGCCGAGCATCGTGATTGCAGGCTCGGTCGCGACCAGGTTCCCGACGACGACCGCGGCCGCGATGGCCGCGTAAGTGGCGGGGAAGAGCGGGAAGAAGCGGCTCTTGAACGGACGGTCGGGCCCCAGGCGCGGCGCGAGCGCGATCAGCGCCAGGCCGGCGAGGCCGTGGAAGATCCACTCGGCGAACACGACCGCGCCGGTGAGCGTCTTGACGTGCGCTTTGTCGAACACGCTCCAGGCGAGGTAGGCGAGGACGAGCGTCGCCTGCGTCACCAGCGCCAGGACGGGCGCACCCGTGGTGGGGTGCATCCGCCCGAAGCTCTTCATGAACAGCCCCTCGTTCGCCATCGCGACGTAGATCCCGGGCGTCGTGATGAGGGTGGCGACGAGGAACCCGAGGGCGGAGACCGCCATCGCAGCCGTCACGAACGTGGTCGCGGCCGAGCCACCGAGCGAGAGTTCGGCCATGCGCGTCGCCATCGGCGGGCCCTCGTGCGTCGCGAGGCCGCCGATGCCCAGCACGCGCAGGTACGCGAGGTTGATCAGGAGATAGATGACGGCGACGCCCGCGACGCCGACGACGATCGCGCGCGGGAGCGTTCGCTCCGGGTCTTCGACGGCGGGAGCGATGTAGCTGATGAGCTGCCAGCCGCCGTAGGAGACGAGGACGCTGAGCGAGGCGCCGAGCATCCCGTCGACGAGGCCCGTCGAGTCGCGGTCGACCTCGGCGACGACGGCGAGCTCCGGCCCGCCGCGGAAGACCGCGAGCCCGAAGACGATGAAGGTCGCGACCGCGGCGATCTTCAGCAGCATGCAGAGGTTCTGGAACAGCGCGCCGCTCTTGAGCCCGGACAGCGCGAGGCCGGTGATCCCGACGACGACGCCCGCGGCGATCCAGACGTGCGCGCCGTCACCGGCGCCGAAGAGGGCGCAGGTCTGGGTCGCGAAGAAGTCGGCCACGAGCGCACACGCGCCGGTCGAGACGACGAGGAGGACGACCCAGGCGAAGAGGAACGCCGGCCGCCGCCCGAAGCCCTCCCGCAGGAAGACGTACCAGCCCCCGGTCCGCGGGAACGCGGCGGAGAGCTCGGCGAACGTCATCGCGCCCGACAGCGCCGCCAGCGCCCCGAGGAGCCACATCGCGAGGAACGGCCCCTCGCTCGGGACCTCCCGGGCGACGTCGGCGGGATTGAAGAAGATCCCGATGCCGAGGATCCCGCCCATGACGAGCATGGTCGCGTCGAAGCGCGTGAGCTTCTTGGCGGGTCCGGGCGTCACGTGCGGGCCCCTGCCACTTGCTTCGGCCCTCGACGGCCCGGAGGGACCGGGCCTGAGCGAGAGCCGCGGCGGATCATCGCGTCAGTGTAGGCATCCGCGGCCCCGCGTTGCCCGCGCACCTGAGCCCTCCTAGACTGCGTTGCCTCTCCGTACGGCGCGACGAGCGCCGGCGGGACGAATTCCCCAGAAGAGCGAGGAGCTCCACCCCATGGCGAAGCCCGCCACGACGTCCAAGCGGCCGATGGCCCTCGGGATGGTCGAGACGAAAGGACTCGTCGGCGCCGTCGAGGCCGCCGACGCGATGGTCAAGGCCGCGATGGTCGAGCTGTCGGGTCATGAGCGCGTGACGGCCGGACTGGTGACGTTCTTCGTCCAGGGCGAAGTCGGCGCGGTCAAGGCGGCCACCGACGCAGGCGCTGCTGCCGCGCGCCGCGTCGGCGAGCTGGTCAGCGTGCACGTGATCCCGCGGCCGCACGAGCAGCTGGCGAAGATCCTGCCGCCGATGGGGGCACCGGGCGTCAAGCCCAAGTGATCGTCTGGCGCGCGGCGATGACCCGCGCGAAGTCGTCCGACCGTGAAGGGTCTCGATCCCGACCTGCGCGCCCTCCAGGAGGTGCGCGACGCGGTCTCCCGCGCGAAGGCCGCGCAGGAGATCGCTGCGTCGTGGACGCAGGAGCAGACGGACCGCGTCTGCGCCGCGATGGCCCGCGCCGCCGCCGGCGCCGCGTACGACCTCGCGCGCATCGCGGTCGACGAGACCGGCATCGGACGCGTCCACTACAAGGTCCTCAAGAACCTCTTCGGGTCCGAGGGCGTCTGGGGCTCGATCGAGAACGAGCGCACGGTCGGCTTCGTCTCGCGCGACGAGCGGAACGGCATCCACGAGGTCGCGACGCCCGTCGGGATCGTCGCGGGCATCGTGCCGACGACGAATCCGACGTCGACGGCGATGTACAAGGCGCTCATCTCGGTGAAGGGGCGCAACGCGGTGGTCATCAGCCCGCACCCGCGCGCCAAGCGCTGCATCGGCGAGACGTGCGAGGTGATGCGCCGCGCGATCGAGCGCGCCGGCGGTCCGCCCGACCTCGTCGTGTGTCTCTCCAACCCGACGATCGAGTCGACCGGCGCGCTGATGAAGCACCGCGACGTGTCGGTGATCCTGTCGACCGGCGGGAGCGGCCTCGTCCGCGCGGCGTACTCCAGCGGCAAGCCCGCTTACGGGGTCGGTCCGGGCAACGTGCCGTGCTACGTCGATCGGTCGGCCGACCTCGCGCGCACCGCCGAGGCCGTCGTGTCGAGCCAGAGCTTCGACAACGCGACGCTGTGCTGCTCCGAGCAGGCGCTCGTGCTCGATCGCCCGATCGCGCAGCGCTTCCTCGTCGAGATGCAGGCCCGCGGCGCGCACGTCGCGAACGACGCCGAGCGCGCTCGACTGGAGTCGTTCTGCAGCGCCGGCGGACACATGAACCCGGATATCGTGGGCCTCGACCCGTGGCGCGTCGCCGACATGGCGGGCTTCCACGTGCCGCAGTCGACGACCGTGCTGCTGGCCTTCCAGGACGGCGTCGGGAAGGCGCACCCGCTGTCGATCGAGATCCTCTGTCCGCTGCTCTCGATCCACGTCGTCGACGGCTGGCAGGAGGGCTGCGCCACGTCCAAGAAGATCCTTCACTACGGAGGGCTCGGGCACACGATGGCGGTGCACGCGACCGACTCCGAGGTCCTCGACGCGTTCTTCCTCGACAAGCCCGCGAGTCGCATCGTCGCGAACGGTCCGTCCTCGATGGGGGCTGTCGGCTACTCCAGCAACCTCGTGCCCGCGATGTCGCTCGGCTGCGGGCCCCAGGCGGGCAACATCACGAGCGACAACATCACGGCGCGGCACCTCGTCAACCTGAAGCGCGTCGCGTTCCCGACGGGCGACTGGAAGGAGCGCGAGCGACGCGACCACGAGCGCGCAGCCGCGCTGACCGGCGCCGGCGTGCCGCGCGGTTCGATGATGGACGGTGACCCTGCGCTCGCGCATCGCGCGGCCGCGGCGCCGCCCGAGATTCCGAGCGCGCCGGCGCCTGTGCGCCGTCCGACTGCGAGCGCTCCGCCTCCGCCTCCGGTCGTCATGGCGCGCACGGCCGATCCGGTGCGCCCCGACCCGACCGTCGTCCACGGCCTCGGCTCCGCGCCGCGCTTCACCAGGCCCGCAGCTTCGCCGGCGCCGCCCCCCGCGGCGCGACAGGCTCCGGGCAATGAGCCGCGCCCCACGAGCACCGCACCCGAGAACGGCGTCTCGCTCTCGACCGCCGAGATCGAGCGCATGCTCCAGAACGCGGGCGCGGGCTGTCCGCTCGGCCCGTGCCAGGGCTGCCCGCACCACGACGTCCAGACCCATTCCTGCACCGCCTGAACGCGGCGCCGGCTTCCTCCCCTCTGACTCCAAGATCCCCCGATGGCCACCGAATCCGAGATCGCGCTCGGCCTGATCGAGACCAAGGGTCTCGTCGGCTCCGTCGAAGCGGCCGACGCGATGTGCAAAGCCGCCAAGGTCACTCTCCTCAGGAAGGAGAAGTCCGGCGCGGGCCTCGTCACCGTGATGGTGCGCGGCGAGGTCGGCGCGGTGAAGGCCGCGACCGAGGCCGGCGCGGCCGCCGCGCGACGCGTCGGCGAGCTCGTCAGCGTCCACGTCATCCCGCGGCCCGCGACCGACCTCGAGGGCTATCTGCCCGAGGCCGAGTAGGGCCGTCGGTGGCGACGGCGCTCCACAGCGTGGAGCTGCGCGGCGCGGTGCATCTCGACCAGATGCAGCCGCAGTACGCCGCGATCAGCGCCATGAAGTCGGACGGCTACTTCCCCGTCGAGGGGGAGAGCGCGTTCTGGCTGGAGGTGCGCCCCGGCATCGTCGTGAACCGCCTGCTCGACATAGCTCTCAAACGCTGCGACGTCGCGCCGGGGGCGCTCACGACCGAGCGTCACTTCGGGAGCCTGGAGGTGCACGGCGCGGACCAGGGCCAGGTGCTACAGGCGGGCGCCGAGATCCTCCGCGCGATCGGCGCGACGTGGGCCGACCAGCCGGCGCCCGAGGTCCTGACCGACGAGGTCATCCGCAAGATCACGCCGCACCACGCCGCGATGCTGAACCAGGCGCGCGGCGGGATGCTCGTCCTGGGCGACGACACGCTCTACACGCTGGAGGTCGCGCCCGCGGTCCACGTCGTCCGCTGCGCCAACGAGGCCGAGAAGGCGGCGCCGATCCGGATCGCGTCGATGCGAACGACAGGCGCGGTCGGTCGACTTCGTCTCGCGGGCGGCGACGCGGAGATCGACGAGGCAGTCGCCGCCGTGCGCCGCGCGATCGAGACGGTCCGCGACGCGCCGCAGGGGGAGGGGCGCTAGCCATGTTCCTCGGACGCGTGGTCGGCCAGGTGTGGGCGACGAAGGAGGTCGACGATCTGCGCGGCAAGCGCCTGCTCGTCATCGAGGCGTGCGACGACATGGACGAACCGGGCGCGCCGAAGGTGACGCCCGTGATCGCCGTCGATCCCATTGGCGCCGACGTCGGCGAGCACGTCATCGTCGCCTTCGGCAAGGCGGCGCGCGTCGCGTGCGGCGGGGACGGAGACTTCGCGTACGAGTCGGCGATCGTCGGGATCGTCGACGACGTGCACGCGCCCGGCGCCCCCGAGGACTGGCGGCCCGACTCGATGCGGGGGCGCGGCTGATGCACGTTGCAACCGTCATCGGAACCGTCTGGTCGACCAAGAAGGACGACTCTCTGACGGGCGTGCGCTTCCTCATCGTCAGGCCGTTCACGTCCGACGGCGACGCCTCGGCCGAGACGATGGTCGCCGTCGATCCGATCGGCGCCGGCATCGGCGAGCGCGTTCTCGTCGTGCACGGGCGCGCCGCGAGGTCGACGATCGGCAAGGGCAACGACGTCAGCTTCCAGACCGCGATCGTCGGGATCATCGACAAGATGGAGCTCGCCGACGGCCGCACGATCGGTCCTCACGTGGAATTCGACGCAGAGGGCTGACCGAGGACGAACGAGTGGCCGGCGGAGAGGCCGGCGCGTATTGGCATGCAGAAGAACGACCACAACCCGACGCTCTCGGGCGCCGAGATCCAGCCGGCGATCGCGCTCCTGGAGACCGCGAGCGTCGCTGCGGGCATCGAGATGACCGACGCGATCCTGTGGGAGTCGGACATCGAGCTGCTCTTCGCGACGCCGGTCCAGCCGGGCAAGTACGTCGTGCTCTTCACGGGCAGCGTCGAGGACCTGCGCAGCGCGCTCCGGCGAGGCGCCGAGGTCGCGCGCGGCGACCTCGTCGACCAGCTCCTGATCCCCCAGGTCGAGCCGCGGGTGTGCGAGACCATCCGCCGCCGCGACGAGCCGATCCCGCCCGCGATGGCGGCCGAGCTCGACGCGCTCGGCGTCGTCGAGACGACGACCGTCGCGGCGTGCATCGTCTCGGCCGACGTCGCGCTGAAGGAGGCGGACGTCGAGCTGCTCGAACTGCGCCTGGCGAACGGGCTGGGCGGCAAGAGCTACGTCACGATGACGGGCGAGGTCAGCGACGTCCGCAGCTCGGTCCAGGCCGGCGCGCGGAGCGCCGAGGACAGCGGGCGGCTTGCGCGCCACGTCGTGATTCCGAAGCCGCACCCAGACCTCGCGGAGCACCTTTGATCCCGTCGGGGATCCGCCGCGGTGGGGAAGAAGCTCGTGACCGAGGCCGACGTGCGCCGCATGGCGCCCGGCGCGCGCGAGCTCTTGCTCGGCCCCGACGTCATCGCGACGCCGGCTGCGCTCGACCTGGCGTTCTCGCGCGGGATGAAGGTCGTCTACGCGGACGCGGAGGCGAGCGCCGGGCCCAGCAGCGAGCTGTGGGCGCGCATGAAGTCGATGGACGGCACGTACGTCGTCCAGGTGGAGAACGGCCGCGCGACGGTGTCGCGCCTCGGTCCGTCGGGGCCCGAGCCGTTCGGAGGCGAATGAGATGACGCGACGATTCCTGACGGCAGAGGACGTCCGCCGGCTCGGCGGACCGGAGATCCACCTGGAGGACGGCACCGTCGTCACGCCGCAGGCGGCCGAGGCCGCGGCTGCGGCCGGCGTGCGACTCGTCGGCCCGGCCGGCGCCTACGCGCCGCCGGTTCCCGACCGCGGCCCCGACGCGGACCGCGCGCGCGAGGTGCTGCCGCACATGCCCGAGCCGATGACGACCGACGGGGTCGGCCTCGTCGTCACCGTCGTCGGTCGCAACCGGCCCGGCGTGCTGGCCGAGGTCACCGCTGCGCTCGCCCAGAACGAGTGCGACGTGCGCGACATCAGCCAGCGCACCGTGGGCGACTACTTCCACATGGTGCTGACGTGCGCCGTGCCGGTCGGGCGCGACTTCTCACACATGAAGGACGCGCTGCAGTGCCTTGGGGGCGAGAGCGACTACGTCGTTCGCGTGATGCACGAGAAGGTCTTCCGGTTCATGCACCGCGTCTGAGGAGGAGAGCGCGGGATGCCGTTCACGGACCACGAGATCCTCGAGACCGTGAGGATGTTCGAACTGGAGACGTTCGACATCCGCACGACGACGTTTGGCATCAGCCTGCTCGACTGCGCGGACCCCGACCTCGAGTCGGCGTGCGAGAAGGTCTACGCGAAGATCGTCCACCACGGGCGCGACCTCGTCGAGGTCGCCGGCGGCATCGAGGCGGACCTCGGCGTTCCGATCATCAACAAGCGCGTCTCGACGACGCCGATCGCGCTCGTCGCTGCGGCGTCGGGCAGCCGCGACCTCGTGCCCTTCGCCCGCGCGATGGACGCGGCCGCGGCCGAGATCGGGATCGACTACATCGGCGGCTACACGTCGTACGTCCACAAGGGCTTCACGAACGCCGACCTCGCGCTGTTCGAGTCGATCCCCGAAGCGCTGTCCGAGACCGAGCGCGTGTGCTCGTCCGTCTCGCTGGCGACGACGCGCGCCGGCATCAACGTCGACGCGGTCAAGCGCTTCGCGGAGGTCGTCCTTGAGACGGCGCGCCTGACGGCGAGCGACGGAGGCCTCGGTTGCGCGAAGCTCGTGTGCTTCTCGAACCCGGTCGAGGACAACCCGTTCATCGCCGGCGCGCACATCGGGATCGGCGAGCCGGAGACG
>JBCCSK010000260.1:0-8890 GCA_039200205.1 Planctomycetota bacterium
CAGACGACGCGACTCAGCGCGGCCCCTCGATCGGACCCTGGATCACGTCGACGACGACGCCTGCTCCGTCGAGCACGAGCGTCGTTGGGAGGGGAAGCCGCGCGAGGTCGACCACATCGTCAAGGGTACGCGTGCCGTCAGGATCTCGAAGCGTCGCCTCGCGGACGAAGCGCGCGTCGAGACCGGACGTTCGCTTCTGCAGGATCTCGAGCGCCTTCGCCTGCGCCGACGGTGCGTCGACCGAGACTGCGAGCGCGTTCGTGTCGCTGCGATCGTGCCAGTCCTCGAGGAGCGGCAGCTCAGCGACGCAGGGCGCGCAGTAGCTCGCCCAGAGGTTGAGGTAGAGCCGGCCGTCCTCCGCGAGCGTCGCCGGGTCGACGGTGAGGTCGTCCCCAGCACCGTCGGCCACGACGAACGGTTCGACGCGGTCCCCCACGCCGACGCGCAGGCCGGGGAGCTTCGGCGTCGGCAGTGGACGCGGCCGAGCGTCGTACGGAACAGCGCGACCGCTGCCCTCGACGAGCTCGTAGCGGCCGCCGCGGGCGAGGCCCTCGAATCGCTCACGGGAGCCGCCGGGCCAGAGGACCTCGGCGGTCGCCGCCTCGGCGCCGCCGAGTCCGAACACCAGCTCGGGCGCCTGGCAGGAGAGGAAGCCCGCTCCGCGCGAGAGCACCTGTGCCGTACGCCGTTCACCGGCAGAGATCGACACGGTCGCCCCGATCGCCTCCGCGTTCCCCGTCGTCGCGCGCAGGCGCAGCTTGACGAACGCACCGGCAGCCGCGAGGTCGTTGCGATAGAGCGTGTGACGCTCTCGCTGCGTCTCATGCACGAAGAGATCGAGGTCGCCGTCGTCGTCGACGTCGAGCGCGATCACGGCGCGCCCGTCGTTGGGCGAGTCCGCTCCCGAGAGGTCGGACACGTCGGTGAACGTCGCCGCGCCGTCGTTCAGGAACAGCCGATCACGCTCGTTCCCACTGAACGAACGTCCCTCTGCGAAGATCTGTGAATTGTGACGCGCGAGGAAGCCCGCGCTGCCGACCGTCGTCGTCCGGAACACGCCGGACTCGGGCTCGGAAGAGCAGCTCGACGCCACCACGTGGCGCCAGTACGTGCTTCACGTGTCGAACGCGAGCTTGCCGGTCACGAAGCCGTTCGCGCAGAACACGTCGAGATCTCCGTCGAGGTCGAGATCGACGAGGGAGGGCGACCAGGCCCACGACGCCCCGATCCCGCCGCGCTCGCGGGGGAGGCGCGTGAACGTCGCGGCGTCCGAGTCGCGGACGAAGATCGAGTTGCCCGCCGCGAGCTTCCCGAGCAGCGCCACCATCTCTTCCCCGATGTCGTCGCCGAGGCGGCCGAGGATCCGATTGCCGGCGGTCGAAGACATGTTCGACACGTAGAGATCGGGGCGGCCGTCGCCGGACAGGTCGCCGAAGGCGACTCCCATTCCGTTGCCGCGATCGACGAGACCGAACGCCTCCGCCTCGTCGACGAACGTCCCGTCGCCGCGGTTGATCCAAAGGCGGTTCGATCCGTAGTCGTTCGCGACGTACAGGTCCTGGTCACCGTCCTCGTCGACGTCCGCGGCGGCCGCAGCGTAGCTCCAGCGCGTGTCGGTCACCCCTGCGTCTGCCGCGACGTCCGCGAATCCCAGGAACTGCCCGTCCTCGCCCGCGCCGAGATTCCGCAGCAGCGCGTTGGGCGCGCCGTTGGTCGCCTCGATCCACGAATCGTTGTGCTCGTCCTCGACGCGCCCGTAGCCGCAGACGTGCACGTCCAGCCAGCCGTCGCCGTCGAGGTCGAAGACGGTCAGAGAGTAGGCCACCAGCGGATCGTCGAGCCCGGCGACCTCGGCGTTCGTGAAGCGCCCGCTCCCGTCGTTCAGGTAGAGCTGAAGGGTGTGCCCGCCGACGCTGTCGTCGCCCCCGCGCCAGCCGACGTGCCCGACGAGCAGATCCTGATCACCGTCGCGATCGCAGTCGAAGAAGACCGCGCCCGTCCCTGCGTCGGGTGCAGCGACGCCGCGCTCACCGCTCTCCTCGCTCCACGTGCCGTTCGGCTGCGCGACGTACAGGAAGTTATGGCCGTCGCTCGGCACGAACAGATCCCAGTCGCCGTCATCGTCGATGTCGCCCGCCGCGGCCCCGTTCCAGTGGAAGCTGTCGTTGTCGGGCGTCCCGAAGCGCGGCCACGCGTGGGCGAGGCCGGCCGCGGCTGCGACGTCGACGAACATGGGCGCGCTGCGCGCGTCGGTCTCGAGCTCGGTGATCTCGAAGCGGTCGACGAAGTAGCGACCGCGGTCCAGCGTGACCCGCGCGTAGGCCTTGCCGTGGACGGACACCGCGCCTCCTTCCGCGTCGCGACCGATGAACCGCAGGGCGATCTTGATGCGGCCCCAGCGCGGACGCGCGCGCTCGAAGTCGGCCGCCTTGACCTTCCAGAGCACGGAATCGACGTGTCTCCACGGCTCGAGGAGTTCCGCCAAGGACCCGACGAATCCGTCGCGATCGACGATCGGAGCGGACGACACGTCGTGCGACGTTCGTCGCACGTCGCCGGCGAGATCAGCGGTTCCGGCGGCCGGGATCCCGACGAGCGCGTGCCCGACGAAGTCGTCGGCGAACCAGTCGGAAAGCTCGCCGAATCGGCGCTTCTGCAGAGCTGCCGAGAGTTCGAGAAGCCGATCCGCCACCGTCTCCGACTCGTTCTCGACGAACTCGACCTTGCGCAAGGGGTCGGTCGGGACCGGGATCTCGACGCTCGCAGGAAGGTCGAGAGCGCTCGGGTTCGCGCGGGGCTCGACCTGGGGCTCGGTCTCGCCGGAGCACGCCACGAAGGCCGTGGCGATGGTGACGAGCGTCAGTGCGCTGCGAATCGTGGCGTTGTGCATCTGGATCTTGGGGGAGGACCGCGTCGCCGCTGTGCTGGAAGGATACGACGCTCAACGGAACCTACGGCTCTGGAGCACATCTGTTGATGAAGACGGGCGTCGGCTCCCGAACGGTCCGTCGCAGGCCACCGTGACCAAGTCGTACCGCCTCGTGATCCTCGGAGGGCTTGCGCTCGAACGTCCTCCGAATGAGTCATGGCGCATCGGCATGGATCGGCGCGGTGTCGTTCACGTTCGACGGTTGAAGACGCGGGCCGCCTGACCGGCGCTTCGAGTCCGTCTCGACGGGGAGGAACCCCACCTGGAGGCCCCGTAAGCCGTGGAGACCATGCGCGGACGGGCGATCCGTGATGAGATCAGGGTGCCGGCGTAGCGCGCTGCTCCGCCGGCCCCCACCTCTGCCCTTCTCCCAACGATGCTCCTGCTCGCCCTGACGCTCGCAGCCGCTCCGCCGCAAACCACCGTCCCGACCGCGCTACTCTTCGAAGGCTCGTCGGTTCCGAACGGCCCTTCCCAGGTCACGGTGACCAGCGTCGGATTCGATGCCCAGACGGGGATCGGCGGGGGTTGGACCGTTCCGGTGACCTTCGATCCAGACGTCTTTGCCATCGCTGGGCAGCGGCCGGCGGACTCCTCCCCACAGATCCTGAGAGCGCCGGAAACGATCGGCGGCGTGACGCAGATCGCGCTCAGGTCGGCGCGCATGGCCGAGGGGCGAGTCGTCTACACCGCGACGATCGACTCGGCCAACCCTCGCGATTCGGTCTGGCTCGAAGATCAGCTCCTCATCGAAGCGGGAGAGCCCGTCCAGGGTCAGCCCGGGTTCACCTACCTCGCGTTCCGCTACGTACGGACGTCGACCGTCGATCGGATCCTCGCCGAAGCCACGATCACGAACGGCACGTTCCCCGATCGGCGCGTGTACGTCGAGCTTCCCTCGAAGGCCGTCCTCCTCGCGCCCGGCGACCTCGTGGGCGGCAGCTCGCAGCCGGTCGATCGCTTCGACTCGTCCCTCGTGCTCAGCCCTGACGGAACGCACTGGGCGGCGGTCGCGCGCCTCGGCGTGAACCGGCGTCGCGTCCTCGTCGTCGACGGATCGATCGTCGACTTCGGCAGTGGGTTCCTGGCCATGGCCGGCCTGCCGGTGCCGCCGATCATCGCAGCAGCCGGAGGAACGCGCTGGCAGCAGTTCATCCCCCACTCCATCAACGAGGACGGTCGACTGATGTTCACCGGGGTACGCGATGGCGACCCGGCGGATGACTTCAGACTCGTGATCCGCGGGGGTCTCGCGCTCGACCTGCCTCCGGACCTGCTTTGGAGTATTGGGATGGACCGCCGGGGGACCGCGTTCGGCAAGGCATCACTGGGACTTGTGACCCCCTATGTCGAAAGGCGCAGGCTCACGAATCTCTTTGGATTCCTGGACGTGACCGGAGACGGCGTCGCGGACCCCAACTACTCGTTGACGACCTCGAGTCGGGCGCTGTTGCCCGATGACGATGCTCTCAGCCTCTTCTCGGCGACGATCAACCTGCCCGGCCCTCCGGGCACCAACAGTCGGAGCGTGGTCCAGCTCCCTGACTACCGGTTCGACCGCGCGGAGTGCGACGGCGTCGCCAACTCGACCGGGTTCTCGGCGGAGATGGCGGCCACGGGAAGCTCCGACGCGACCGTCAACGACGTCGACCTCCAGGCGTTCCAGATCCCGCCGATGTCGGTGGGCTACTTCCTCGTCTCGGACATGCCCGGGTTCGTCCCGAATCCAGCGGGAAGCGAGGGCAACCTGTGCCTCGGCGGAGCGATCGGACGCATGACCAGCCAGCTGTTCGCGGCAGGCACGAGCGGTCAGGTATCGGCAGTCCTCGATACGACTGCGATCCCGCGCCCGACGTTCAATGTCCCTGCGACACCGGGGAGCACTTGGTACAGCCAGGCCTGGTACCGCGATTCGAACAACGGAGTGCCGACGTCGAACTTCTCCGGCGCGGTGTCGTTCACCTTCGACGGATGACGGCGGTCGTCATGGGCGTTCAGTGACGGCGCGGGCCTGAGCGCGAAGCGCTTCGCGATCCTCCGGTCGACGAAGTGAGAACGACGACGTCATGGAAGCCGCCGGCCGCGGCTGGATGAACGTCGAGGACGCGCATCGCGCGGCTCCACACGCGACGCGTCCAATCCTCCGTCTGGAACACGGCTCGATAGCTCCCCTCGGCAAGCACTCCTGCGAGCGTGTCGTCGACCAGGCGGTCGCAGACGCCGTGCTGGAGCGTCTCCGCGCGCGTCGTCTCGTCGGCGACCAGCTCGAGCGCGCGCTCGCCCTGCACGGTTGCGACCAGGACACCGCCGGGGCGCAGCAGGCGACTGCATTCGGAAAGCCATGCGAGCTGCGCGTCGCGCTCGAGATGCGTGAAGATCGAGTCGCCGAGGATCAGGTCGAACGACGACGACGGGTACTGCGTCGGAGGACGCGTCGGAATGACGGCGAACCGTGCGCCGTCGACGTTGCCCGCGCACCAGTCGACCGCGTCCCGATCGACGTCGCAGCCCTGGATCTCGCGGCCGGGAAGACGCTTCGTCAGCGGCAGGGTCTTGCGGCCGCAGCCGCAGCCCCAGTCGAGGATCGCCTCGACATCGTCGAGATCGACGTGCCGGCGTGCGGCATACAAGAGGTCGCGCAGGCTCCGCAGACCGTCGAGCTTGAAGAGCGCGGGTTGATCCAGGTGCGCGACGCGCACCATCAGCGGCGCCGGTGGCGTCGGCCACTCGCGAAACGCGAGCGGCAGTTCGAGCGTGACTTCCGCGACGGGACGATCGCCGCTCAGACCGACCACTCGAAGCTCGTGCCACTCTTCGGACGCGACGTCCGACAGAGCGAGCGAGCCGCGAAAGCCAGCGTGCCGTCCGGTCGCGACCCCGGGGATGACGGTCGCCACGTCCGGCCGATCGGTCGCATCGAGCGGTTCGGCGGGTCCGCCGGCGAACGATGCGCTGTACGAATCGATCTCCTGCCCCGGCAGCGCCATCCATCCGCCGACGTGCAAGCGCCCGGCATCGACGACGACGTCCTCGAGAACGCCGCGTGCGAGCGGAAGTTCGGTCGACATGCGTGCGATGCTAACCCGATCTGATGGCCAACCTCGGCGCAGGGTCCGCCTAGGAGATCGGGATCAATGCTCGTGCGCCGCGCCCGCGCCGGCGGGGATCCGGATGTTGCTGACGAGGGCCTGCACCTCGTCGCCGGGACGCGCGGTCATGCGCGACACGACGGTCGTCACGAGGAAGTTCAGCGCCATCCCGATCGAGCCGATGCCCTCCGGTGAGATACCGAACCACCAGTTCTCCTCGACGTTCGCATCGGGGTTCACGAACTTGAAATAGAGGATGTAGGCGGCGGTGAAGCCGATGCCCGTGACCATCCCGGAGACCGCGCCCGCGGCATTCGTGCGCCGCGAGAAGATGCCGAGCACGATCGCCGGAAAGAACGACGACGCGGCGAGTCCGAAGGCGAACGCGACGACCTCCGCCACGAAACCGGGCGGGTTGATGCCGAGGTAGCCAGCGGCCACGACCGCAGCCGTTGCGGCGATGCGCGCGGCGATGAGCTCGTTACGTTCGGAGATCGTCGGCACGAGCGTCCGCTTGAGCAGGTCGTGGCTGACCGCGGTCGAGATGACGAGCAGGAGACCTGCCGCCGTCGACAGCGCGGCGGCGAGCCCGCCCGCAGCGACGAGCGCGATCACCCAGTTCGGCAGCTGCGCGATCTCCGGGTTCGCGAGGACCATGATGTCCTTGTCGATGTAGAGCTCGTTCTCGCCGGGCGTCGGCGCGTTCGAGACCAGACGTTCGCCGTGCGAACCGCGACCGGCTTCGTCACCGGGCCCCGTCGTGAACGCGAGCTTGCCTTCGAACGCGGCGCCCGCGCGATAGCTCACCCGACCGTCGCCGTCCTTGTCGATCCACGCGATCAGGCCCGTGTCCTCCCAGTTCCTGAACCAGTCCGGAAGGACCTTGGTGTCGGGAGTCGTCACGCCATCCCCGCCGGACGGGTCCGCCGCAGCGTACTGAGCGCCCTCGACCGCCGTGATCAGGTTCGTGCGCGCGAAGGCCGCCACCGCGGGCGCCGACGTGTAGAGCACGGCGATGAACAGGAGGGCCCAGCCCGCGGAGAGACGCGCATCCTTGACGCGCGGCACCGTGTAGAAGCGGACGATCACGTGCGGTAGGCCGGCGGTACCGACCATCAGCGCCATGGTGATGCAAAAGATGTCGATCACCGCCTTGGAGCCCGAGGTGTACGGCGCGAACCCGAGCTCTGCGTGCAGTCCGTTGAGCTTGTCGAGCAGCGAGATCGTCTCGCCGTTCGCAATCCTGTCGCCGATCTCCCCCTGGAGGACGCCGCCGAACCCGAGCTGCGGAACCGGCGTCCCCGTCATCATGATCGCGAGGAAGACGGCGGGAACCATGAACGCGAAGATCAGAATGCAGAACTGCGCGACCTGCGTGTACGTGATGCCCTTCATTCCTCCGAGCACCGCGTACAGCAGGACGATCGCCATTCCGATCACCACGCCGATCTCCACCGGAACCTCGAGGAAGCGCCCGAAGACGACGCCGACGCCGCGCATCTGCCCCGCCACGTAGGTGAACGACACGAAGATCGCGCACACGACCGCAACGAGGCGCGCCGTGCCCGAGGCGTAGCGATCCCCCACGAAGTCCGGCACGGTGAAGCGCCCGAACTTGCGCAGATACGGGGCGAGCAGCAGAGCCAGAAGCACGTAGCCGCCCGTCCACCCCATCAGGTAGACGGAACCGTCGTAGCCCTTGAACGAGATCAGGCCGGCCATCGAGATGAACGACGCAGCGCTCATCCAGTCGGCGGCCGTCGCCATTCCGTTGGCGAGGGGCGGCACGCCGCCCCCAGCGACGTAGAAGTCCCTCGTACTCCCCGCCCGGCTGCGGATCGCGATGCAGATGTACAGCGCGAACGTGACGCCGACGATCAGGAAGGTCCAGGTCTTGACGTCCATTGCGTCAGCTCAGTCCTCCGACACGCCGAAGCGCCGGTCGATGCGGTTCATCGCGAACACGTAGACGAAGATGAGGACGACGAACGTGTAGATGGACCCCTGCTGTGCGAACCAGAACCCGAGCGGGAAGCCCGTCCCGGGGAGCTTGATGCCGTTCAGCGCATCCGCGCCGAGGATCGAGGCGCCGAACGAGACGGCGAACCAGATCAGGAGGAGCACGGAGAGCACCTTCAGGTTGGCGCTCCAGTATCCGTCGGCGTCGAAGCCTTCGGGAGCGTCGGAGGACGGGGGATCCGTGGAGTTCATCGCGGGGAAGCGCAGCGTGGCGGCACCTCGGGGGGATCGAACCGCGCCGACGTCCCCGTGCTCGGAGCCGACGGCGTGGGCATCATGCGCTGCAGGTTACGCTGTGCGATGAGCGAGCTCGACGACGTCCGCCGCTTCGTCGCGAAGCACGCCCCCTTCGATTCGCTCTAGGAAGGCGAGCTCACGCGGTGCGTACGCGGCGTGCGCGTCGACTACGTGCGCAAGGGAGAGCGCATCGTCGTCGACGGGCTTCACTCGGCCGGCTACCCGTAATGCTCGGGAGACATCATGGCGACGAACGTGCGCTGGTCGCGCTCCGTCGCCGCCTGGAACGGTCGGTTCCGGCGCTGGATCGAAGCGCCCGATCCGGACCACCTGCTGCGAACCTCCATATTCCCCGACATGCGTGCGGTGCACGGCGACCTCCAACTTCACGAACGCGGTCCTCGTGCCGATCGACTGGCCCGATCTCGTCACCAGACTCGATGCCAAGTGCGTCGAACTCGTTCGCTGGTGGCACTTTGCGCGCCGAGTCACCGCAGGCGGGGCCTCTGGCCCCGTCGAGGAAGTTGACGGTCTCGACAGCCCGGAGAGCTTCGTCACCCATGATGATGACATCATCCCCGTTCCCATGGCCGATACGGATGGCCGCTGGGCCACC